>JBAQJU010000077.1:0-46965 GCA_049300475.1 Terriglobales bacterium | reverse complement strand
TCCTTGAACTGGTTCATGCCGGCGTTGGTGAACAGCAGCGTGGGATCGTTCGCCGGAACGAGCGACGACGAATGGACCTCGCGGTGTCCCTTCTGAATGAAGAAGTCGAGGAATTTGCGGCGGATTTGGGAGCCAGTGAGCATCGGAAGTTAAATTCTAAATGATAGCGGAAGAGGGCAGAGGTTAGAGGTCAGATTGCAGAGGTCAAAAGGGATACTGCCGGAGGGCGCCGCCGTTCGATAAGATGGGCGGCGGCGAAGACCAGCTTCGCAAACAACCTTCAGCCGGCACTTCGACGCCGTCGTGAGAACGTCGACTTACTTGGCCACGTCTTCGGTCTTCTCAGCGCCCTTCTTGACTCCGTGGCCAACCGCCTTGGTGCCCTTCTTTACACCTTTGCCGGTATCCTTGGCAGCGGTTTCAGTGCCTTTGCCGGTGTCCTTGGCGGCAACCTTGGTGGCATGGCCAGTGTCCTTCGCGGCAACCTTGGTGGCGTGGCCGGTATCCTTGGCTCCGGTTTCGGTGGCGTGGCCGGTCTTCTTGGCCACTTTCTTGGTCGCGTGCGCGGTATCTTTTGCGGCGGTGTCGGCCGCTTTGCCGGTATCCTCGCCCGCCTTCTTCACATCGGTTCCGACCTGGCCAAAGGCAAAAGCAGACAGACTGAGCAGCAGAGCCCCGATCATGATCGACAGCATCGTTTTCAAAGTGCGTGTTTTCATAGTCCTCTTTCCTCTTTCTCTAGTGCGTCCAAAATTTGCAGAGTTCGCAGTGGCCGATTTTTATCAGAGTATTGGAATGTTCGCAACTCGCGGGAAGAACTCCTCAGCTTTGGCTCTCCGGAACTGCGTCCTCGATCTCAGTCAGGGTTTCCTCATCGACATCCCATTTTTTCAGGATCATGAAGATGGTTTTCGATCCGAAGCCCGCGCGCATGAGGTTGCGGAAAATGCGGGCGGCCTGTTTTTGGTCTCCTGGCTTGTGCAGCCGTTTGCGCTTCAGATAAGCCCGCGCCAGGTCCTCTTCCTTCACCTCGTCATAAATCGAGGCGACTGCCTTTTGAATCACATCACCATGGACGCCCTTTGCCTTCAGGTCGGTCACCACTCGCATGCGGCCGAATTTTTCAGTCTCGCGGCGATACGAGGAATAGGCTGCCGCGTAACGGGCGTCGTTGAGATATCCCTGATCTTTCAGGCGAACGATGATCAGTTCGACGAGCGTTTTGCCGAATTCCGTGTCGGCCTCGACGCGATTACGGAGCAGGCGCTTCAGTTCCGCAACGGACCGGCTCCGGCGCGCGAGCGCACCCACGGCATATTCGTAAAGCTCGGGTTCGGTAAAAAGCTTCCTAGGACGGCCAAACGCCATGCTTATACGATAGCGCCGGTGGGCTTCGTTGTCAGTCCAACGCGAACGCAATCTAAAGAAGCTCAGGTTAAGTATCGGCAAGAAGCATAAACCACAGGGTTTAGAGAGGCGCACGGAGAACCCCAGGTACTTGATCGGAGCTTCCCTAAGCTGTCTCAGCCGGATTGAGAATCTGTTCCTCGTTTACTCATCGCGTCGGTGGCAGGGGCGCGGGGTTTGCCGCTGGTGTGCCCACTGCCGGGGCGGTAGTGGCTGGAGGTGCGGGAGGCGCGACCAGCGCGGCCTTCGCCGAAGAAGGCAGCTTGTCGGCATTGGCGAGCAGCAGCGCCAGTTGCCACATCTGGGTTTCATTGAGCGATTTGCTGAAGCCGGGCATGCCGGTCAGGCGCAGGCCATTGAAAATCTTCCAGTAGCTTTCGCCGGGGGGGTCGTCGGTCACACCCTTGCCCATGAACAGTTGGGGAGGATGCGGGTACATTCCGGTCGCAATCGCGGTCTTCGGAGACAGTGGCAAGCCATGGCAAACGGCGCAATCTTGCTTGTAGAGTTCGGCGCCGGCCAGGTAATTTGCTTCGTTCGCCGGGATCGGAACGTTCTTCGGCATATCTTTTTCAATACGCGCGTTCTGCGCCTTATCCGCCAACAGGGTTTCGAACGGCATGTCCGAGTCGGTCGTGGCCACCGGGGCGCTGCCGCTGGCGAAATAAAAATAAACCGAAACCGGGACCAGAATGATCCCGAGTACCAAGCCCGCAATGAATTTCAAAGCCTTGCCCTGCCTTTCTCAAGCTGAATAACTTTAGCATCGAGCCGTTAATCTTTAAAACGCATCTAACAGGAAGACTGCAATTCTCGGCTGAATTGAGATTTATTGACTGGGCGTGACAAGTTCTGGCGCATTTGGCCTAAGATGGGTAGCGCTGTCATCCGTGATTGCTACGGGCCAGCTCTCCCTACATGAGGATTTCACCCAACTATGCAAATCGCCAGTACTGCCAGCGCATTCCCGAAACACTACTACTCCCAGGAGATGCTGCTTGCGGCCCTGCAGCAATTCTGGGGCGACCGGATCGACAACCCCAACGTCCTGCGCCGTCTGCATCGCCACGTGGGCGTCGACGGACGTTACCTCTCCATCCCCAAGGAAGAATATCTGACCATGAGGACCTGGGGAGAGGCCAACAAGCACTGGATTCGCACGGCTGTGGAGCTGGGAGAAAAAGCGGTGGCGGGCGCGCTCGCAGGCGCCGGTTTGGATGGCCACAATCTGGGCGCTTTCTTTTTTATTTCCGTGACCGGCATTTGCAGTCCGTCGATTGACGCGCTGCTGGTGAACAAAATGGGACTGTGCCGCAACATCCGCCGCGTGCCCATTTTCGGTCTGGGCTGCGTCGCCGGAGCGGCCGCCATTTCGCGCGCCGCCGATTATGTGAAGGCTTACCCGGATCAGGTGGCCGTTGTGCTTTCGGTGGAACTCTGTTCGCTCACGCTCCAGCGCGAAGATATTTCGATGGCCAACCTGATTTCATCGGGACTGTTTGGGGACGGCGCGGCCGCGGTCATTGTGGCCGGCGCCGACTGCGGGCTCGGCGGTCCCACCATTCTGGCGACCCGTTCCGTCTTTTATCCCGACACGGAGGAGATGATGGGCTGGGACATTTCGGAGAAAGGCTTTCGCATCGTGCTCTCGCGCGAAATCCCGAACCTGGTGCGAAACAATCTGGCGCGCGATGTGGATGAATTCCTCGCCACGCGCGGATTGACGCGCGCCGATATTGGCAGCTGGGCGCTGCATACGGGCGGACCCAAAATTCTCGAAGCCACGGCCGAGGCGCTGGGATTGAACAATGGCCAACTTGACGTTTCCTGGGAGTGCCTGCGCCGGACGGGCAATCTGTCGTCGGCGTCCGTGCTGGTGGTGCTCGATGAGGTCATGAAGAACCGCCGCCCCGAGCCGGGCACGCTCGGTATTCTGGCCGCTATGGGGCCGGGATTCTGTTCGGAATTTGTTTTGCTGGAATGGTAGGGCGCGCGCTGTCTGGAAAATACGAATTAGAAACTCTTGCTGAATCATTTGCCAAATCCGGTTGACGTCGTCGTTGTTGGAGGAGGACCGGCGGGCCTCGGTGTCGCGATCGCCGCGCGCCGTCGCGGCCTGAGCGTTGTGGTCGCCGATGGAGCAATTCCACCGATCGATAAGCCCTGCGGCGAGGGCCTGATGCCCGACGGTCTGGAGGCCTTGCGCGAACTGGGCGTCGAAATTCCCGACGACGACGTCTATCCCTTCCGTGGCATTCGTTTCGTCAGCGGCGCAAGAAAGACCGAAGCCGTTTTCCCACGTGGCGTCGCGTACGGGATCCGACGCACAGCTTTGCATCGCATTCTGATTGACCAAGCCGCCTCATGCGGCGTGTCCATGCTCTGGCAATCGGCGGTCACGGGACTTCATCCGGATGGCGTACTGGTTGATAGAAAGCTCGTGCCTGCGCGCTGGGTGGTGGGCGCCGATGGGTCCAGTTCCCGCGTTCGCCACTGGGCAGGCCTTGATGGCCACCGGAAGAAAAAGCTGCGCTTCGGATTTCGGCGGCATTACCGCGTCGCGCCCTGGTCCGACTTTATGGAACTGCATTGGGGAGATGGCCAGAGTGATGCCTGCCAGATCTATGTCACTCCGGTCAGCCGCGAAGAAATCTGTGTGGCGTTGATCTCCGGGAATCCGCATTTACGACTGGACGCCGCTCTCACCGGGTTCCCCGAGCTCGCCGCACGCCTGGGCCGTGCCGGGCACGCATCCACCGAACGCGGAGCCATCACTGTCAGCCGAATGCTGCAACGCGTGTACCGGGGAAATGTCGCTCTGGTCGGTGACGCTTCCGGGGGAGTAGACGCGATCACCGGAGAAGGGCTCTGCCTCGCCTTTCGCCAAGCCACGCTGCTCGCCGATTGTCTGGCGTCACGGAACCTGGCGCGCTATCAGGTCGAGCATCGGCGACTGATTCGGCGTCCTGCGCTCATGGCGCGGTTGATGTTGCTGATGGGCAGCCATGCGCGTCTCCGCCAGCAGGTTTTCGAATCGAGCCCGCGCTTGTTTGCGGCAATGCTCGCCTTGCACGTCGGCGATACTACTGCGCGCGGCTACATTGCAAATGGGATCGCGCTTGGGAGGCAGTTCCTCAAGGCTTGAGGGCCCAGGGGAGCTCTGATTAAGTGCCGGCAAGAAGCATCAACCACAGGGTTCACGGAGGTGCACGCGGGCTAGATCCAATCCAGATTCATGAAGAAAACTCACACAGTATTTCTCTGTTCTCCATCCTTCTGTCCATCATCGTTTTTCTCCTGGCACAATGGGTGGTTGCGCAGGCGCCTGCTCGGGTGCACGAACTCAAGTTGGAACTCGATCCTGCCCGGAGCGGCGCTGGAATTACTCTGACCGGCAACTTTCATACCGTCGAAGGATCGTTCGCACTCAAACACGGCGCCATTCGTTACGATCCCGCAACCGGCAAGGCTGGGGGCGAGATCGTGTTCGACGCCGCCAGCGGCAAAACGGGCAGCGACGGACGCGACAGCAAAATGCACAAGGCTGTAATCGAGAGCGCGCGCTTCCCTGAAATTGCCTTCCGCCCCGATCACGCAGAAGGTAGGCTGGCGGCAGCCGGCGACTGCATGCTGCAGGTGCATGGCATGTTTTCAATCCACGGCGCCGAACATGAAATTACTGTGCCGGTTCAAGTGCATTTTGATGGCGATACCTGGACAGCTAAAGCGTCATTCCGAGTCCCGTATGCTAGTTGGGGAATGAAAAATCCGAGCGTTCTCTTTCTGCGCGTTGCCAATATTGTCGACGTGCAGTTCCACGCCGCCGGAAACGTAACGCCCTAGCGCACACCTTTCAACTTGCGAAAGGTCATTGCCACGCCGAACGCAACCCCAGGCGCTGAAGCGCGTATCTATTTTGAGCGAGTTATCGGCACGAGTGGAACTCGTGCCCTTCCCTTTGCGTTGCGTGGGTTAGGCCAGATTGACTGATTTCGGAAGTTGTCAAACGGTTGCGGCTATCAAACGGGCGATTGTCAAACAGTTGCGGGCTCTCGTGAGGCAGACAGGCGTGTCCGCAGGTAGTCTAGAAATTCTTCGGTGCCGCCGCCGGTCTTGGCAGACACTTTGAAGACCTGCATGCCCGCTTGTCACTGAATCTCCAATGCAACGACTTCGAGTTCTTTGCCGGGGCCGCAACTGCGGCCAGAACCTCGACCAGCGGAAGGACTGAGCGGGTGTCGGAGCGCAGACCTGCTTCTATATCCAGTTCCCCGCGCGCCAGCAGAATCGTAATGCCGTGGTCGCCGATGGGTCCCGAGAGTAACACTTTGTCTCCGCACTTCACGGAGCGCGGATCAATCTTTATAGCGCGAAGCGGACTGCCAATGCCCGTCGTGGTGATGTACATGCGATCGGCTTTGCCGTGTTCCACGACTTTTGTATCGCCGCCCGTAATTTTCACTCCGGCCTTGCGCGCGGCGTTCGCCATGGCGCGTACTTCAGCTTCCAGAAGCTCGGTGGGCAGTCCGGCTTCGAGAACGAAAGTGACCACCATTGTTTCGGCCCGCTCCTGAAACGGCGAGGTCGTTCACAGTTCTGTTGACTGCTAATTCGCCGATGGAGCCGCCGGGAAAGCTCAACGGCTTCACTACAAAACTGTCGGTTGTGATGGCAATGCGCGCGCCATTGATGGAGAGATGCGCGGCATCTCCCAGAGGTTCCGCAGAAGCGCCAAAGAGCAGGGGCGCAAACAGACCTTCGACGAGCCTGCGGCTGGCCTTGCCGCCATCTCCGTGGGCCATTTCGATCTGCGGCTCGCGGAATCGGACTTTTGCCGTGACATCTTCCGCCCGGCTTTCCAACACTTCTTCCGCAGCCTTTTCCGACACCTTTTCCGCGACGTTGCCCGCAACTGTGACCTGTGTCACGCGGTCTGGCCCAGGATGTTCACCATGGCCGTTTTGCGGTGTTCGTAGCTGTAATACGCTGCGCATGATCCTTCCGATGACACCATGAGTGCGCCAATGGGATGCTCGGGCGTGCACTCGCGTCCAAACAATTTACATTGATGGGGCTTCAGGACGCCCTTGAAAACCTCTCCGCATTGGGCGGCCTTGGGGTCGGTGACACGCACGCCGGGGACCTCAAATCGCTGTTCGGTGTCCCACTCGGCATAGGCGTCGCGAATGCGAAGCGCCGATTGCGAGATGAATCCCAGACCACGCCATTCAAAATACGGTCGCAGTTGGAACACCTCCGCCATAGCGCGCAAGGCGGCTCGATTGCCTTCCCACGGAACGACCCGCTTGTATTGGTTTTCGACCTTGGCCTCTCCATTTTTCATTTGCCGCAGCAGCATCACGATCGACTGCAGCATGTCGAGCGGCTCAAAGCCCGAGATCACGATGGGCTTGTGCTCATTCTGCACGATCCATTCGTAAGGGCGGCATCCGATCACGGTCGACACGTGCCCTGGCCCGATAAAAGCGTCGAGGCGCATGTCAGGAGAGTCGAGAATCGCCCGGATGGCCGGGATAATCGTTACGTGATTACAGAAAACAGAGAAATTATGGACGCGCTCGGCTTTGGCGCGCATCAGCGTCAGCGCCATGGATGGAGCCGTGGTCTCGAATCCGATGGCGAAAAACATGACGTGCTTGTCGGGATTCGCTTTGGCCATCTTTAAGGCGTCGGAAGGCGAATAGACGATGCGTACATCCATGCCGCGCGCCTTGTGCTCAAGCGGGCTTCCGCTCGTTCCGGGGACGCGCATCATGTCTCCAAAGGCGGCGAAGATCACGTCCGGTTGCTGCGGATGGGCGTGCTGAGAACGGGTTGGCTGAGCGTGGTTCGGTTGAGCCAACGACAGCCCGTCGTCGATCCTGCCCATCGGCAAACGCACACCGGACAGCCCGGCCCGTGTATCAGCTCGATATTCGAAGGAAGAAGATCTTTCAGCCCGAAACGGTAGATGGCGTGAGTATGACCGCCGCATACTTCCATGAAGCGATAATGCCGCGCGGGGTCGGCCAAGCGGCGAATCTCGTCCGCCGTCCTTGTAACCAGTTCGGGCTCCCGGAATTCATCAACAAATCTCATGTCGTCTCAACTTTCGTATTCAGGCTCGGCCGCACATCACTCTTTCATAGGCTGAAGTTAGTTTGGTCGCGGCGGTTTCGCATCGTCACCCTCCTCCAATCCATAGCCCTGTACTTCCTGCATCGCTGCCTCAGCCTCGCCCAGCGCGCGCAGGGTCTGCATCTGGTCGTTGGCATCCTGCTCGCTGATCTTGCTCATCGCGAATCCAACGTGAATCAGAACCCAGTCTCCAGGCCGGGGACGGTCATCCTGCAACAAGCCCAGATCGACTCTGCGCCGCACGCTGACGACGTCAACCAGGGCCGAATCGGGGTTGTCGGGAGAAATTTCGATGATCTTTCCGGGGATGGCGAGGCACATGTGGCATCCTTCCGACGGGTTTCCGACGCCGTCTTCGTTGTTTTTGTCTTTGCCGTTATTCGGGCTGTCATTCATTGAAATATCATCAACCTATTCCCGCCTCGGGCATCGAACTATCCCTGCCTTCGGGCCACGATGTTGAAAGTACCTTTCACTTCATCCTTAAGCTGGATGGCGCCGCCCGCGACTTTGACGATGGCAATGTCATAGTCGCTTTGCTTCACCAGAAACTCACCCGAAGCCCGCAGCGAGTCTCCCTGGATGACTACTCTGGCCGAAACGGGCACGGTATGAGTTACACCGTGCAAGGTCAGCGCTCCCTCCAATTTCACCCAAAAGAGGTCGCCGTTGCCGGTGGCTGCTCCGCTCCACTCATACAGGATCATAGGGAAGCGATCCGTTTCGAGCACGTCGTTGTATATTTGACGCTCGATTTCGAGACGGTCTTTCTCGCTGATGTCATCGACCACTTCGAGCGAGTCAGCGCGAATCCTTACCTCCAGTTTGGCGTCCTCGAGCACAGCGCCTTTGGCAATAAAACTCGCATCACCCTCGAAGTTCCGGATCGCAATTTTCGGATTGTGGCCGAAAGCAGACAGCAACCCTTGGGAAAATGCTTGTATCTGAAAAGTGCTTCCCTTGGTATCGATCACATAGCGGGCATCGCCGCCCCCCCTTATATTGGGCGCGTTATCTGCGTACGATGCCATCCGATGCTCCTTCCGGGTTTCACGGGCTCAGTCGCCTCTCCCGCTTGAGGTCCGAAGGCAGGTGCCCCCTGCTTGGCCCACTGCTTCTGCGCCTGACGTTTCCGGCTACATGGCGCGCAATCTCAAGTAGCGATCCAGATCGGGCAACGCCGTCTGGGCGAGGTTGCCGATACCGACTCGCCCCAGATAACCCCGCACCAGGGGGTTGGAGAGAATCAGGCCGGCGCCAAATACCATGAACGCCAGCCCGCTGAGCATGAACAAAGTGTCTTTGTCGCTTGCAGAACCATTGTGATTTTCAGCCACGACCGTCTCCTTAGTTGATTCAAAATTACCGCTCTTTATCTTTAATCTTTATCTTTACCGCGGCCCCTTCAAAATATTCTCCACTGCCGCTGCCACCAGATTTACCGCTTCGTCGATTGCCCCCTCAACGGTTTCGCTCAATTCCATTTGTCCTTCTTCGCCTCCAAAGGTGGCGGGTTCGCACCCGACCAACAAGATTTTTTTCAAGCCAACGGTCATCGCAGTCGCCATGCGCAGCACATTGAGCGGGTTCATGCCATGCGTTTCCACTACCCCCTGCTCTACTTCGTCCAGTTTGCTGAGATCGGGCTCGACGAGCGAGACCGTGCCGGGTTGCTGACCGTGGGGATAGGCATCCACCAGGGTGGTCGTTTCGTATCCATCTTGCAGGGCGTATGCGAGATCGAATCCTCGAATGCCGAAATCGATAATTCTTGCCTCGTCAGGAAGCCCGCGAGCCGTCAAGCGTTTGACGACCTCGACGCCGAATCCGTCGTCTCCGAGAAAGATGTTTCCGATACCCGCGACGAGGATGCGCGGTTGTTGGGCCGCGGTCTTAGGCCGCGCATCCTTAAGCGGTAATTCGCCCGGTAATGGCTCGACTTCCTCGGCGTCGAAAAAGAATCGATGCCCGGGCTGGCGCAGCATGCCCATATCCCGGCCGGGGTCATCCTCGAGCACGACGCAGACATGGATCTTGCCTTCGTAGTCCTGTTCGAGGCTCTCAATCAGAGCTGCCTGCCCGGCCAGGGCAACGTCGAGGATGTCACCGCCCTTCCTGGGATGCAGGCGCACGCGATCCCCTACCTTCACTTCCACGCCGCCAATGGGCAGGCGATCAACAGGCGTTTTGTCCTAGAGCACCTGCCATTCCCACTCGTTCATACACTCTTCTCCTTGGGCTGGTGCTTGAGTGGGCGCATACCGCGCACAGCGCCGTGCAGTTTCATGAATTGTTCGGCGGGCATCGACTCAGTCCGCTCCAGAATCTGGCGGGCGCGATCATCGGAGTTGCGGATCTCACGCTTCTCTTCATCGGTGAGCGTCATGATGCGAAGAGAAAGAATCTCGTCGATCTCGGTGCCGCCGAACAGGTCGCCGATACTTTCAGGAGCAATCTGCGGGTAGTCGTAGAGGATGATCGGCGATGCCAGCAGCGTGTCGCGCTCACCCTGCTCTCCCACCAGCACCGGCCAGACGCCAACGTTTGCACACTGTGCAGCTAATCCCTGCAGCTCGTCGGGAGGCTCGAGCAACGAGATGAATTCGCCACCCGTCGCGCCCAGGATTGTGTGGGTTGAGACCAGCGACCGCATCAACGCCTCATCCCGGCTGGCTCCATGAACGGCATGAATTTGTCCGGAAATCCTGGCATGGTACAGCCAATACAAATTCCGCCAACGTTGGGACAGCCGCCGATGCCCGCCATCCAGCCGCGCTTCGGCACGTTGCAGTTGACTACCGGGCCCCAACATCCCAGCTTGACGATGCACTTCGGCGAACCGTAGCTCTCGGCAAAGTCGCCCTGCTCGTAGTAACCGGCGCGATCACAACCTTCATGCACGGTATTCCCGAACAGCCATGTCGGGCGCAACTGGTCGTCGAGTGGGATCATGGGCGCTCGTCCTGCCACCTGATAGAGCAGGTAGAGAAGTGTCTCCATGAAGTTGTCGGGTTGCACCGGGCATCCGGGTACATTCACGATTGGCAGGCCGGCCTTCGAGGTCCAATGCCATCCCAGGTAGTCCGCCAAGCCCATGCAGCCTGTCGGATTTCCCTCCATGGCGTGGATGCCGCCGTAAGTCGCGCAGGTTCCGCAAGCCACAACGGCCAAGGCTTTTGGAGCGAGACGATCGATCCATTCGGTGGTTTTGATCGGCTGCTTCGTGACGGGATCAGTTCCCAATGCCGCCCAATAACCGTCGCTCTTGATTTTCTCGTTCGGGATCGAACCTTCAATCACCAAGACGAAGGGATCGAGTTTCCCTTTTTCCGCCATGTACCAATATTTCAGGAAGTCGTCGCCATTTTCATAGGCAAGTACAGGATTATGCAGATGAACCTTGGGCAGACCCGGAATTGCTCCCAGCAGAACATCTTCAATACTGGGTTGAGTTGCGGCGGTAATTGAAACGGAATCGCCATCACAGCCGCGCGGTATTTAGCTTCGAGATTGGGGAGTTGTGCTTCCGAGATCGGGCTCTGGTCGAGCCTCTCGAAGAAGTGATGCAGAGCGCCGAGAGATCCGACAATGTCTTTGGAATAAGTGCTGGCCAGTCCCGCCAGAATCGCTTCTGCAGCGTCCTGAGTAAGTTCTTTCTCTTCGGGAGCCTAAGAGTCGGCACCTCGTGGCGTCTCACCGCCCATCTGCCAGAACGTACTCATCGAACCATCCCCTCCCACCATCAGGGTATCGGGTGTCAGGTATCGCTTCTGTATCAGGGTATCGCTTTCGTGTCGGGTTTCGTATCACGGTATCGGTTTCGTGTTCGCTTTCGTATCAGGGTATCGCTTTAGCGATACCGCAAGCCCTCGAAATCAATTGCCCCCTTTAGGGGCTGGGCGGCATCTTCGGCCGGACCCTCCAGGTCGGCTCCTTGTTGAGCGAAGCCTGCGTGAACCTCCGCAACGCGTGAATCGCCCGGCCATAAGTCTGCACCGCATGGGACGACAACAATGACCCCGGAGGCTGGTCCATGAAGGGCATGAATTTATCCGGGAAGCCAGGCATGGTGCACCCAATGCATATCCCGCCGACGTTCGGGCATCCGCCAATCCCGCCCATCCATCCCCGCTTCCCCACGTTGCATTGCACCACCGGACCCCAGCATCCGAGTTTCACGATGCACAGCGGAGAGCCGTACTCCTCGGCAAACTCGGCCTGTTCGTAATAACCGCCGCGATCGCATCCTTCATGCACGGTGCTGCCAAACAGCCAGGTGGGGCGCAGGGCGTCATCAAGAGGAATCATGGGGGCGCGGCCCACCGCCATATAGAGAAGATAGAGAATCGTCTCCATCATGTTGTCGGGCTGCACCGGACGGCCGGGCACGCACACAATTGGGATCCCCGCTTTCGATTTCCACTTCCAGCCCAGATAATCGGGCAGACCCATGCAGCCGGTTGGATTTCCCTGCATGGCATGAATGCCGCCGTAGGTCGCGCAGGTTCCGGTCGCAATGATGGCCCACGCATTCGGCGACAGGCGGTCGATCCACTCGCAAGTCGTGATCGGCTGTCCGGTCGTCGCGTCGGTTCCAAACGAAGCCCAGTAACCTTCGCTCTTATTGCTTTCGTCGGGGATCGATCCTTCGACAACGAGAATGAACGGCCTTGCCCATTTCCCCTCGGCCGCTTCGCGGAACGGCCGCACGAACTCGTCTCCATTTTCGTAGGCGAGAAATGGGTTATGGAAATTCACCTTTGGCGTCCAGGGCAGCGCGCCGGTCACAATATCTTCGATGCTCGGCTGGGTGGCGCCGGTCATCGCGATCGTATCTCCATCGCAGCCCAATCCGGCCGTCAACCACAAGATGTCGATTTCTTCGATCATTCTTTCTTTGATCATTGTCTGCTTGCCGCGCGAATTGCAGCATCCCCCACGTGTGCGTGCGTATTCTATATCGATTCCGGCGGCTCATGGGAGATACATTCGGCGTACCAAACGCGACTTACTGCGCCCGAATCCTTTGACAGCAGGAAGCTCCGTCGAGGCATGTTTTTACGAGAGCGATGCGACTCCCTGAAAATTGCCTCACGCGTCGGAATTTCGTTTAGAATTCGTTGCGCAACAGAAAGGACGCCCCCGTGTCCCCACAACATCCACCGGTGACTCAGGAAAAGCATCTGGTTCGCTTCGGGCTGGGACTCGCTAACTGGAGCGAGAAGTGGTTTCCCGACCCACTTGTATTTGCGCTGCTGGGAATTGTCATCGTTTTTATCGTTGGCCTTTTGCTCCACCAAAGTCCCTCCAAGCTTGCTATTTCGGGAGGCAAGAGTTTCTGGTCGCTGGTGCCGTTCACGATGCAGATGGTGATGATCATTATCGGCGGCTATGTCGTCGCTTCCACGCCGCTCGTCTATCGCGCCATTCGCGCGCTGGCGGGAATTCCGAAAACGCCGAAAACAGCCGTGGCGATGATCGCACTCTTCTCCATGTTGACGTCGCTGATCTCCTGGGGGTTGAGCCTGATCTTCAGCGGGCTATTGGTCCGTGAGATGGCCAATCGAGTCAAAGGAATGGACTATCGCGCCGCTGGCGCTGCCGGTTATCTTGGCTTGGGCGCAGTCTGGGCCATGGGTTTGTCTTCCTCGGCCGCCATGCTGATGGCGACCAAGTCCACCATGCCGGCGGCGCTCTTCAACGTCAGCGGATTGATTCCTCTTACGCAAACCCTCTTTCTGTGGCAGAGTCTCGCAACCGCGTTCATCCTGATCGTTCTCTCGGTGCTGATTGCCTACCTGTCCACGCCGTCGGCGGAGAACGCCAAGACGGCCGAATCCTATGGCATCCAGTACGAACCGATCCGCTCCAGCCTCGAGCCCAAGAGCAAACCCGGCGAATGGCTGGAATACAGCCCGCTGCTCACCATCCTTGTGGCCGCGCTGCTCGTGTGGTATCTGGTCGACGTGTTCCGGACGTCTCCGCAAGGCGCATTGGCAGCGCTCGACCTCAACACCTACAACCTGATGTTCATTACCGTTGGCCTGCTGCTGCACTGGCGGCCCAAGCGCTTCATGCGCGCCGTGGCTGACTGCGTGCCCGCAACTGGCGGCGTGCTTATTCAGTTCCCGTTCTACGCTGTGATCTTCGGGATGATCGTAGGCACTGGAATCTCCGATGCGCTGGCCAAGCTTTTCGCCGCCATCAGCACGCACAGCACCTATCCACTTTTAGTAGCTACTTACTCGGCGGTGTTGGGCGTCTTCATTCCATCAGGCGGCAGTAAGTGGGTCATCGAGGCTCCTTACGTCTTACAGGCCGCGAACCTCCACCAGGTGCACTTAGGTTGGGTGGTGCAGATCTACAACGCCGCGGAAGCGCTGCCCAATCTGATCAATCCCTTCTGGATGCTGCCCCTGCTCGGCATTCTGAGATTGAAAGCCCGCGACATCGTGGGCTATGGAGTTCTGCAACTGATGGTGCACGTACCAGTAGTTTTCTTTCTGTGCTGGCTGTTCGCGCGCTATATTCCGTATTTGCCGCCGATGAAGTAGCTTGTCGATTGTCGGGAAATCTCCAGTGAGTCATCCTGAGCGGAGTCGAAGGCCCCCTAGCGTCTATCCTGGCGATCAGCTTTCCTGCCGCCCTGTGCGCGCCACCCGGGGAACCATAATCAACGACACCGCATACAGGAAAATTGAAATCGCGATCGATCCTGAATGGCCATGGGGCAGATCTTCAAACAGCAGCTTGGCACTGACAAATGCCAGAATGCCGTAAGCGATCCAGACCAGTTCGATGCGCTGCCAGCGCGAGCCACTAAAGGCCAGGGCGAGCGCCAGGCCGCAAGTAATGAGAGTGCGAATGACAGCGACATGCGCCGCTCCAGGCGTCATGCCGATCGCTGCCAGCCAGACCAGACAAGAAACAAGGAATGTGGCGACCGCGCTGACCGCGAGAACCGCCGCGAGCAGCCGAAGTAGCCGCTCGTTCCAGCGCTCTCCTTCGAATCGTCCGCCGATCGCGTAGCAGACAAGCGCGCACAGGGCCACCAGCCAAACCATCCAGCCCGGCGCGGTGGGGAAGGTCCCGGCCAGCGCTCGACCGGCATACTGCAACAGGCCGGATGCAAAAGCTGCTGCCGTCAGATAGACCAGCCCATGGAACTCGGGCGTGAGGCGTTTCACTCGAACGCCGACCAGCGTGGCCACGATCGAGGCCACGCTCAAAAACACTGCGATGAGTGCCGGCGACAGAATGAGGAAGCTGCCTGCCAGCACAAGCGCCACACTCCAGGTCGAATAGACGTGGTAGTTGCGTTGCTCCTTATCGTCATTGCGGTCAAACCAGACAAATGCGGCGGTGTAGCATGCGGCAGCGAGCAGCCCGCAGAAGACACCTAACTGCACGCGGCCCGCGCTCGGCGCGAACCAGAGCCAACTGAGCGCGGCCAGCATGAACGCGATCGCAACCTGAACGATCTCGTAGACGGAGATCCGCCTGCGAAGCAACAGAGTGCGGCAAGCTATGCCTGCTCCGTAAATCAGAAACAGCAGGGACGGCAGCAAGAGAAGCGCGCCCCTCGACACTGCGGCATACCCCGCACCAGAGCTTTCTGGAGGCGAGTGGATATAGATGAGAATCAAAACCGCGAGGTCAACTATCGGCGCCATCACGAATCGAAGACCGAGCCAGCGATCACGGGCCGCCGCGGATTCGCTTGCGAGAGCAATCACCAGAAGCGCGACCACGTAGGGCATGAGGTCGTGCGAGATGATCAGCAACGCCAGCGCGGTGACGGCCGCAACAATCTGGGCTGCCCAGACCACGGGCGCAAGATTACGTTTCCAGGCCAAAGCAAATGCCGCGAGCGCAAACGCGCTCAACAATCCGGCGGTTGCCCACGCCGGCAAGACCTGGAAGCGGAGTGTAAGCTCCCCCAGCATGGGCGCGAGAATTAAAGCCGACGTGACCGCATACGCGGTCCTGGCAAGACCCGCACTAACCGGTACGCGCGCCGCCCATACCAACCACGCCCCCGCATATGCGAGTGCGAGCACTACAACCGCGAGTTTGGGGAACGATCCCGATTCCGCCACCGCCCGAAGCACGTAAGCACCCGCGATGCCGAGCATGGCCTTGCCCACCACGGGGAATGCGCCCTCGGTTTGCGCGGGCGCGAATTCGCCCGCCCTATGCAATCCGGTGACAGGGAATTCTGGTGCAACAGGGAGAGACGGGGCGGGGTGGGATGGCAATGAAGATAAATGATCAAGCGCCGAAACGCGACGCTCCAGATTCTCCAGGCGTGCATCGAGTCGTGCTAAAGCGTCGAGAAGATCGTCCATAATCTCCACCGCTTTGTGGATGGCAACGCGCCGGTTGCACTCAGTGCGCGGGCGTGGCGTTGGGAACCGCAGCCGGCGTTTCTTCCCCCCAAGGTGGCAAAAGCTTCACCAGTACCCACAGGATGCCAAACGGTAAAACCGTCAGCACAATCGCCGTCAGTAAGCCTTCCCGGGTTACGAGGCCCATTTTGTAGGTCGTGTAGCCCAGAAAGCTTTTTGAGAAAAGCTGCCCCCCGATTACCACATTCCAGCGCATGGCAAAGATGCCGATCATGGTCAGGCATCCCGCAATGGCATAGATTCGTTTCCGGGCAATTTCTCCGAGCTTCAAAACCTGCGTTACACCAAGGAGCGCTAGGGGAGTCACCGTGCCCAGCACGATCTGCACCACGATGTGAGACATATAGAGCTTGGTGTGCACCATGAAGTCGAGACTGCGGAAGGATTCGTCGGACTCATAAATGCGGTGAATCAAATCGAGCATCTCCAGGCTGAAATCAATAATGAATGTGTAGAAGAGATACCGCGCGATGGTGTCCACACAGCGCATGTCGATGGTTTGCTTGCGAGCCCACGTCAAAAACATGTACACGAGCAGTACGAGAGCGATTCCCGACACCATCGCCGAAAAGATAAATACCACCGGCATGAGCGGTGACGACCACCATGGATTTGCCTTGATCGAGCCGAAGATGAACCCGACATAACCGTGCAGCAAAAAGGCGGAAGGGATTCCGATCAGCGTGATCAGCCAGCCGACTCGATCGTCAACTCGCAGCGCATGCTCACTGATGTTCGTGGAACCAAGAGTCAGGGCGCGATAGATCAGGCGGGTGAACCCGGTTGTGGACCGCGACAACTCCACAATATCGCGCCGGTAGTCCAGCCAGATTTCCAGCAACAGCACGGCCATCAGGTACCACAGATAAACAAAGCCGAACATGGCCATGGCCGACGTGGTGTGCGGCGTCAGGTACATCTCAAACGAGCGCTCGGGATGGCCGAGATGAAGTTGCAGCGGCAGGGGCGCGATCAGCAGGAACGCAAGCGCAGTGAGCAGCGCCAGACGGTAGGTGGGCTTCACCGCCTCCACGTTGAATACGCGCTCCAGCGAAGCCAAAATAAAAGCGCCGGCCACCAGTCCCGTCAGGAACGGATACAGGACGATCAGCACGCTCCATTGCAACTCGATTTCGTTGGGATACATGAAGCCTTCAACGCCCTGCATACGTATTCCTTCTCAGCCTGAAATCGCTCATCGCAATGGTCTTCATCGCACCGATCTTCATCACACTGGTCTTCATCTGACTGAACCATCCAACCCGTTATAGAACACCTTGGCATGGGTCGCCATATAGGGCTTCAGCACCTGCACGCTGTGCGTCCTCAGGAACTCATGGATCGGATCGTTCGGGTTCTTCAGGTCGCCTAGTTGGCGAGCGCCGGTCGGACAACTCTCGCAGCACGCGGTGGTGAGGCCTTGGGTGATCCGGTGATAGCAAAGCGTGCACTTTTCCGCGGTCTTGGTCTTGGGATTGATGAAGCGGCATCCATAAGGGCAGGCTTGCACACAGTAACGGCAGCCCAGGCAGTATGTCTTATCCACCAGCACGACGCCGTCGGGACTGATAAACGTCGCGCCCACCGGGCATACCTGGGTGCAGGGCGAGTCGGCGCAGTGATTGCACAGTTTGGGAACGAAGAAATTCTTGCCCGAGGGATCCTTGGCCGACGGAAAACCATGCTTGCCGCCGTCGGGGGAATCCACGTGCGGGTTTTCAATATCGTAGTCGGTGACGTGATAGCGCTCCACCCAGGTCCGGAAGTATCCATCCGGGACGTCATTTTCCGCCTGGCAGGCCCGAACGCAGTTGCCGCAACCGATGCACTTGGTGAGATCGATCAACATTCCCCACCAGTGTTCAGTAAGCTTGTAATTCGGTGCGGACTCCGGAGTCCCCGCCAAGACGTATTTCCAGGCCGCTCCCGCCGCCGGCAACAACAGAAGTAAGTGACGCCGCGTAATGTTCATTTCACACCTGCCGTGTCCGCGGCAATAACCGGACTATGGGGCTGGTGGCAGGTGTCGCAGGCAAGCCCGCTGGCGTGGTCGGCGGAAACAACCTGCGGAAAATTCTTCGGCTTCGCTGCGTTGGCCTCATGACAACGGACGCAGAGCACGGCCGCATCGAGCTTTGGGGGAGTCACGGAAGCAGGGTCGTCGGCGTGCCTGGCCAAAGGCCCGTGGCAGGCCTCGCAGTTCACGTGCGCGTGCTTGCCATCCTTCTTCTTTTCGAGGACGTCGGTATGGCACGCTTCGCAGGCCTGGTGCCCGGCGAAGTTCACGGGCCGGGCCGCGATTTCCGACAATGCATTGCCCCGATAGTGCCCATACTCGCCGAAACTTTTTGGGACCAGAAATCCGCGAAGAACCAGAAACAGGAGAATTCCCGCGACGAAGACTCCGGCCACTCGAAACAGATGTCCCGCATCCTTGAAAACATTCATGGCATGTTGTCGGCAAAGCGTCGTGGTTCCCGAGTTCCCTCTGCCTTTGCCCGCAGCGGGAGCCCGTTGCTTATAGATACAGGAGGATGTCTCAAGGGGCTGTGCTCTGCATCACCGCGGAGATGTACATAGCTCACACAGGATAGTGACATCGTCGGTCGGACCGGGAGAACGGCGAAAGAGAGCTGAGGAGAGTCGACCGCCAGGATACTCAGATTGTGAGCGCCGGAAGAACCGTTCCGCGGCATGTGCCCAGTCCGATACGGCGGAATCCATCGGATTCGCAGAACCCGCGGAAGATGATCTTATCTCCGTCTTCCAGAAATTTTCTCTGCTCTCCGCTCGGCAACGTAATCGGATACTGCCCGCGCGACGTCAGCTCAAGCAAACATCCGCGTGTGGGCATTTCGCCCGTTACATCAGGACCTGAGATGGTTCCGCTGGCCAACACATCGCCGGCGCGCAGATTGCAACCATTGCTCGCATGGTGCGTAAGCATCTGCGCCATGGTCCAGTAGAGATCGCGGAAATTGCTGCGGCTCAAAATCGCAGGAGCTATGCCGGTCTCCCGCATCCGTGCCGACTGCAAAGAGACCTCGATCGCCAAATTAAGACCACCGTGTTCGCGGTCGCCGGCGTCGAAAAGATAAGGCAGCGGCGCGGGGTCGGCCTCCGCGCGCGTGAATGCAGCAATCCGAAATGGAGCCAGCGCTTCCATCGTGACCACCCAGGAAGACAGTGAAGTCGAAAAACTTTTTGCGAGAAAAGGGCCGAGCGGCTGATACTCCCAAGCCTGAACGTCGCGCGCCGACCAGTCGTTGAGCAGGCAGATTCCGAAGAGATGTTCTTCTGCCTCGGCGATGGGAATCGTTTCTCCCAGCCGATTTCCGGTGCTCACAAAAAATCCGACTTCGAGTTCGTAGTCGAGTGCCTTGGTCGGCCCGAACGTCGGATCAGGCGCAGGATCGGCCTTGCTATCGCGTGTTTGGCCTGATGGCCGGCGAACAGGAGTCCCGCTTGCCACCAGCGACGACGCGCGCCCGTGATAGCCGATCGGAATGTACTTGTAATTCGGCAGCAAAGGATTGTCGGGACGGAACAACTTGCCAACATTCGTGGCGTGGAAGATCGATGCGTAGAAATCTGTGTAGTCTCCAACGACCGCCGGAAGCAGCATTTCAACCTCGGCCTGCCGCAGCAGGTGCCGTGAAACTACCTTGCGATCGGCGGGGGAAGCATCCTCGCGGAGAAGAGCGTGGAGCCTCCGGCGCAAAGCACGGCGCGGCGTCGAGCCGCGCGCCATCAGCGCATTGAGTGAAACTACATTCGGCGAGTTTTGACTTACGGGATGAGAGACGCATGCATCCGCCGCGGCAGCCACGTTCGCATCTGCAAGCAAACCCTCGCTTCGTACACCAGCGACGTCAAGAATGCTGTCTCCAATGGCGATGCCGATCTTTGTGTCGAAGGCCATACTAGCGCCCGCACCAGAGCGCGCATCGCGCCGGCGAAACACTCCGAAGGGCAGATTCTGGATGGGAAAATCAGAATCGCCGGCATTGGCCGATTCAACCCAGCTTTGCGCTTCAGGATGGTGGGTTTCGTCGAGGGCAGGTTTCATAGCAGGTATTTATAAGAGGTGAAGAGACCGCAAGTCATCGATGGGCTCCGTGAATGAGCACGACCCGAATGAGATCGAGAAGTGCTGACGGGCGGCAGCGACATCTTGCAGGCCGACCCGATGCTCGCGCCAGATGACTCCCCCCGAATCAAAGTGGAAAGCCTGAGTTGACCTCTCATTCAACAACTGCAGAGCAAATCCACGTTCCATCCCAGTTCGGAGAAAAGCGGACGCGATGAAAACGTTCAGGAAGCCGTGCATGATTCCCGATGGACTGTCGGGCTGATAGGTAAAGTGGTGGACGGAACGAAGCGGATGGTGAAGTCCCGCCGTCGCTTTGAAAGGCACGTTGGCCGCCGCGCACAACCGGATGAATTCGATGACGCTCTCTGGCGCCGGGAACTTATCGGCCGTTTCGCCGCCCGTCCTGATTTTCGCTCTGCGCCCGCAGTCGGCGACCGCCGCAATGCACTCGCGCTCGTTGCCAGAGAAGGGAATTTCGAAATAAGTTTCCAGTTCCGCCGGGATCATTCTTGCCAGGCGGTGGATCCCTTCGGGGCTCGTTATTCTCATTTCGATCGACTTGATTTCCGCCCGGGCAGGAAGATGCGAGGCCGCGAATCGATGATTGAATTCGTGAATACGGGCGACATCGCCGGAGATGTCCACCCCCGGCAGAACCGATAATTCCCAGCTCGTTCCCGGGCCGGCAGTCGCTGGTTGGCCAATCGCTGGTTGGCCAATCGATGGTTGAGCGGGCGCTTCGGCGAGCGCTCTCGCGAACTCGTCAAGTCGCGCAACCGGAAGAACAAAACGCCCGAGAATCCAGCCGTATTCAGAACACAAGTATGCCTGGTAGTTGGCTACAGCCGGAGCCATGGCCAACGAAGCAGGGGGGAATAAGCCCGCGTAGTCGATCAGGTCGCACAGCAGAACAGCAACAGCGCTTTCTGCGCGTGCCGGGCCTCGCTTCGTTTCCGATGTTTTGAGATTCATCGTCTTCTTCGGCTACCGGAGCTTCTTGTCGAACTCCTTGCGCAAACCTTGCCAGCACTCGAAATACTGGTGATCGAGCTGCGAAGTTTCCAATGCAAACCTGGTCGGTTGGCAGACGAACCGAGTTTCGAACATGAAGGCTAGTGTGTCTTTAATGTAAACCGGCTTCAGGTCGGCCTTGCTGGCCTTTTCGAAGGTCTCGGCGTCAGGTCCATGACCGGCCATGCAATTGTGCAAACTCGCGCCGCCGGGCACGAATCCCTCCGCCTTCGCGTCGTACTCCCCGTAGATCAGCCCCATGAACTCGTTCATAAAGTTGCGATGAAACCACGGTGGACGAAACGTGTGCTCCGCAACCATCCAGCGCGGCGGAAAGATTACGACGTCCAGATTGGCGGTGCCGGGGATTTCCGAAGGCGAGGTCAGCACCGTGTAGATCGAGGGATCGGGATGATCGAAACTCACCGTGTTGATGCAGTTGAAATTCGCCAGATCGTACTTGTACGGGACGTAGTTCCCGTGCCAGGCAACCACGTTCAGCGGGGAGTGATCGATGGACGCAGCCCAGAGCCTTCCCTGAAATTTGGCCACCATGCGAAAATCGCCTTCGCGATCTTCAAAGGCCGCAACCGGAGCCAGAAAGTCGCGCGGGTTCGCTAATCCATTTGCCCCAATTGGCCCCAGGTCGGGTAAACGAAGCAGAGCACCATAGTTTTCGCAGATGTAGCCGCGCGCTTCCTTGTCGAGCAACTCGACGCGGAAGCGGATTCCGCGCTGGATCACGGCCATCTCGCCGGGTCCGGCTTCGAGTACCCCCATTTCAGTGCGCAGCAATAGACGGCCAGTCTGGGGCACGATCAGCATCTCGCCGTCCGCGTTGTAGAAAAAGCGATCGGTCATCGAGACGTTGGCAACGTAGATGTGAATAGCGACACCGGCATGAGTGTGTGTGTTGCCATTGCCCGCCATGGTGATGAGGCCGTCAATGAAATCGGTGGGCGTTGACGGAGTTGGAATCGGAATGGGAGTCCAGCGCAACTGATTTGGCGGAGTGGGCACTTCGTCAAAGGGAGCGCTCCGCAGTTTTCCTTGTTCGATCGGTTCAAATGGCTTGTGCGCAACCGACGGCCGCATGCGATAGAGCCATGTGCGGCGATTCACCACACGCGGCGCTGTGAACGGGGTTCCGCTCAGTTGCTCGGCATAGAGCCCGTGTGCAACTTTCTGGGGAGCGTTTTGTCCGCGTGGGAGCGTGCCTTCAGCCGCCTCGCTCGCGAACTCGTTGCCGAAGCCTGACTGATAGTGCAGCTCAGGCATTTCGGGCGTTTTCGTTCCGTTCTTTGATCTTGACCTTGACCCGGTAATACTCGTCGTCGCCATCGCCTACAAATTCCCTCGGCGCGCCTGCTCCAGTTCAATCGATTCAAACAGCGCTTTGAAGTTTCCTTTGCCGAATCCCCGGCTGCCCTTGCGCTGGATGATCTCGAAAAACACCGTCGGCCGATCCTCCACGGGTTTGGAAAAAATTTGCAGCAGGTAGCCTTCCTCGTCGCGGTCGACCAGTACACCCAGCGACCGCAAGGTGCCGATCGGTTCCTCCAGCGGTCCCACCCGCGCGGGCAAGGCATCGTAGTAGCTGTCGGGCACGTGCAGGAAATCGAGCCCGTTGCGCTGCAGCTTGCTCACCGTGTAAAGCACATCTTTACATTGCAGCGCGATGTGCTGTGCGCCCGGCCCCCCATAGGCATCGAGATACTCTTGAATCTGGCTCTTGTTGCGCGCCTCGGCGGGTTCGTTGATGGGAAACTTCACCGAGTGCGAGTCGTCGGACATGACGATGCTCATCAGCGCGCTGTACTCGGTGGAAATATCCTTGTCATCGAAGGTGATGTAGCGGTGGAATCCGAAGACGCGCGTGTAGTAGTCGGCCCAATATTGCATTTGACCAAGCTCGACGTTGCCAACGATGTGGTCGACGCGCAAAATGCCGCAGTCGTCGCCATCGACAGGAGCCGCCGCGAACCCTGGCAGAAATGGTCCTTTGTAGTCTTTATAGGAAATCAACGAGTGAATGGTGTCGCCGTAAGTGTGCACGGCGGCGCGCCGGATGGCCCCACACTCATCGCCTTCGTCATGCGGTTCTTCGGCAACCTTCGCTCCGCGACGCACCGCCTCGGCAAATGCCTGGTCGGCGTCGGCAACTTCGAGCGCGATATCGCGCACACCGTCACCGTGTTTCCGGATGTGATCGGCGGCGGCATCGTCCGGCGTGAGCGGCGTGGTCAAAACAAAATTCGCTTTGCCCTGACTCAGCGCGTACGAAGTTCGTTTCCGGTTTCCCGTTTCGAGCCCGCTATACGCAATTTGCGAAAACCCGAAGCCTTTGCGGTAGTAAAAAGCGGCCTGGCGGGCATTCCCAACCCAGAATTCAACGTGGTGAATGCGCTTCAGTTTGAGCGGATTTTCCATGCATCCTCTCCCCGATTCCATCTTCGCACATTTTGATGCCTGCCCGCCCGAAGCGGTTCCGGGCGGTAAGCCTCACTTGGGCGAGAACGTATGGTTGCCGCTCTGCCCGCGTGGTGACGGGGCTCTGCCCCGTCTGCGGGGCGAAGCCCCGCTACCACACAAGCGGGCAATCCATCGCAGGGCTAGCTCATCGCTTTTCCGGCCGACTTCTCGAGCACATGGATGGGCGACACCTCGGGTGCAACCAGTGCTTCGACTGGGATGATGAATGTCTGTTCCATGGCAAACTGGCCCGACAACGCGGCGTGCGGCACGCCGTCGGTATAAACCAGCCAGGTCGCCATCGGCGGAAATGCGACCTGTTCCTTGCCCTCTTTCGCCTGCTGGAATTCGGCGTTCTCCTTCAACCAGTCGTGAAAATGGAGCATAAATTCATCGTAGGACGAGCGATCCGGGATCGGAAACCCTGCCCGGCTCAATCCGCGCTTCAGGCCAGACCATGCTCCCGCCGCATTCGCATACTTTGGCAACCCCGCAGCTCCGGCGAAGCGAGACGCCAGCTTCGGAAAGCGCTCTCCCACGACCCACACGCGATCTTTCGCCGGATTGACGTTGGTGAACACGCGCAGAATACGCGCGCCACGGGTGGAGCGGCTCGGGAATGCGTCTACATGCAGCAGATCATTTCTCTTATGCAGAGGCAGGTTGCGGCCTTCTTCCTCCAGCGGGCGGAAGCTCGCGTAATCCATCTGCAAGCGCCCGGCGTACGGCATGAGAAACGCGGAAACGAACTCCCGCACCCGCACTGCGTAATGCCGCATAATCTCGTGGACGCGCGGTTTGCTGCCATCGCCAGAGAAACCGCGCAGCAGATCGCTCTCCGGACGATAGGAGATGTTTTTGTGCAACCGCGAATCGGCCGGCTTGAGCGCGAGCAGGAACTCCACGTCGCTCTTCGGCAGATCAAAAGGAGGAGCGGGGAAATACAGAATGGAGCCCGCCTCCAGTTCTGCGCAATAGTGCCGCGAGCGGCCAGCGGGATCGGCCCCAGGCTTCCAATTCCCGGCTCCGTAATCCTCAATCGTCAAACAGGGTAGGTTCATGATCGTTACTGTTTCGCTCTTGCACGCCATACCAGGCTGGAGGAGTCACGCTAATGAACCTCAATAGATACCACCTCGCCCGTGTGCTTCCCTGTCGCGCGGTAGTTCACCGACACCAGGCGGTTCTTCCAGTCACAGGAAAACTGATCTTCGCCGATGACCACCAGCGACTTGTAATCCGCGACATGCATCGTGTAGGTCGTCATCCCCTGCAAAACCGTAATGGCCGCCTCGGGCGGTTTCGTGCAGTCGCTGGTGACAATCTTGCCTTTCAGGAATAGCACCGGCCCTGTGCTCCCCGGCTTGACGGGCGCGGGTTTTGGCGCAGCCTCCGCATCTTCATCCCCGGAATCGCTCTGGGCCGCGTTCGGCGCTGCCTTAGGCCCACTCCCCGCTGCCGAGGGCGTGCTCGCCGCTCCCGCCGGAGCTTCGGTTTCGCCCGGCCGCTGCGGGCGGATTCCGTACTTCTCCAGCGTTGCCAGGTCTTCCAGCTGTTTCTTCGCCGCCGAGGACGCCTTTCGATCCGGTCCTTCCTTCAGGCGCGCAAATATCTCCCGCGCCTGCTCCCACTTTTTGCCGGCAACGTAAATCTGCCCAAGGTTGAACTGATATTCCAGATTGCGGGGCGAGAGTGCGACGGCCTGCTTTTGCGCTTCCAGCGCGGAATTAAATCCGCCTCCCTCAATACGCGCCATACCCAGCATATTGTAGGCATCCGCCAAATCGGGATACCAGTCGGTAACGGCGCGCAGGTCTTGCATCAGGTTGGCCAATCCCTGCATGTTTTGCCGCGTGGCTTGCGCCTTACGATACTTCAGCACCGAACGGTAATACCAGATCCAGGGATCGCGCGGGTTTAACTCTGCCGCTTTATCCAGTTCCTCGCTCGTCAAATCGAAAAGTTTTTGTTCCAGATGGTCGTGCGCTAAACCACGGTGCGCCGCCTCATTACCTTTCGGGTCCGCCGCCAGTTGCTGCAAATCGCGCAACGCCTGATCGCGACGCTCTGGAATGCGCGCCATCACATCTCCGATCACCGCCTTCGCTTCTCCTTCCGGCACGGCCGAGACTGCCATTCCGACATCGTTGGCGGTGAGCGGCGCGGGGAAATGCTGGGGTTGCGGAATTTCGCTCGGATCCGCCACCGGCTTCTTGGCTTGATCGAGCGCAATGCCCAGGTTGCCAAGCGAATTGAAATAGGTCTTGACCGATGCTTCCAGCTGCGCCGGCGTCATATCAAAAGCCTGCACCATCGCTTTGTCGACCGGCACTTTCTGGTTTTGCACCAGATCGAAATACGTTCCCACCTCGGGCATTTTCTTCTTGCTCAGCAGGTAGTGCATCACTATCCAGGATTGCGCGTAATAGAGCGTGTTATGCGATCCCTCATGCAGGCCTGAACCATCGTGCTTCATGGTGAATAGGTCGGTCATTGAAATCCAAACTGGAGAGCTGTCCAGTTGGGTCAGCGACTGCGGCAGGTTTGGATCCCGGATCATATTGTCGAAAATATCTTCGTGCCATTCCGGAGCCAGCTCCGGATCGGCTCCCAGATTGACCTCTTTGTCAATCTGCACCGAGCCGAAATACTCCGCCATGCCTTCGTCGAACCAGCCCTGCGCGGGAGGATAGTTGTAGTTCAGGAAGTAGTGCCCAAGAGGATGCGCAATCGCCCGCCACGGCTCGATCTCAAACAAATTCAGAACGATATAGATGCGGTCGTACCCCGGCACGTAGAATCCACCGGCCATATTCTGCTTGGTAGGAGCCACCTCTCCGTACTGCTTGTCGCTCTTGAGCGCGATCACCGTGACGGGAACCGACATTTTCAACTTGTCTTTGCCCAGCAACTCGCCGAAAACCGCGCGCAACTGCTCCATGCGCAGCGCCACCTCCCGGCCGCGCTTTTCGCCGCCATCCGTCATCACGGAAAAATGCGCAGTGTGCACCTCGATCCACTTGGGTTCGTCTTTCGCGAACGCCGGCCCCGGCAAGCAAGTCCAAAACAGCAGACTCGAAGCAACGACGCCGACATGACACCAACGATTCACAATAAAGTCCTGAGGCTAGAATTCCGAGATTATGAAAATGCTAGCATGTCTGGCCATACAGTCGTTCTCTCCAGGGGTGGCATCGAACAACAGGTACCACCAAAATCCGAAACGAGGCCATGATTGAAAACACTTCTGTTTCCTGGCATTGTCGTTGTCAGTATTCTCATGTGCGGGCTGAGCGCAGGCGCTGCCGCCGATGAGCACGATGCGAATTCTGCTCTCACCGCGAATCCCATCTACCGGAAAGATTGCGCCAAGTGTCACGGCAAAACTGCCGAAGGCCGGCATTTTGGCGGCCCGTCCCTGGTCTCGGACAAAACTGCTGCTGCTACCATCGACGATCTTCGTGCCATCATCACTAATGGAAAAGGCCGCATGCCGAGATTCGGAGGTAAGCTCGAAGCCAGCGACATCGATCAGCTAATCCAGCAAATCAAAGCCGCAAAGCAAAAATAGAAGATCAAGCCGAACCCTGACATTCTGGCGTTCCGATCAATCTTCGCGGTTTTTCCCTCGTGTACCACCGTGTACCCCGTGGTTGACCCCTTTTGCGAGGAGCGGCACAGCCCGACGTTCTCCCTTGGCCCCAGCTAGCGTCGCAAGTTAAACTTTCGCGGTGACCTCAGCCCCATCTCGCCCGGCCGCTCGCCTGGGATGGATCGACTGGATGCGCGGCCTCGCGTGCGTGCTCATGTTTCAAACGCATTGCTATGACGCGTGGCTGGGCGGCAACGCGCGCCATACTTCGTTCCTCAAAGGATCCCAGCGGCTGGGCACGCTCCCCGCACCGCTCTTCCTCTTTCTCGCCGGCATTTCATTCGCTCTGGTCACCGGCAAGCTCGTTCGCAAGAATCTCAGCCCGGGCCAAATTACCTTCACTATGGCCCGTCGCGGCGCGGAGATCTTCGCCTTCGGCCTGCTCTTCCGCCTGCAGGAATATCTGATTGCGTGGGGATGGGCTCCGTGGACCGATCTGTTTCGGGTCGACATACTGAACATCATCGGCCTCTCGATGATTCTGATGGCGCTCTTATGCGGACTGGTTCTCTGGATCGCCCGCAAGCGCTCGGGCAGCGTTATTGCGATGCCCACGTTATCGCCGGTCGTCGCCTCCATGGCCGTCGTGGCGCTGATCGCCTTGCTTACACCACCTCTTTACACCAATTGGCGCCCCACCTGGCTTCCCTGGGAGCTCGAGTCCTACATCAACGGATGCCACAACCTCGGCTCGCCTCAGCCCTGGCTGTTCCCCATGTTCCCCTGGACCGCTTTTGCCTTCGCCGGTCTCGCCGCCGGATTTATTCTCTTCAGCGATTGGGGACGGGAACGCACCGCCGCGATTCTGGCTGGCTTTGCAGCCGTCGGTGCGGCCGCGATTCTGGTCGCGCGCCAGCTCGACCATTCGTCAATCCAGCTTTATCGCGTCTATGACTACTGGCACACCAGCCCGAACTTTCTGATGATGCGCATTGGCATGCTGCTGATGATCGCGCTGCTGGCTTACGCCTGGTGCCGCTGGGGACTCACCAGCCTGGGGCCTTGGGCGACGCGATTCAGCCCGCTCATCCAACTCGGCCACACATCCCTGCTCGTCTACTGGGTGCACATCGAATTCGTCTACGGACGATTCTCACTGCTCCCCAAACGCAGTGTGGGCATTGCAACGGCTACCCGCGGACTGGTGGAGATCTTCCTGTTTATGCTGATCCTGTCCATCGTCCGCACCCATATCGAGTGGAAAACCTTAGGCACGTCGCTTCGAGCGCGGTGGATGGCAGAACCCAAGCCTGCCGATTAGGGAAATCGTCGCTCTTTTGCGATTAAACATGCGATTAAACATGACCTGGCGGTAAAAATCCGCCGGTGCCTGTATAAATGTTAAGTCCCGTGATCAGAATATGGTTGTCGCTGAGGCGTTAAGGCCGATGGAGGGATAGGGTTATGAAGAAAACAATTTTGATACTGTCATTACTACTGTGGGGAGGGGTCGCGTTATCCGCTCAAACCATAGTTCAACAATTCACCTCACTGAGCCAGGGAGCTCACGACTCATTGATGGAGCTTAAGGAACCGACCAGCAAGGGCAACCTTTTAATCGCCCTGTCGACGATTGTTTCTCCCGGCGTCAGAGTCCTGACCGTTACTGACGATGCGCCAGGCGGCAGTAATGTGTACAAGAAAATAGCCGGCGCCTCGTCTTCTTGCGCCAACAAGTTCATCGACATCTGGTACTGCGAGAATTGCAAACCAGGCGCAACCGTGGTGACATTCGGTCAATCGGAAGCCAGCGCCAGCGTTATCTCTTTTCTGGAAGTTTCCAATATGGCTTCGGCCTCCGCGCTGGATGGCAGCGGCGCGCAGGTCAGCGATGGAACGGCAACCAGCGCGGGATTGGAGGCAGGCCCCAGTTTCAAGACGACCGCAGCGGACTTCATTGTGTCTGCTTATTTTCCTCCTCCATCCGGGCTGACATCGGCGGCGTGGAAGTTTAGCCCATCCTTTGCTTACCTGCAAAAAGCCCCTCCGGGAACCTATCAACCGACGCTAACCGGGGCGAAGCCTAATGGCAATTTCTGTATAGGTGTCGCTGCCTTCAAGACCGCTGCGCCGGATGTTGGATCGAGCAAATAGAACAACCTCGAGCTCGCGTGCCCCCGATGCCCACGAGGCCCACTTCCCAGCGTGAACATGGGTTCGCGGTTCTGTCGGCATGCAGAACTGGGGGAGTCTCAGCCGTGGCGGGCCTTTGAGGAGAGAAATAAGCCGGCAATAACCACGACGAAGGTCAGCCCTTCAATCAGCAGGGCATAGGAAATAAGTCGGCGAGCACGCTCAAAGTGAGTCAACCACCGGCTGAAAATCAGGACGACGACCACCATGGGGATCGCAAACAATCGAAAGACAATGGCATCGCCCCAGTACCACTGATTGAGGGCTGGAATGATCAGTAAACCGACCGAAAGTGGAGCGGTCAAACTAAGCCCGAGCAGCACTTTTGCGTAGGCTGTATAGGCCGATTCAGATTCCCTGATAACAAACACCAGACCGATCGTCGGCACAACGAAAAGGAAGCCGACGATGATTTCGAGCAGAAGATCACCGCCGGCGTACATGCCGCTCGATGCCGCCACATCTTGCGGGTTACGGACATATTGCAAATAGCGCACACAGATCAGGAAAGCGGAGATGACGGCAACCACCGCATAGCTTGCTGCGACGAGACGCAACCGCAGGCGCGAAGGGGACAGTGCCATGCAGGAATTGTAGCTCTCGGGTCAAGCTCGACCGCCGGTTCAATGATTGGAATAAGGATTTTTCGTTAACGAGTTTGCTGCTGCGGTCTGTGATCCCGCTGGGCTTCGCCAAGATGCTACACTTCGTACCCACAAGAGCGCGTTTCATAAATCGTTTTTGTCGCTGCCTTAGCCGCCTCGGGAAGGTCCCTGGACGAGGCGAAAATCCGTCTATGAAACACCTCTAACTCAAACTCAGGCCGGTTGGAATGAAATGTGCTAATTCTCGCCTTATAAGGGTGTTGCCACTATTTCTCGGTTTATTTGTGCTTACAGATTTATGGGGCCAAACGAGCTCAGGTTCCTTAACCTGCAAGCCTGAGATCCTCGTTGGGGTAACGGCGCCGGATGGTCAACTGATCCGGGGACTGAGTGCGAGTTCGTTTACTGCGACCCAAAAAAAGCGGACAATCCCAATCGAAGCGGCGGACTACGACAGGTCGGGGCGACGAATTGTGCTCGTCATCGATCGTGGATCGCATATGAACAAAGCTGCGCAGGCGCTGGCGAGGGCCGTCGTGAATCGAGTACTGTCCAATGCCCGTCCCCAGGATTCGTTTGGTCTGATCATCGCCGGTCCAGGTCCAATGCGAATAGCGTTGGGAACCTCCGCCAGTGACTTGCTCGGGCGACTCGCTGCATCCGATTCACGGCAGGACTCGGCGGAAAAATCGGGGTCCTGGATGCAGTCGCCGAATCGGCCAACTGGTTTCAAACCCCACAACGCGGAGACGCATTGTATGTTCTCTCGGGCGATGATGATTTTAAAGACAGTAAAGCGAAATACAGTCAAACCCTTCAAATCCTGCAACACCGTGGGATTCGGGTTTTCGCAATGCTCTTTGGCTACATCAATCTGGGAACCTATTACTTCCTTGGTGCTATCTCGCCTGGTGGTCAACTCTATTCAACTGGTTCCCTGCACAACATTGCGCATGATGAAGAGGATCTGAATAACCTTGCATACCGGTCCGGCGGATATTTGTCTGTCGAGAATACCCACGACGATAATCATCAATACAAGCTCAACGGTGATCGAACTAAACAGGTGGCTCTGATTGGCTGGCAGCTTTATGGTGGCATTGCGGAGACGTACGTGCTGCAAGTGAATGCCCCGATAGATGGCCTCAATTCCGTTAGGATCGGACTTGCAAAAGATGTATCCGCCAAAGTGCCTGGGGTGGTAGTTGTACAGAGCATCAATTCCGAGCAGTGCAATGCAAATCCTGCTATTTCAGACTCCAGTGAGCGAAACACCGAACATCCTGGGCGGTCCCTGGCGCACTAGCCACCTTTCGGCGCATGGATCGCCGCCAGTAGCTACTAACAACCTCCGGACGACGACCACTGGCCCATCACGCTCCCGGCCAGCTTCAGCGCCACTCCCCAATTCCTGCGGGCGCCAGCCTCATCGTTCCCGTAGCCGCTTGTGTAGACCGTGAAATAGAACCCCTCGCCTGCGTCGCCGAAGAAGCACCGCCTTACACACACCTCAACGGACGACAATATATCCGGTGCCCGGCGCAGCAATTCGGCCAGCCTCCTGGCAAAATTCTCGTGCAACGGAAAGGATCGACGGCGGTCAACGTCGGAGAAAACAAGATCGACGTAACTGGCGAACTTGTGCGATGCGCCGTAAATATCCTCTTCCGCGCTCAGTTCCGTTGTCATCCACGCATCGCACTTCGCGCTCTCTAGCGAACTGCGCGCCGAGTTCACCGTCCGAAGAAATTCTCCCAGTTCCGGGAACGTCGACGCCTCTTCGATCTGCGCAATCAGCTCCGGCTGCCGCTTCAGATCGAAATACGCGAGCCTGCCCGCTGGATCGGTCCAGGGAAAATCCAGCGCCGGATCGTCACGGCCTAACTCGACTGTAAAGTCAGCGTCCATCGTGGTCCAGTTAGAATCCGGTTGGAAGTAGGGATCCTTCGCCTCCGTGGCTGCTACGCTTCGCGTACCAGCCGCTACGCTCAGGAAGACATCTACGAATACTGATATTTGCGAATACTTGACTAGAGAATCTGAGTCCTCAGAATCTGCTCAGGAAGCTCACAATCTCGTTCTCCGCCCAATAACCGTCGTCTCTGTTCGCGGGCTGAACCGTTCCCTTGCCATCCACGCGGTTGCGCGTTCCATTGGAGATTCCAATAAAGGCGCAGTGCCCGCCGTCTTCGGTCTCGACAAAGTGAATGTTTGGGTTGGCGAGAATCTTCTGCCGCGTTTCCGGAGTGATGCGGATGAAAGGATCGGTGGCCGCATGCAAAATGAGCGCTGGAACCGAAATTTTCTCGATCACATGCGCCGCCGAAGCGCGGTCGTAATAATCGACAGCGCCCTTGAATCCGCAATAGTAAGCAGTTACTTTGTCGTCGAACTCGCGCAGGCTGCGGATGCCGCGCAGGCGGTTGCGGTCGAAATGCCCTGGAAACAGCCGCGCCTTGTGGAGCATTCTTCGCCGTAAGGCCCACAAAAAGTAGGTCTCGTAGATCCGGTTCGCCGGCTCGTGCAGAGCGTCGGCCGAAGCGGCCAGATCCAGGGCCGGGCAACAGGCGGCGACGGCCCGAAACTGCGCCGGCGCCTGCTGTCCCCATTCCCCTGCCAGCTTCAGCACCAGATTCCCGCCCATCGAGAAGCCGGCCAGCGCCAGGCGCGAAATGCGGTCGCGCTCGATCAGTTCCCGTGCCACGGCTGCAATATCGTTCGAGAGTCCCGAGTGATAAAGCACGGGAGCGAGCGCGTCGGTTCCGCCACAGTTGCGCTGGTTGTAACGGATTACGTTCAACCCCGCGCGCAGAGCCTTCTCCGTGATGCCGAGCATGTACTGCGAATCGCTCGAACCTTCAAGGCCGTGCACGACGATGATCGTCAAGGCATTGGCCCGGTCCGCTTGCCAGTGGCAGTGGCAGAGCACCTGGACGCCGGGCGCAACCTCAATCAAGCGCTTTTCGGGCGCGGGCAAATCGAAGTGCCGCCGGATCAAAAAGCTGGCAACCGTCTGCCAGTGCCCGCCCCGCAACCAGCGGCGCGGCACAAAGGCGCTTGCCGGTTCCTGCCCCTGCGTCTGTGTTTGCGGAAGACCCACGCTTTGATTTTAAATAGAAGTCACGAATTTTCTTCGCGGAGTTATTTCATGCCCATTTTCGAGTATGTCTGCAAGGATTGCCAGCACGAGTTTGAAGCTCTGGTTTTCGGAAAAGACAAAGCTGTGTGCCCGAAGTGCGAGAGTAAAAAGCTGGAGCCCAAGCTCTCAGTGTTCGCGATGTCAGCCAAGAGTGGCGCGGGTCCATCCATGCCCGCCGGACCTTGCGGATCGTGCGGCAACCCTGACGGCCCGGGGTCGTGCGGTTGGAAAAACTGATCGCCGCAACGCTTGCGCGTACCCCGGAATCCCGTGCCCATGGCCTACTCCCATGCCTCAGGGCGCTTATCAAGTACCCACAGGTAATCTGCCGCGAATAACCAACGCAATCTTTCCCACCGGCGGATCCCGTCTTATGATTCACATGGATTCAACAAAGCATGGACCGGCGCAGAGAGCCGCGGCTCAGAGTCGAATATACGGTGCGCATCTGGGGGATTGACCGGATGGCACGCCCGTTCGCGGAGGTCGTGCGGGTCAAGAACGTGAGCGTGAGCGGCGCCGAGCTGTTAGGAGTACATGCCAAGATTTGCGCCGGCGGACTCCTGGATGTACTGCACGGTTCACAGCGGGCGCAGTTTCGGATCGTCTGGGCTGGATCGGGGGAAGCGGGCATTGAGGCCCTGCCCTTCGAACCCTGCATCTGGGACGTTGCGCTTCCAAAGACGTTTGACATGGTGGGAGCCGGATAGGCCATACGCCGACTGGCATTCTTCGGCCAACTAACGTGGATTCACGTGGCCGGTTCCCACTTTTACACTCTATTTTCCTGCCTTTAATTCAGCGAGCGAGAATGTCTCGAACAATTCATTGTTGATTCGCGTGCTGCGCTGGTGTGGATGGGGAGCGCGCCGCTCCGTCCGAGCGGGGTAAGGCCTGCCTCCATAGACCCCCCTCGGCTTCAGGAGCCAGGCTTCAATAAAAAAGCTCCAATAAAAAAGCAGAGGATTTCTCCTCTGCTATCTGACTTGTGCCTCTCCCCGAGGTATTCTGCTGAAGCAATCTGCTAATTCAATGGCGACTGCGTGTTATCGCAGGTCGCGATCGCTGCCGTTGCATTGACGCGCACGACTGCATCCTCGAAAGAGCAGAAGTAGCGAATACCACTCTGATTGGGCTGAAGCGGCGCAGCGACGATCTGGTAGCTGGCGGCCGGGGTTCCTAGCACTCCCTGCATGCCAAACGAATAACCGCTCTTGCTGCCGGACGCCAACTGCGTGTCGATCAAGCAGGCGCTGCTCGAAGAGGCCGGCGTGCAACTGGAACCGCCAAGGCTGTTCAAGTCTGGTGAATATCCGACCGACGAATAGGCGGAATTGTACGAAACCTGCGCTGTATTTACGGTACGAACCGATGCCACCGCCGAAGACTCGTTCGAGGCAATACGCGCGCGCAACAGGTTCGGGATGGCAATCGCCGCGATAATCAAGATGATTGCCACAACAATCAATAATTCAATGAGTGAGAAACCTTTCTGTTTCCGCAAGTGAGACCTCCTCGTTCGTCCCTTCGCTGACTGAAAGTCAACTCCCTCACTATGGCACTGTCGGGCCATCAGGCCCAAGTTACGGAGGTCAGATGTCGGCCTATTACGAGTCTCTTCTTAGTCTGTGTGACTCAGCCGAGAAATAACTAACGACCGACGAGGATTGGTGTAACCCTTTGAAATTATTTGGCGATAACTTGTTAGTGCGGATTTACAAAACTTGACACTATCGTTACTTTTGGACAATTGACGAAAACCTTTGTTTAAAGCGATCGGCTGGACGGAGGTCAAGTTATCACTTCTTCCGTGTGTCTTCCTCAATCAGGAATTTTGCGAATACTTCATTCGACAAGAGGCGCCCGCGATGAGTAAGGCGCAAGATTGCGCCGCGCTGTTCGAGTAATCCCTGCTCCACGCACTCATCAAGTGCTGGTTCAAAAATAGCAATCGCATCCGCGCTGAAATCCTTACGCAGCGCATTGAGATCGACGCCGCGGTTCAGCCGCAGGCCGAGGAAAAAGGATTCCTCGATCGCGGCTCGCGTGGAAACAGCGGTTACGGTATGCGGGACTCGATTCATGTGGGCATCGAGCGAGTCGGGGGTTGCGAAGCGAATGCCTTCGTGGCCTCCGAAGCTGGCCGGGAGCATCGAGTGCGCGTCGACGCCGAAACCGAAGTATGGTTGGCGCGTCCAATATTTCAAGTTGTGGAGCGATTCGCTTTCGGGCCGGGCAAAATTTGAGATTTCATATTGTGTCAGGCCGGCGGAGTTCAACGTTTCACATGCCTGCAGATAAAAATCCGCAGCCGCTTCATCATCGGGCACAAAATGCGCGTGGTACCGGGCCCCCCCAGCAATCAGTTCCCGGCCCAGGCGCGAATCCTCGTCAACTTCCAGCATGTAGACACTCGCGTGCGGCGCGTCGAGCGCAATCGCCTCGGCGAGGGAGAAGGTCCAACTCTCCGCTGACTGGTAAGGCAATCCAGCAATCAGGTCAATGTTGATGTTATGGAGACCGGCCTCGCGCAATCGCGCCACTTCTTCAAGAATCGTGGAACGCTGGTGCAACCGTCCGACCGACTGCGCCTCCCGGTCCACGAACGATTGCACACCCAGGCTTACGCGATTGACCCCGGCGCGCAGCAAAGTCTCGATCAATGGATTGGTCAAGGTGCCGGGGGCGCATTCAACAGTGATCTCAGCGCCACGAGCCACCGTAAATTGATTGCGCAATGCGTCGAAGATGCGCAACAACTGCGAAGCATCGAGGATACTGGGCGTCCCTCCGCCGAGATAGATCGAGTCGACCGCGCCAGTTTCGACTTTGCAACCAAGGCTGGCGGCAAGCGTCTGTGAGGCGGCGATGTCCTCAAGTACCCGGCCAACATAGCCTTCATACGCGGACTTCGAGAACACGTCGGAGGCGAAGTTGCAGTAGCTGCACTTGGTCCGGCAAAAAGGGATCGAGATGTAGAGGCCGAGAGGCACGTCTAGCTATTGTATGGAGGGAAGCAGCCGATTCGCAGACGGCCGTCGCTTAGAATAGGTTGTATGCCACGGACCCGCGCGGAAAAAAGTGACAAGGCTGACGATAAGATCGACCTGCTGTGCAACCATTGCGGGCAGGCGTTTTCGACTTTCCTCCATCAGATGGAAGAGCACAACGCCAAGGTTACTTGCCCTTCTTGCGGCAAGCCCCCGAAGCGCAGCCAACCGCCGAAGGCCGCCAAGACTCAAGGGCGAAAGCGCCCCGGGAATTAGCTTCCTTTTAACGGGCTGCGGGCGACACCAATCCTGACCGCCCGCGTCAAATATCCTTCAGGAAAGCAGTGCGTCCAGTTGTGCCCAAGCTAGGGCCGGCGCAGCAGATCGCTCAGAGGTTCGGCTTTGGCCCGCAGTTCGTCCGCGAAATCGGCGCCCTTCTCGACCGCGTCCTTGAAGCGGCCGCGCGCTTCATCTGTCCAATCGGAGACCGTGTCCAATGCGTCGTCATAGGAGCGGCGCAGGTCTTTTCGCAACTGCCGGCCAGCCTTCGGAGCAAGTAACATACCCACGGCAGCGCCCACGCCAAGCCCGATCAGCAGAAAAGCGATCGCGGTGCCCGCCGAACTGTCCGAACTCTCATATCTTCCAATGCGCATAAGAACCTCCCGATACTAGTATTCTAGCCCACAACCCGTAGGACCCGCTCACACCCATGAATCCGACAAATGGCAAGAGGGAACCCGAATGATTGTGTGAGGCGGAAACGGGCCCGCCCGGACGAGGACAATCCCTGGCTTTTTGTCATTCTCGGTGTGCGTTTGCGCACCGCCGATCTTACGATTAAGATTTTCTCCACTCTCATTCGCGGTGCACAGGAAATGTCTGAAGTGATTTCTTCCGAGCCCACAACTTCGCAGCCGGTCTCTTCCTCCCCTGCCGGACCCTCACTTGAGGTTTTTGCCGTTTACGGCGTGGAGCCGGAGATCCAGGCGTACGCGATGGCCAAGTATTCGCGCTCGTCGCTCTCCATGAAGGAGTCGCTGAAGGAAATTACGCTCCAGAAGGCCGAGAAATTTCTCAACACCTTCTATTTCCAGTACGGCCACCGGTCGATTGCCGACCTCGCCCATATTGCTTTGGCCATCGAACGGCTGTCCATCCTTGCGGCTATTGTGGTCGCGGATGAGCAGCGCTGGGACGGCCAGGAGCGTTCCACGCGCTACCAGGATTTCAAGAAAAGCGGCTACTACACACCCAACTTCGGGGATGCAGGTGAGTCTGCAGCAGCCAGCGTTCTGTATCGCGAAACCATCGAGTCTCTGTTTGCGGCCTACGAACAAATCTCACAGAAGACATTCCAATATCTCGCCAGCATAACGCCGCGCCCCGCGGAGATGAAGCCGGAAGCGTACGAGCGCACCTTGCGCGCCCGCGCCTTTGACGTCTCACGCTACCTGCTGCCGCTTGCAACCAACACGTCGCTGGGAGAAATCGTCAACGCGCGCACGCTCGAAACCCAGGTCGCTCACCTGCTCTCGCAGCCGCATCGCGAGGTGCGCGAACTCGGAGCGCTGCTGAAACGCGCGGCTGTGTCTCCGGCTTACAACGCGAACGAAGAATCGCTCCGCGCGCTGGTGGCGACGATCCGCGAAGTATCACCCGAGATCGCCGAACGTGCTGAAGGCGAACTGCTCCGCGAGGTACGTGTGGCTCCAACGCTGGTCAAGTATGCCGACCCGAATGTTTATGAGATCGAAACGCGCCGCGAACTGCAGCAGGCGGCCGCTGAATTGATGCGAGGCGCTGCCATCGAACCGGCGCCGCTGGTCGACTTGCTCGATGCCGATCCGCTGGAGATTGAACTCGCCACTACCCTCATCTACGGCCAGTGCCATTATTCCTACCGCCAGATTCGCCAGACAGTAGAAGCCGCCGGCGAAGCCCGCCGCCGCGAGATCATCGATTTCGGGCTGCGCCATCGCGGCAAACACGACGAACTCCCCCGTCAGTTCTCGGCCGGACACCAGTTCCGCTTCGACATTCTCATGGACATCGGCGGCTTTCGCGACATGCACCGCCATCGCCGCTGCGTCCAGATCATGCAGGACTTCACGACCGCCCACAGCTACGACACGCCGCCCGAGGTCGAAGCCGCCGGAATCCGCGCCGAATACGACAATGCCATGCAGCGCGCCGCAACTGCCGTACGGAAACTCGCCGAATCAGGTGCCACAGAAGCCCGCGAGAACGCGCAATATGCGATTCCGCTCGCCTTCCGCAAGCGCACGCTCTTCAAAATGGATTTCGCAGAAGCGGTCTACATCTCCGAACTGCGCACCACGCCCGCTGGCCACGCCTCGTACCGCAACGTCGCCTATGCGATGTATGAGGCAGTGGCGAAAAAATACGCGGCGCTGGCAAGGTATTTCCGGGTCGTCGACGTTCGCGAGCCGGTGGATCTCTTGAAACGCTGAGCACGTGTGGCGCGGGCGCCCTCGCCCGCGAAAATGCCCGCGAGTAAATCAGCGGTATAGGTCTATGCAGCTTCTTTGGTTCCGGCGCCCCGTGTCCGATCGAATCGGACACATTCAGGATTGGGAAGCGTAGCGCTCCATCAAATTGACGCCGCTCGTTTCCAAACTCTAGAATCTCCTCACCCATGCCCCTCTACGAATATCAGTGCAAGAAATGCAAACACCGTTTCGAAAAAATTCAGAAGTTCTCCGATAAGCCGCTTACAAAGTGTCCCGAATGCGGAGGCCCGCTCGAGAAACTGATCTCGAAGTCGTCCGTGCAATTCAAGGGATCGGGATGGTACGTGAGCGACTACGGCAGGAAGGGCGCATCCGGCCAGTCCTCGTCCGCCTCCGATAGCGAAAGCGGCGCCAAAGAGACCAAGGACGCGAAAGATTCGAAAGAAACAAAAGACACGAAACCAGCAAAAAAAGAAGACAAAACGAAAGCCGATACCTCACCGAAGAAGCAGAAGAAAGACTAGGAACGGGAGATTAGCGGGGATCGCCGTTGGCCTTGCGCGGAGCACAATTTTACCGGAATATCTGTCGAGAGAAAAAGACGTTATGATTGCTCCTAACGCTATGAATTAACAGCAGATGATGGGCTGGTGCAGGGTAAGAATTGGGAAAAAGTGAGGGGGTACCCCCCCCTACCTAAAAACAGTTAAGTTTATGATATTAAAGCTGTTATAGGTAAAGTATTCAAAAGATTGGATTTAGGGATGTTTCCCGTCGAGGAAGCTTCCGCCGCTCGCCTTAAGTTTCTTTCAATTTTCAAAGAGCTGGGGCCTTGTTTTGAAATAGCCAACGCGTTCGCCTCTGGAGGCGGGCGCACTTCTCGATGCTCTAGTGTCGAAGAATCATCGCACCGATTTTGGTGCAGGTCTGTGATGGGGGGTTACGGGGGAAAGGTGATGAAGGAATGACGAGTGTAATGGGGATTTTTCGCCAACAACCGGCCAAATCCTTGCGCTTCCAGAGGTCGTGACGTATAACTGGCTCGATTATGGTGCACATAGCAGAGCAAGGAGTTCCATCAGAAGACAAACCAGTTGGATACACTGCGGGTGGCTGGCAAATTTTGTGGTTTCTCTTACATTTGACGGCTGTCTATGCAATAGTTAAATTCTTTACCCCGTGGCTGGCAGGCTGGACGCGGGGAACGGTTCTACCTCTCTTGCAGCATCCTACTTCTTCCAGTCGGTTTGAGTTTCTGTACTCCCATATTCTCGCCCTGAGCTTCGTTCCAGCGTTCTTCGCAGGTTTAATCAATGCCAGATTCAGGCATAAGGCTGCGCAATTTGTGTGGCTGGTCCCAACTGTGATTCTGGCATATAAGTTTGCGACCTTTCCGGCACCATCCGTACTCCAGAGTCAATTTGCTGCTGCGTTCCATCAGTACTTCGGGGGAGGATTCGTGATCGGAGAATTTCGGAACTGGCGGGAGTTTTGGAATATCGTTGAATCAAACTCAGACATGATGCGAGGTATGGCCCAGATGCAATACACGGCGCCATTTTATGCTGGAGTGGCATATAGCATCGCCGCGTGGATCGGCCGTCGGACTGAACTGAATCGAAGGTTCGCTGACAAAGTGGGGGCGTGGGAACGTTCCAGATTTGGGAACCAGTCGTAGAGGGACCAGTCAACTGTCGCTAACAGGCGTTTGCACTAACTGGGAATTTGCCCCGCCACGGCTGGCCGGGGGCCGGATCGGTCGTTAGTGAAATCGAGATTGTTCGCCAACTAGCTGAAACGATAGTCCACTAACCTAGCGCAAACGTAACGTAGACAGCGCACTGGCAGGACAACTACGATTGAGAGTGCCGCCGACAAACATGCTTCGCGGTTTCATTGCCGAACGGAGAACTTTGGCGATGCCTAATCGCTTCCGTTTGGTCTACTTCCTGCCGCTCCTTCATTTTGCTGCCTGCTTGATCAGTACGGCTGGCGGTTTGGTCATTCCGCAATTGCAGTATTTGGGAATTATTTGGGTGTTTGTAATGCTGATTGACCTCCCAATCTCAGTCGTGGCGTACATCATAGGGTGGAAATTCCCGCTACTCGCTAACATTTGGATTTTTGCAGTTGGGACTGCGTGGTGGTACTTCTTGAGTCTGATTTTGGAACGTGCAATTCACAGAGTCCGGTATCGTTACATCCATCGCAATGAAGGTTCGATAACACGACTTGATATTTGACGAAAATCAGCGGTTCACACTAACGATACGGTCAATGTGCGGATTGTCAGAATTTCTCCAACTGCAAGTATTCAGGTTCTACCCAGATAGTGTGCTTCCAAGACTCATTCCCAAGAACGTGGCCCACATCCAGTTTCGCCAGTGGATACGGCACACCCTCGACGTACTCCACTTCCACGATCACGAACGACTGCCCCAAGCATTTCTCGAACAGCGTGCGGGTTTTCAAGTCTTCGTCATCTCGCAGATTGGGGGGGATACCAATCAACTTCACCGTGTTACCGGCCTTCATGCCACAAGTACCTCGGACTCCTATTTTACGGTGATGCCGAGCCATAGTTGCTGAAATCAGGCGATTACACAAGTTTGCGCTATTTATTCGCTTATGTGCGGAGCTATGAGTGCAATCGAGATTTTCTCCCCTTGCCAGATTCTTCCGAGTTTGCTCGCTCGATGTTGGATGACAACATACTTGGACTGGAATTACTCTGCCGATTTTGCCCTGCGCTCGATACGGACAAGGCAAGGCCAGCTGGCGAGAACGGCGTTAGCGCTCAGAACCCGTGACGCGAGTGCAGCGGACTCACTCCCGCCACGCCCATCAACCTCCCCGTAACGCCCTTCTCGGCGCGATAGCTGAACAGCAGCTCCGGATGGCATGCCGTGCAGGGCGCCGAGGCATCAATACTCTTCGCCGGCACTCCGGCATCGAGCAATTGCCTCCGGTTCGCCTCGACCAGATCGAGAAATAATTTATTGGGCAACTCGCTGTGTCCGGGCGCGCGCGCTGTCAAAAACAGCAGCGGATATTTCTCGCGCACCGGGTCGGACTCCTTCACCTCGCGGAACAGGCACTCCCCGTAAGCAAACTGCGCTTCAAACCGCGTGCGGACTTCTTCCCCCACCTCGTAGCAACACGCCCGCACACCCGGCCCGATCGCGCCGACCAGGTTTCGCGGGTCGCTGTCGAAATACTTGCGCATCTCGCCGACCCCTTTCTCCACGATCCGTTTGACGGTGCCCCGCCAGCCGGCGTGAAAAACGCCGACGGCGCGCCGTTTCCGATCCACCACAATAACGGGAAGGCAATCGGCGGCCTGCACTGCCAGAAGCAGACCTGGAGTGTCGGTAAGCAGCCCGTCTCCTGCGAGCAAATGCTCTGGCGTCTGGTCGACGCAATGAATCAAGTCCGAATGAATCTGCCGGAGCATGATGAGGGACCAGCTTTGGCGTCCATCCGCCCTGCCCATTTTTTCCAGTACGCCGAGTTTCTCCAGAAACAACTCTCGATTGTGCTCAACTGCCGCCCGAGAGTCCTGCGCTGTGAATCCAAGGTTTAACGCGCCTCCGCCGTATACACGCGAGACGCCCCCCAGACGCGTGGAGAACGCGTGTACCAGCCAAGGCAGTCGGGCCAGCTTTTCGGAATGCAGGAGTTCTACTTTGGTCTTCGCAATCGCCTTGGCCGCCACATTGAAATGATACTGGAGAGGTGGCACCACCTGTGCCCGCGCGGTGGTGGTTCCGTTTGATTTTTTGGGTGGACGCGAAACGGCGCCACTAGGGCCGGCGCTGAAAGGGAAGACCGATGCCTGGTAGCGCTGGAACGTGGCGCTGGAACGAAACCCTGCCCGCCGATTCGCATTGACCCCTCGCCTGCCACCCTCCTACAATCCCTCTTCGGTCGAACATTCTTCCGAAAGCCCAATTTTCCAGGAGCCTTCCTGTGTGCCTTCCCATAAAACCTGCATTGGTATGTCTGCTCGGGTTGGCCTGTGCGGCCACAGCTGTTTTCGCACAATCGGCAACCGGAGCCTCGGCCTCTACTCTGCCTCATGACGTCCTGATCAAGAACGCCATCGTCATGACCGTCACCCACGGCAACATCGAGCACGGTTCCGTCTACATAAAAAACGGCAAGATCGCCGCCGTCGGCGAAGGCGTGAATGCCCCCGCCGATATTCCCGTGATCGATGCTCAGGGAAAGTACGTAACGCCCGGCATAATCGACTGCCACTCGCACATCGCACTCGATGATGACGTGAACGAAGCGACCAGCCCAATTACTCCGCAGATGATGATGATCGACGCCTTTAACTATCAGGATAAGGAGATCTATCGCGCCCTGGCTGGCGGCGTGACCACATCGTTGCTGCTCCACGGCTCGGCCAACATGATCGGCGGGCAAGCAGTCGTCATCAAACACAAGTATGGAGCGCCGCGCGATGCCATGATCTTCCCCAACGCTCCCCGCTCCATCAAGTTCGCGAGCGGCGAGAATCCGAAACGCGTGTATGGCTCTCGCGATCAGATCCCTTCCACGCGCATGGGCAACTTCGCCGTGCAACGCCAGGCGCTGGTCGACGCCCAGGACTACATGCGCGAGTGGGATAACTACAACGAAAAGGTAAAGCGCGGCGACAAAGATGCCAATCCGCCCAGGCGCGACCTGAAGCTCGAAGCGCTCGCGGACGTCCTGCGTGGCAAACTCATGGTGCAGATTCATTGCTACCGCGCCGACGAAATGCTTACCGAAATGGCGATGGCCAAGGAATTCGGCTACAACCTCCGCGCCTTCCATCACGCCGTGGAAGCGTACAAAGTTGCCGATCAACTAGCCGCCAACAATGTTGGTATTGCCACCTGGGCCGACTGGTGGGGCTTCAAGCAGGAGGCCTGGGACGCAATCCCATGGAACGCCGTGATCGCCATGCGCAAAGGCGTGCGCGTCGCCATCAAAAGCGACTCCGAGGATTACACGCGCCGCCTCAACCAGGAAGCCGCCAAAACCATGCGCTACGGGGGCGCCAGCGAAGAAGAAGCCTTGAAGATGATCACGCTGAATGCGGCGTGGATCATAGGCATTGACGATCGCGTGGGTTCGATCGACGTTGGCAAGGATGCCGACCTGGTAATTTGGGACGGCTATCCGCTCTCCAGCTACGGCGTGCCCGACAAAGTTCTCATTGATGGCGAAGTCTACTTCGACCGCAATCTTCCCGGCCTGGGCACGACGCACTACAAGGAGGGCGAATAATCATGCAGCTCATTGTCATCCTGAGCGGAGCGGGCGCTGCGCGAAGCGCGGCAACCGTGGAGTCGAAGGACCCCTACTCCCATCAACTGCCCATGTGGAGCGGGCGCCCTCGCCCGCTGCCTTTGATGCTAGGTTTGCTCTTGCTTTTGACATCGATCCTCTCAACCCGCGCCGTTGCGCAAGACAAGCCCATAGCCTTAAAAGGTGGCAAGCTCCTCACCATCACCCACGGCACGATCGACAACGGCGTGCTCGTAATGCAGGGGGGAAAGATTACAGCGGTAGGAGCCAACGTCGCCATCCCCGCCAATGCACAGGTCATCGACGCCACCGGCATGACCATCTATCCCGGCCTGATCGATTCCGAAACTCATCTTGGGCTCACGGAAATCTCCGGTGAAGCCATGACCAACGACCTCCTCGAACCAAGCGACGAGATCATGCCCCACATGCACGTTGCCGATGCCTTCCACGCCGAGTCGGCCCTCATCCCCGTATCGAGGCTGAACGGAATCACCAATGCTGTCGTCGCTCCACAAAGCGGGGACACGCTTCCGGGACAGGATTCCTTCATTCAACTCGCAGGGGCCTCCGCGCCCGATATGCTTCTGATCCGCGATAATGCTATGCCTCTCAACTTTACCGGCGCTCAACGCCGCAACAAGGGCGGGTTAGAAAAAAGCAAATTTCCTTCCACGCGTATGGGCCTGGCAGCGCAATTGCGCCAGGCCTTTCTCGACGCGCGCGACTACCAGTCGAAGCGGACTGACTACGAGCGCAAGAAATCCGATGCGGCCCAAAACAAAAAGCCCGAGCCCCTGGCCCCCAAGCACGATTTGAAGCTGGAGGCGCTGTTGCCGTATCTCGACGGCAAGAAGACCATCGTGCTCGCTGCGGAAACTCCAAGTGATCTCGAAACCGGCGTCGGTCTCGCCAACGAATTCAAACTTAAATTCGTGCTCAATCACATTAGCCACTCCCAGCCCGTGCTCGATTACGTTGCCAGCCTCAAGGTTCCGGTAATCGTCGGCCCAATCTATGAGGCTCCCAAAGAAGATGAGCGCTATGACGCGGTCTACAGCCTGCCTGCGCAACTCTTCAAGCGCGGGGTGAAGATCGCCTTCGCTTCCTACTCCGCGCACAACGTTCGCAACCTGCCCGACCAGGCGGGATTTGCCACCGCCTTCGGCCTCCCCTATGAGGAGGCGCTCAAAGCCATCACCATCAACGCCGCGGAAATCTGGGGCGTAGCCGACAAACTCGGGTCGCTCGACGTAGGCAAAACCGCGAACGTAGTCGTAGCCAACGGCGATCCACTGGACGTGAAGACAGACGTGAAGCAGGTTTACATTCAAGGGAGAGCGATCCCAATGACCAGCCGCCAGACGCGGCTGCGGGATGAGTACGAGAAGTAGGGTAGCCCCAGTTGCCAGTTGCCAGTTGTCAGTTCTCAGTTGTCAGCCCTTGGGGGTTTGCTGAGAACTGGGAACTGGCAACTGGGAACTGACAACTGCCTTTGCATACTTTTCCGTTCCCTTTTAGACTATTGGTTTCGCCTTCATACAACCGCACGAGCAAGAAGGCAGTCGTAAATCGGTAAACGCGGCCTGAACCTGGCCCGCGACCTCAGACTAAGAAACGAGGAGAACATGGCAGCCGTTGATGAAAAAGTGAAACAGATTATTGTGGAGCAATTGGGTGTCGACGAGGGCGAAGTCACCCCCAGCGCATCTTTTGTGGATGATCTGGGCGCCGATTCGCTCGATACCGTCGAACTCGTCATGGCTTTTGAAGAGGCCTTCGACATCGAAATCCCGGACGAAGACGCCGAAAAGATTCGCACCGTTGCTGACGCCGTCGACTACATCGGCAAGCACGCCAAGGCAGGCAAATAGTTTGGCGCGCCGGGTCGTCATTACCGGCCTCGGCCTGATCTGCTCGCTCGGCAACACTACGAGCGCAGTGTGGCAGGCTCTGCTGGCCGGGAAGAGCGGCGTCGATCGTATTACCGCCTTCGACGCTTCCGCGTTCGCCTGCCAGATCGCCGCCGAAGTCCGCGACTTCGATCCTCTCAACTTTATCGAGAAGAAAGAAGTCAAAAAAATGGGCCGCTTCATCCACTTCGCGCTCGCGGCGTCGGATGAAGCCATGAAGATGTCGGAGCTCAAGGTCACGCCGGAGAATGCCGAAAGAGTGGGCGTCCACATCGGCTCCGGCATCGGCGGATTCGACGTCATCGAGCGCGAGCATAAAGCGCTTCTCGAGGGCGGCCCGCGCAAAATCTCGCCTTTTTTCATCCCCGCCGCCATCATCAACCTCGCCGCCGGGCACGTCTCCATGAGGTTTGGCGCCAAGGGTCCGAACGAAGCGACGGCCACAGCGTGCACTACCAGCGCCCACTCCATCGGCGATTCCTTCCGCATCATCCGCTACGGTGACGCCGACGTCATGATTGCCGGCGGCGCCGAAGCCGCGATCACCCCAATGGGCGTGGGCGGATTTGCCGCCATGCGCGCCCTCTCTACGCGCAATGACGATCCGGCGCGCGCCAGCCGTCCCTGGGACCGCGATCGCGACGGCTTCGTAATGGGCGAAGGCGCCGGCATCATGATCCTGGAAGAACTCGAGCACGCCCGCCGCCGGGGTGCTCCCATCATGGCGGAGCTGGTCGGTTACGGTATGAGCGCGGATGCCTATCACATGACCCAACCCGCTCCGGAACATGAGGGCGGTTTTCGCGTCATGCGCAACGCGCTCCACGATGCCAAACTCGATCCCAGCGTCGTTGGCTACCTCAACGCCCACGGCACGTCCACGCCGCTGGGCGACACGCTCGAAGCCCACGCCATCCGCAATCTGTTTGGGAAGAAAGTTCCGGTCAGCTCGACCAAATCGATGACCGGCCATTTGCTGGGGGGCGCCGGCGGCCTGGAGGCGGCAGTCACGGTGCTGGCGCTGCGCGATCAGATTTTCCCCCCCACTATCAACCTGGAAAATCAGGATCCCGAAACCGACAACATGGACTTCGTTCCCAACCAGGCGCGCAAAGCCAGTTTCGAATACGCCATGTCAAACTCTTTCGGCTTCGGAGGAACGAACGGCGCGCTGCTGTTCAAGCGGTGGAGCGAGTAGAAAAGCAAGTCAAAAGTCAGAAGTCAAATTG
>JBAQJU010000076.1:0-24994 GCA_049300475.1 Terriglobales bacterium | reverse complement strand
TCTCATAGCTGAAATCGGACGGCAGCGCGGCTCCCGTTCTCCGGGCGCCCTGCAAGGGCGGCATTTCCGGGGCTGGAATATCGGGCTGCTCGAAAGAGGGCTCGACGTGCGTCCCCAGGGAACTTGCTCTCTCTTGCTCGGCGCGTTTTAAAGCGTCATGGATACGGCTCATAGTTTCCTCTCCTTCGGGAGATCCTGTTCTTCGGACTCACGCAACCTCTCGGCCAGCGTCGAGAGCGTGCGCAAGGCTTCCACCAAATCAAACTTTTCCGACGGGGCAGGCGGTGGCGGCATCATGGCTCCCGCTACTCCATCCGCCAGATCGAAGTCGCGGGCCACCGAATCGACAATTTCCGCGTTCACCACTCTTTTCTGGTCGACAAAGGCGCTGACCAGGCAGTGTTCACACAGCAGATTGATCACGCGCGGAATGCCCAGCGAATACCGGAAAATTGCCGCCGAGGCGTCGCCCTCGAAAATCGGGTCGCCATTCGAGCCCGCGATCCGGAGCCGCTGGTTGATGTACGACCTGGTTTCGTCGAGATTAAAAGCGTGCGTTTTTGCCCGGAGCGTCAAACGCTGGCGTAACTGGCGAAGCTGCGGGTGCTTCAGACGCTGTTCCAGTTCGGGCTGTCCGACCAGAACGATCTGCAGAAGCTTCTCCGTGAAGGTCTCGAGATTCGTAAGCATCCGGATCTCTTCGAGAACTTCATCCGACAGGTTCTGTGCCTCGTCGATGACCAGGACCGCCGTTTCCCCGGCGCGATAGCGATCCAGCAGCCAGTTGTAGAGCCGCTGCAGGACCTGGCTTTTCGACTTCGTGTCACAGGGAAGGCCGAAATCCGCCATCATGTAATCGAGCAACTGAGTCACATCCATGCGCGAGTTGAAGACGAAGGCCGTGGCCACCTGCTGCAGCCGCAGCCATTCCATCAGCTTGTTTATGAGCGTCGTCTTGCCGGTACCCACTTCCCCGGTGAGCAGCACAAAGCCCTTGCGGCTCTGGATGCCATAGGTCAGGCACGCCAGCGCCTCTTCCGTATGCCGCGTCAGGAACAGGTAACGCGGATCCGGATTGACGTTGAACGGATTGGCCCGAAGACCGAAAAACTCTTTGTACATAGGCTTGCCTTAGACCTCGACCTTCTCATGGTCTTTCGCATCCCGGCCGCCATGCCCCCGGGAGTGATGATGCCCGTCGCCATTCGAAGGCGGTTCGTCTTCATCGCCCAGCCAGGGGACGGAAATCAACAGCGGCAGATCCATCACCGCCGCCGCATCCCGTTCGGTGCGGATGGACTTATCGCTAAACTCCAGCCAGACCGCCATGATCAAGCCCAATCCCAGCCCGGCAGCCAGGCCGGCAGCAGCGAACAATGGACGCACGGGAAAACTGGGGCTGTCTGGCAGGCCGGCGTTCGCCAGGATTGTCATCTGCTCGCCCTCCTGCTGGCTTTCCATGTTCTGGCCCAAATCCGCCGAACTCTTTTTGGCCAGCAGATCGCGGTAGAAGCCCTGGGCGTTGTCGTAGTCGCGAGTCAGTTCCTTGTACTGCTCCTCGATGGTGGGGCTCATCTCGGTGCGGCTGCGATAGAGGTTGATGGAGGCCTGCAGTTTCTTTTCATCGGCGGCGGACTGGTCGATCACCGACTGGTATTGATGAATCTGAAGACGGAACTGGCGGATTTCAGGCGGCTCGTTAGCATTCGCCTTCTCGCTCGCATCGGCGGGACTGGCAGTTTGCTTGTTGAGCTCGTCCAGCCGGCTTTGCACCTTGGCGATGTCGGCTTTGGTCTTGATCACGTCCGGATAATCGTCGGTATAGCGCGCCTGCAACTGCATCAATTGCCCCTGGAGCTGGGTCAGTTGCTGCTCCAGCGTCTGCGGACTGGTGCTCGACTGCGAACTCTTCCAGGCCGCGATCTGTTGCGCCAGCATGCTTTCGGTATAGCTCTTGTCCTGCTCGGCCCGGTTTAGATTCTGGGTGGTCGCGTCGAGTTGCGAATTCAGCGACATCAGCATCCGCATGTTGTTTTCCATGTCACCCGGAAGCTGCCCAAAGTATCGTTTCTTGAAGGCTGCCAGCTTGCCATCCTGTTCGTCGAGCGCTCGTTTGGCGTCGTCCACTTGCCGGTCGAGGAACTTGGCCGTGTCCCCGGCAACCTCGGCGCGGGACTTCAGGTTTTCGTCCAGGATGAGCGACGTCATTGCGTTGCAGATTATTTGAGCGCGATCCGGCTTGCTGTCGCTGTAACTGACATTGAACCCGGGCAGCGGTTCGTCGGTCGCCGAGGGCTTCTTCTTGGCAATCCCAGCGCCCTGACTGGCGGCGCTCATCGACGTGATCACCGGAGTCACCTGCATGTTCGCCCGGACCTGCTCCATCAGCTTCCCTTCGTCCCCGGACTTTACTAGGTTGAGACTCTCCAGCACGGGCCGCAAGCGGCTGGCGCTCAAGACCTGCTGGCTCAGGGTCTGAACGCGCTGTGAGAAGTCGGCGGTGATTACCGGCTGGACATAACTGGAGGGCACCTTCTGCCCTTCCACCAGAACCGTGGAGGTGGCGGTGTACTTCGGCGTAAAGCCGAACGAAACCAGAAAGCCCGCCACCGGCGCAATCAGCAGGGGGACCAGGACTATTTTCATCCGGCGGCGCACGATTGCCAGATAATCGTCCATCGTCAGTTCGCGTGTTTCACTCATGCTCTCCACCAATCTGGCCGCTCCCCGCGGCCCAGAAAATTATTCGATACGAATCGCCTTGGGATGCCATTCCAGCGCGATCGTACCCACCTGCCGCTGGTTAATCCTGCCCGTGGTACCACCCAGAGAAACGGGGACGTTAAACTCCACATCGGCGAACCGGTACGCGGCAATCGCGTCGAAGGCACGTCCCAGGTGCTTCCGGAGGATCATGGCGACCGAACCTTCGTTATAGCTGGTCGCGCTCACGCCCGGAACGCCCAGCGCCGACAGGCGCTTGTTATGCGAAGCGGCGCCCTGGATGAACAATTCGTAGGTGCGCCCGATCGGACGGGTCGCCGACATCTGCGCGACCTGGGTATCGGCTCCGGCAAAGAAACTCGATCCTTGCGAAGTGAACTTCTCGTAGCTGGCCATCAGCGAGGTATGCTGCAACCGGTACTTCAAAATCGCTCGCCCGGCGGCCGACCAGCTCGCGGAGCTGTTTCCATAGAGCAAATCGGTGTACTGCGGCCCTACGCCGCCGACGAAACTCATCCGGCCGCTGATGGTGTGGCTCCAGCGGACGTTCACCACGTTGTTGTAAATCTCGCCTCCCGCGATATCCGGAAAACGAAATATCTGAAAGGCCTCGACCACCGCCAGCTGATCATGCCGGTTCAGAAGATGGCTGTACCCGGTTTCAATGGTGGTCTCATCGCCGTTCAACAGGTTGTCGGTGTTATGAAAGAAGTGGGAGTTGCTGTAGGCTCCGACCACCGTGAAGGCCGATCGCGGGCTGATGGCTTGCACCACGTCGACAACGGCCTGGTTCGAGAGTCTCGGAATCGTTCCGATCGTGCCCTCTACGAGGTGGTAGACGCCCGGCAGTCCCAGCCCCAACCCGGCCGTGGCGATGCCATACCCGGGAAGTCCGCCCGCCGAGAGGGCATAAAAAGAACCGTCGGGCAGATAGCTGAACCCGTCGCGCAGCGTCACCTGGCCGGTGCGCCAGCGCATGACTGATTCCAGACCCAGGGCATGCATCTGCCGCGAATAGTAGGGATCATCCCCAAAAGCGCCGCCTCCCAGATATTCGAGAAAAAGATCGCTGCGGGGCCAGAATTTCTGCAGGTCAAACGCCCCCAGCACATGCGAGAGCGCCTCGGCAGTCGAGCCACCCAGCTGGTTTTCGGTATTGCTGTCGCCCGATTGGCCGATCTGCAAAGCCGGAGAGATAAAGCTGCGGCTGGCCGTCTTCAACTCCAAGCTTGGTTCGTCCAGTCCAGAGAGCGGCGGATTGTCCGGGTTCAAGATCGGCGCGTTCTGTCCGAACGCCGGGGCCGGCGCCGGCGGTGTAGCCGTTCCCGCTGATTGCGCAGCGTCCTGCGCCGCCGCACACAGGCTGATGCTCAACAGCAGCAGACCCCATCGAATTGTTCGCACTTTCGCCATGCTCTCTTTCAATCCCATTCCTTTACGGAACGACAATTGTGTCTCCCGGTTTCAGCGGGTAGTTGCGATCCATCTCTAAGCCTTTCAGAAGCTTGGAGTAGTTGACCGGCAATTTTTCCTGTTTGCCGTTCTCGGTTCGCAGGATGTAGATCTTCTTGGTGTTGGCAAACTGATTCATCCCGGCGCTCGCCAGCGCCTGCAGAACGGTCATATTGGGTAACATCGTTAGCGGTCCGGTGTGGGCCACTTCTCCCACCATGTAAACCCGCTTGCTATTGATCTGCGTTACCACCACCGTCACCCGCGGATCGGAGATAAATTTCTTGAGCTTCTCGGCCACCGAGTCCGCCAACTGGGTCGGCGTCAGTCCCGCCGCCTGCACATCGTTGAGCAAGGGCAGCGAGATCTTTCCATCCGGCCGGACCGGCAGCGTCGCCGTCAGGTCGGCTTCTTTCCAGACCGCGACGTGGAGCACATCCTCCGGCCCGATGACGTACGCCGCTCCCCAGTCTTTCGCGGACGCACTCATGTTCTTTTCCGGCGCGTCGTTGGCAGCGGGCTGCGCCGGCGCGCCCTGCGCCAGTGCGATGCTCACGGTCAACAGAACCGCCACGAACGCCGCTTTCCATTGCACGTTCATAATCTTCTCCTCAAACTCCGATTTACTCGCTCCCCAGTCGGAGCGTTCTCCTTCAGGCCCCGTACTCTTCATATCCGATCTGCTTCAGCTTGTAGAGCAGCGCCTTGTAGCTGATTTGCAACTCCTGCGCCGCCCGGCGCCGGTTCCAGCGCGTGCGCGTGAGGACCTGAAGAATCAGCTCCCGTTCCGCTTCCCGCGAGGCAGCGCGCGCCGCATCTTTCAACGAAATTCTCTCGCCGTTGCCTTGATCCGCCCGCCGCAGCAGGGAGCGCAATCCTCCCATCGCCAGGGCTTCGTCTCCGAGCGCCACAATGGCCCGGGTCGCTTCCTTCAGTTCACGGATATTGCCCGGCCAGTGATATTCGAGGAAAAAACTCTGCGTTCCGCTGTTGAGCTTTGGGACTTCCCTGCCCAGATCGTGAGCGGCGGCGGACAGAAACCAGTCGCGCAGAATCGGAATGTCTTCCCTGCGCTGGCGCAACGGGGGTAGCCGCAAGCAAACTCCACTGATTCGGTAATAGAGGTCTTCGCGCACCTTGCCGGCCCGGACCTCGGGCTCCAGTTCGCAGGATGTTCCGCAGATATAACGTGGCACACGGCCCCGCTCGGCATCGCCCAGGCCAATCTGGCGAACCAGTTCCTTCTGGGCCGCAGCCGTCAGATCGCCGACTTCCTGAAGATAAACGGTACCGCCCTGAGCGTCGCAGTCCGCCAGCACCCTCTCACTGGCATCCCGACCCTGATAAGCCTGAAATGGCTCCGCCGCGCGCACCGAAAGGCTATGAATTCGAGCCGCTGCCGCCGCTTTGCCGGCGCCACGCTCGGCCACCACCAGCACTGGAACATCATTCTGAGACAACTCGCGGAGCACAGCCTCCACGGTGCGCATGCCCGGACTCACGCTCCCGAGCCAAACCTTGCCCCCGCCATTGGGCGCAGGTTCAACACCTGTCATGATTTTGTCGCTGTGGAAATCCATGATCATCCGTTCCGAGGCGGGGGGAACGCTGCTCGGATCAAGGCTTGCATCTACTACAGCACACTCGTTGCCATCTCAGGCAAAATGTGCGCTAGTCATTTAGACTACACATGCCCATAAATCAATGGTTTGCAGTAGCAACCACGGAGCCGGTGCGATCTTTAAAGTATCACAATGCGGACAAATGGGAAAACATTTGCCCACATCTTTGGTAATGTTGGGTAATCTTTAGGGCATTAGTTACCCAAGTCCTTTAGTTACGCTCCCCTCGGTAACTCCTTATTGTTTTGCGAAAACCCATCGATTTCGCATATTCTCAGAGTTCAGGCGCATGGGGAATTCAGTTGAAGTAGCCCCGCTAGCTCCAGCGGGAGAACGTCGGACATCACTGGGATTGCTCCGTCTTCAGGGCTGGTCTCTGCTCCTGCTGGTGGTCTGGCTTTACTACTCCATTCTTTGTCACCTCGGTATCCAATGGATCAGCGATCCCAACTTCTCTCACGGCATCTTTGTCCCGGCGTTTAGCCTGTTCGTGCTCTGGCAGGACCGCGAGAAACTGAAGAACCTCGAATCGGAGCCGTCCTGGCTCGGCTTCCCATTGATCGTTCTGGCGCTGCTTATGCTGGTGCTGGGGGTTCTCGGCGTCGAACTTTTCACATCCCGTCTGTCGTTGCTGGTCCTGCTCGCGGGCATAATCCTTCTGTTTCGCGGACGCGCCTTCTTTCGCGCCGTGCTCTTTCCCTGGGCATTTCTGATCCTGATGATCCCACTGCCTAACCTGATCCTGCAGAAGTTCACCTTCCCTCTGCAGATGCTGGCTTCGAAGATGTCGACTTTTATGCTGCAGTTGATCGGCGTTCCCGCCCTGCGCGAGGGGAATGTGATTCACCTGCCTTACATGTCGCTCGAGGTAGCGGAGGCATGCAGCGGCATCCGCTCGTTGCTTTCCCTGTTGACCCTCGCCATCATCTACGGCTACCTGATGGAAAAGCGTAATTGGGTGCGGATAGTGCTGGCATGCGCGGCGGTACCGATCGCGGTCATCGCCAATGGCCTCCGAATCTTTGGCACCGGCATTGTGGGCGAGTATTGGGATCCCGACAAAGCGCAAGGTTTTTTCCATGAGTTCCAGGGATGGCTGATCTTCGTCGTCACTCTGATTTTGCTTTTCGCCATGCACCGGTTGATCAATCTGATCTGGAAACCCATCCCTGATAGCGGAGGTAAACCCGCGTCTCCTCCAACGAGGCACGCGGACTTGGCGAACGGTGTGGAGAAAAGGTCCCACGTGCAAGGATCGGTGAGCATGCGGTCGCCACGCTTTTTGGTTCCCGCGCTACTGATGTTCGCGACCGCCGTCGGCCTGCAAGCTCATTCTCAAGAGGAGGTCTTTCCGCCGCGCCAACCCCTCAGCGCCCTGCCCGCGCAGATTGACGGTTGGACGGGAACCGACGAAACGCTCGATCAGCCAACTCTCGACATTCTCGGCCCCGGAGAATTTCTGGTGCGCGATTACGAAAACGCCAGCCAGCCGCAACCCTGGATCAGTCTGTTCATCGCCTATTTTCCGAGCCAAAAAATGGGCGACACGATCCATTCACCCAACCATTGTCTGCCCGGCGCCGGGTGGGTGCCGACTGTAAAGCAGATCGTCCAGCTGAAAGCTCCGGACGGGACGACATTCCCTGTCAATCGCTACGTAGTTTCAAAGGCGGGAGACCGGCAGATTGTGCTGTATTGGTTTCAGGCCCACGGCCGCGCGGTGGCCAGCGAATACTCGGCCAAGTATTACCTGATTGCCGATTCCATTCGCATGCATCGTAGCGATGGAGCGCTGATTCGCTTCATGAGTCCAATGTATCCGGGAGAGTCTCCCGACGACGCCCAGGCCCGCGTCATGGGGCTCGGCAACCACTTCCTGCCGGTTCTTAATAATTACATCCCCCGCTGAAGAGTAACGCCGGCCTGTCGCCGGCAGTCCCGAGCACATCCCGCCCCCGGGTGCGGAGAATCCCAATTGAATTAGTCCCAACAATCTAGTAGAGCAGTTCTCGATTTACTGTAGCGTTTGAATCGTGTTTGGGAAGGGCACGGCTTCAGTCGTGCCGTAAAACCTGCAAAGCATTTGCGGCTTTAGCCGCTGAGGGCGATCACTCTGCACCATCAAGAGAAATGCTCTAATTACATATTCGCTACGCGTGCATCCGAAATCCATCCGCCTCTAATCTCGCTGTCGCCGCCATGAAACTGCCGGGAAGGAATCTCACCAGATCCGTCGCCACCAGCGAACTCTCGCCTAAAGCCTCGCTTGCCAGATCGCCCGCCTGCCCGTGAAGATAGACGGCCAGCGCCGTCGCTTCCAGCGCATGCTGTGGATGTTGCGCAACCAGGCCGGCGACCATTCCGGTAAGAACGTCTCCCGTGCCTCCCGTCGCCATCCCCGGATTGCCGGTCGGATTCACCCAGACCGCGCCCTCGGGCGACGCAATCAGCGTGCGGTGTCCCTTGAGCACGACAATCAATTCATGCTCGCCCGCAAACTGCCGCGCAACGTCCAGGCGCTTGGCTTGAATCTGGGGGATGGTCAGTCCCGTCAAGCGCGCCATCTCTCCGGGATGCGGCGTGATCACCAGAGTCCGCCCGTGTCCGTTCAACCGATCCGCCATTCCTTCAAACGCATTCAGCGCATCGGCATCCGCAACAATGGCGATGGCGGCGTTGTTCGGCACGGCCCCCGGCTTCAATACGGCGCGTACAAATTCCGAAGTCTCCGGATGGCGCGAAATTCCCGGACCAATCGCGATCACGGTCTTTCGCTCCACCAGAGCACCCCAACCTGCCGCAAACGCCCGCACGCCGATCGTCCCCGCCTCCGTCTCTAGCAGCGGCTCGGTCATCAATTCCGGGTGAAAGCCGGCCACGGTGGCCAGCACCGACTTCGGCGTCGCGACCGTCGAGAGCCCGGCGCCCGCCCGCAAAGCAGAAAATCCCGCCATGGCCGCAGCGCCGGCCTTGCCCAGCGATCCGCCAATTACCAGCACATGTCCATAGCTGCCCTTGTTGGCATCGACAGCGCGCGGCGCAAGCAGCGACCCGAAATCCGCGGGCGTGCTGAGATGAAGTCCAAGCTCCGAGATAATTGCCTCCGCAGGAGAACCGATGGGCGCAATTACGGTTGGTCCGCTGGTGAGAGCCGCAAAAACATGCGCTGGCCGAGACGCGGTAAAAGTAACCACAGCGTTGGCGCGGGCAATAACGCCGGGGTCAGTCCCCCGCAGAGTCTGCATCGCATCCGCGTCCGCTCCCGAAGGAATGTCGACCGCAACAATCGGAGCCGCGCTCGCGTTCATCTTCCGAATCGCGGCCGCGTAGAGATCGCTGACCGGAGGCCGAAATCCGGTGCCCAGCACAGCATCGACAATCACATCCGAAGCAAAGATCTCGCCCGCTGCGGTCGACTCAAGCTCTCCGAGCGAGCGCACCACTGTAGGGTGCCCCGTCCAAGCTTTGCCAGGGCGGGGTTTTTCCTCCGTCATTCGCCCATACATGGCCGCCGCATCCCCGCGCAGTTCCGAGGGATCGCAGAGCAACAGAATCCGCACCGCGCGGCCCGCCTCGGCCAACTTGCGCGCGGCCACAAAACCATCCCCGCCATTATTGCCTTTTCCGCAGACCACACCGACGCGTTCCGCACGCGGATAATCGCCGAGCACGAAGCGCGCGACGGCCGCTCCCGCGTTTTCCATGAGTGTGAGGGAAGGTACTCCAAAGCGCTCGGAGGTTGAGCGATCGATGGCGCGCATTTCCGCCGCGCTCACGATTTTCATGACTGCGATCCGGCCGTCAGTTCCAGTTCGCGAAGCTGTTGCGGCTCGCCCATGGCAATCAGAAAGTCTCCCGCTTCGATGCGATCGTCGGGCGCTGGATTGAAGTGCATCCCCGCCTCCCGCTTGATGGCGAGAATGATCACGCCGCGATCCTGGCGGATGCGCGAGCTCTCTATCGTAGTGCCGGCAAAGGCGCTGTCTCTCGTGATCGGCACTTCGCCAATTTCCAGATCCATCCCGAGATGGGTCGTCGCCGTATCCAGAAAACTGACCACATGCGGACGCAGGAAGGAGTGCGCGATGCGCTGCCCCGCAAACGCATAGGGCGAAACCACCGAATCGGCGCCCGCACTCAGCAAGTGCTTTTCGGCCATTTCCTCGCTTGCCCGCGCGATGATGCGCAACTTTGGATTCAGGCTGCGCGCGGTGAGCACGATGTAAAGATTGGTCGCGTCGGTGGTGGTGGCGGCGACCAGTCCGCGGGCATGTTCGATCTGCGCCTCGCGCAGAACCTGTTCCTGGGTCGCGTCTCCGACCAGGATCAGCCATTTTTCGGCGGCGAACTTCTGCGCCTTGGCCTCATTGGTCTCGATAATCACAAACGGCACCGGTCGCCGCGCCAGTTCGCGAGCGGCGCTTCGTCCCACCCGTCCCGCACCGCAGAGAATGTAGTGATCCGTCAAGCGGTCGATCTCACGCGACATGCGGCGCCTTCCAAAGAAGCTTTGCAGCTCGAATTCTAGCAAAGCCTGGGTCGCCGACCCGATCGCCAGAAACACCAGCGAAACTCCGCCCAGAATAATAATCACATTGAAAACGCGCCCGGCATGCGAGAGCGGGTGTACTTCCTGGTAGCCAATGGTCGTGAGGGTGGTGATGACCATGTAAAAGCCATCGAACCACGGCCATCCCTCGATGTAATGGAAACCCGCTGTTCCCAGCGCAATCACAAAAAGCAACGCACCGGCCAGAAATCTGAGATTGCGCAGCGTCTTCATCGTTCCCGATTCACCCCCGACGGAATGTGGCGCGGGCGCCCTCGCCCGCGAAAGCGTGTCCGCCTTCACCGTGACACGCGAGTATATCTCTCGCTACCCGCCGCGTGCCGTGAGTAACATTGTGCCCGCCACCCGCGCATTGTTACGATCTCAACAGGTAAGGTTACGATCTCGAATGAAGGTTGCGGTCTCCATATGAAGCTCTCGGTCGTCATGCCTGTCTACAACGAGCGCGCCACGCTGCGCGAGGTCGTGGCCAGAGTTCTCTCCGTATCGCTGGAGATCGAACTACTCTGCGTGGACGATGGATCGACTGACGGCTCGCGCGAGATCTTATCCGAACTGGAAAAGCAGCATTCGCAGATGCGCGTCTTTCTGCAACCTCACAACCTGGGCAAGGGGGCAGCTTTGCGCCGCGGCATCCAGGAGGCGACCGGGGACTTCGTCATTATTCAGGACGCCGATCTCGAATACGATCCCGCGGAATATCCGCTCGTGCTTGAACCGCTCGTGCAGGGCAAAGCGGATGTAGTTTTCGGCTCGCGCTTCATGGGTGGCGGTCCGCATCGCGTTCTCTATTTCTGGCATTCGGTCGGCAACTCGTTTCTCACTCTGCTTTCCAACTGCCTCACCAACATCAATCTGACCGATATGGAAACCTGCTACAAGGCCTTCCGCCGCGAGGTCATTCAGTCGATCCCGATCGAAGAGAACCGCTTCGGTTTTGAGCCCGAGATCACCGTGAAAGTCGCGCGCCGAAAACTGCGCATTTTTGAGGTGGGCATCAGCTACAGCGGCCGAACCTATGAGGAAGGGAAAAAGATCGGATGGAAGGATGGCGTACGCGCCCTTTATTGCCTGCTGAAATACTCTTTTAAAGAACCGAAGGCCGCAGTTGCTCTGGTCCATCCAACCCCAGCAACTCCGGCCCCCGATCGATCTGTAATTTCACGCTGAGTCTTGCCTGCGCGCTGTTTAGTTACGATTACCCTGTCCCTTTTGCTTCAACCGCCCTTTGTACGCATTCGCCTGTTTGGTCATACCGACGCTTGCGCTGCCACCGCCTTTTCCAAAATTCATCGGCGGATTGCGATCATCCTTGCCCGCTTTAATCGCAGCCGGTCGCGGCGTCTTTTTCGCGGTATGCGCCGCTCCAACCCCCTTCGGGGCCTCCCGCTCCACGCCGCGCAGTTCTTTCGAAGTCGAAGAAGACGCCGTGGCTCCGGGCGCTTTCACAGGCGCCACCGTGCTCTTTGGCTCGGCATCAACCTTCGAAGGCTTCACTTTGAATTCATTTGCCGGACTTTGCGCGACACCGCTCACGCTCATGCCCACAAGTACCGCCATTACCATCAATACAAATCGCATTTCATTCCCCTGATCCGAAAACTCTCTGACATCTGGTTAAAGCACAGCCTTTCCAAGCTGTATTCCACCTGCAGCTATGTTAACCCGTGGCCCCAAGAAAGCACTCGAAATCGGCAAGGCTTAAGGTTCGGAAGTCACATACCCGCCTGGTGCGAGCAACGGCGATTGGCCCTGTTCCGATCGGGGTCAACATTCAAGCCGAAGAGGAGGTTTCTTGCATAAAATATAGATAACACACACGTTATAATTGCTTTGCTATCGCGCCAATACTTCAGCAATACGCTCTCCCGCATGCCCGTCCCAAAGGGGAGGAATCGTCCCTTTCTTTTGTTTCCCGGCCATCACGAGGGCGAGTTCCACGTGCAGTTTCTCCGGATCGCGGCCCACCAGAACGTTGGTTCCGAGCGAGACCGTGATCGGCCGCTCCGTATTTTCGCGGACGGTCAGGCATGGCACGCCCAGATAGGTAGTTTCCTCCTGAATGCCTCCGGAATCCGTGATCACGACCCGCGCGTGCGACTGCAAGGCCAGAAACTCCACGTAGGGCAGCGGATCGAGAATGCGCAACTGATCCGTCGTCATTCCAAATTCCGTTATGCGCTGGCGAGTACGCGGGTGCGTGGGAAACACGACGGCGAGATTGCGACTCACCTCGACCAGCGCTTGCAGAATGCCCTTCAGCGTGGCGCCGTCGTCAACATTCGCCGGACGGTGCAGCGTAACCAGCGCGTAGCCCTCGGGCAGTCCGTTACGGATCTGCGCCTGCGCGGCCGGCAGGAGTTTCACGAGCGAGTCGATCATCACATTGCCAACGCGAAAAATCTTCGCCGCTGGAATTCCCTCGTTTTTGAGATTGATGTCTCCATCCTCGGAGGGCGTGAACAGCATGTCAGAGAGTTGGTCGGTCACCAGCCGGTTGATTTCCTCCGGCATGGTGCGGTCAAACGAACGCAGCCCGGCTTCGACGTGCCCAAGCCTCACTCCGAGTTTGGCGCAGACAAGCGCAGCCGCCACCGTTGAGTTGACGTCGCCATAGACGAGCACGATGTCGGGCTTCGCCTCCAGCACCACCGGCTCAAGCCGCATCATGATCTCCGCGGTCTGCCGGGCGTGAGAACCGGAACCTACACCCAGATTCACATCGGGCGCAGGAAGGCCAAGCTGCTCGAAGAACACTTCGGACATATTGGCGTCATAGTGCTGGCCGGTGTGAACGAGGGTCTGAGTGACATGGGTGTGCGCACCCAGGGCGTTGAGCACGGGGGCGACTTTCATGAAGTTCGGGCGGGCACCGACGATGTGGACGACCTTCACGAGTTTCCTGTCGAACTCGATTATCTATTATCGGCCAAATAGAGCGTCGGCGTAGAGCAAGTAGTTGCGTCCATTTTTCAGCCCGCATACGCGGCAAGTTACGCTTTGGATTGGAGGGGCAACTTCCATAAGATCGGTTATCGGGACCAATCCGGGAACATTGATCTCCCGAGAGCGAGGTGTCACATCAGCGGCTGAAAAGCCGCATTCACAATCCAGTTGTTGCAGTGCTGCAGCCCTGCGCCACCCAAAATCACGGACCAAATCCACTTTTGCCACAGCCTTCCGGGAATTTCCCTTCAAGGGAATTTGCCATCGAGAACCAGGAAACTTGCTTCTTAGCCTTCAACTAATTGGCTTTTTGAGGTAGGCTTAGGCCGCTTTCTAAGGAGGTCTCGATGGCACAGAACAGTCCGGTCGAACTCGTGCGACACGCTTCGACGGTTTCTATTTTGTGGGGCGTTTTGCTGATTGTCCTCGGTGTAGTGGCGGTCGGTTCGCCATTTCTTGCCGCCGTGGCGATTAACGCGATCATTGCCTGGCTAATTGTTTTGGCAGGCGTGGTTCACCTGATGCTCGCCTTTCGCGTCCATGGAGCCGGGAGCATGATATGGAAGCTCTTGGTCGGCATCGCATATCTGTGCTTCGGTGCCTACCTGATCATGCATCCAGTGCTGGCGGTAGCGTCGCTTACCTTGATCCTCGCATCGCTCTTCCTGATTGAAGGCATCCTCGACATCGTCCTGTTTGTGAAGATGCGCTCGATGCACGGATCGACCTGGGTGCTGGTGGACGGGATCATTACCCTGCTGCTGGGGCTGTTGATCTACACGCAATGGCCGTCGAGTTCCGCCTGGGCGATTGGCACGCTGGTGGGCATCAGCCTGATTTTCAGCGGGGTTGCGCGAGTGATGATGTCGTTGGCCGTGCGCAAGGCAACCAACGTCACGTCGTCACCGTCATCGCTGGCGGCATAGCGGGCACTGCCTGGCATCTGCCTTGGCGAGCGGTGGACCAGATTCGGCGGTTCGGGAAAACTATGCCCTTTGAAGCCTGCCTATGTGGGCCGGATGGGAGGAGACGAGATGGGAGGACTGATCCCCCTAGGCGACGCCTCCCGGCGCCCCACCCGAATTCCTGTCGTCACCGTCCTCATCATCCTGGTAAATGCCTTTGTTTTTGTGCGCGAGCTGATGGGTGGCGAGGCGTTCGTGACTCAGTGGTCGGCGATTCCCGCGCAGATTTTTTCTGGCCATCACTGGATCACGATTCTGACCGCGATGTTTATGCATGCCAGTTGGTCGCACATCATCGGCAACATGATCTTCTTTTGGGCCTTTGGCCCGGAGATCGAAGATGCGATGGGGCGATGGCGGTATCTTGTTTTTTACCTGGTGGGCGGCGTCGTTGCCATGCTGGCCCAGGTCACAGCCAGCTCGCATTCCACCGTGCCCAACCTGGGCGCGAGCGGGGCGATTGCCGCGGTCATGGGAGCGTTTATGGTCACCTATCCTCGCGACCGTATTCGCTCGATTCTGCTGATCTTTGTGTTTGTAAAGGTCACCTTCATCCCGGCCGCACTCCTGATCGGCTTTTGGTTTCTCACCCAGCTCTTCAGCGCCGGAGCGGTGGCGCAAGCGCAAACCGGCGGAGTGGCGTACCTGGCGCACATCGGCGGTTTCCTCTTTGGGGCGGTGACGGCGCGTCTGTTCGAAGACCCGCGTCGAATCGCATTGCAAAGGACCGCAGACTGACTTCGATGGCCGATGCCATCTGAAATCGGCAGCCGCGGTGGCTTAATAGCGGCTCCGCCGCCAGGTCAAAATTGTATTCACTCCGTAATTCCACACCGAACTGATCGCCGTTCCCGAGATTCCCGCGATGTACCAGGGAATCGCCTGCCGGTGTAGAAATTCCGCGAAGCTCACATTCATCAACGCGCCCACCGAGCAAGCCAGATAAAACGTCAGCAGCCCGGTCAGGATTCGCCATCCATGCAAGCGCCGATCGCGGAACGTTACAACGTTGTTGAGCAGAAAGTTGAACGTCATCGCTGCCACGGTCGCCGAGGTCTGCGCAACCACGAAATCTACCTTCGCCGTGAGATAGAGGAACGCCAGACAGGCCAGGTGGACAACCATGCCCAGCGAACCGACGAGCACGAATACCACAAACCTCGTCGGCACATAGTTGCCGATCATCTTATCGATCAGCAAGAACAGGTATTCCAGCTCCACGTTGACGTCGAGCTTGCTCTCGCCGCGCTCGCGATTGCGAAACCGGTACGGAACCTCCGCCACCCGCACCGGGCGCGGGCTCGATGCCATCAGGTCGACCAGGATCTTGAATCCTGATCCGGTCAAACGGTGAACGATCTCCTGAAAAAATGATCGATCGACCACGAAGAATCCGCTCATCGCGTCGGAAATATCGCAATGACACACCAGCCGGCTGACGCGATTTCCCATTCTGCTCAACCAGACACGCCCGCGTGAAAACTCGCCCATGCTGCCGCCGCCCAGGTTGCGGCTGGCCACCACCAGGTCCAGATGTTCGGTTCGAATCCTCTCCAACATCCTCGGCAGGATGCTTTCATCGTGCTGCATATCCGCATCCATCACCGCGATGTAGGGCGCCGAAGTGGTCAGCATTCCTTCAATGCAGGCGGAAGAAAGACCGCGGCGGCCGATGCGCTCGAGCAGCCGGATCCTGCGGTTGGTCGAGGCCAGTCCCCGCACGTACTCCGCCGTACCATCGGGCGAGTCGTCGTCGACGAAGATCGCCTCCCACGCGAGGCCAGCGAGCGCACTATCCAGAGCGGCCAGAACAATCGGGACGTTCTCCCGCTCGTTGTAGGTGGGCAGTACAACCGCCAACTCGATCGGTGATTCCGGCACCGGTGTCATCGTCTCGAAACAGCCGCTTTCCGTTTTCACACTCGAATCCAAAGTCAGATCCCGCTCGAAAAATTCACGACGCTACACATCTCGACCGTAGCGCCGCCGTCCCGGCGGCGGTCCGGCGGGCGTCTCGCCCGCCGATCCGAGGGCAAGGACGTCTCGGGATCGCCGGCAGGATGCCGGCGCCGCACTCACAACTGCAAGAGGTTCACCTGCAGTTTCGTATATCCGCGCATCTGCGCCCAAAGATCCAGCGCCACCGACGCCATCTCATCCACCACCGGCTCGCCCAGACCGCTCTTGGTGAGATCCACCGTCTTGATGTAGGTCTTGCAAGTGTCACACGCTTCCACCCGCACGTGCTGCAACTCCTCCGCGGCGTAGATCGGCAGCTTCACCGGATCCTCTTCTCCGCATCCCGGACACACGATTCGCCGGAACTCCCACTCCGCCAGGCAAAACGAACAGATCAGCGACCTCTGTCCTCCTTCGCCCAGAGGGCGCATTACTCCCAGCCCCGGTTTCCGTTTGCAGAACGGACAGATAAATGCCGTCGGTCCACGCCATTGCAAGTTCGCCCGAACCCGGATGCCTGCCGCATACGGTTGCAGAAACGCCCGCGCGAAGAAATCCTCCGCGCCCGGAGCCAGGGCAGTTCCGTCAGACTCCCAGAAAGTCGTGAGCAATTCGAAGTGCGAATTCTGATCCCGCGCGGACAACTCGCGCGCCGCCTCCTGCAGCCGGTGCGGACCGCTTCGCTCCACCACCGATAGAAAAGGTGAGAAGCTTCTCGCCAGTTCGCGTTCCAGGGGCAGCTCGAACGCATTCGGATCCGCCCCGACTTCGCCCTGCCCCGGAATGCGCTCGAACTCCCGCGAGAATTTCTCCTGGAACCGCGCAATGGCCGCGTAGAACCGCAAGATCTCCGCCGCCACCGGATACCGGTCGGCCAGTTCCTCCGCCCGGTCAATCCTCCGCTGCCATTCGCTATGGGCCACCGTGCGATTATCAGCCCCCTTTTCCGGACGCGCAATGCCTGAACGATCAGACTGCGGCTTTAGGTCGACTGCGGTCGTCGGCATAGCCGGAGTGCGTTATCGACCGCCACTCCCCCCGGCCGGTTGACCAGCTCCCATAAATATGGGAACATGGATTTTATGAAGACTACTCTCGAAATTCCCGATACCATCTTCCGTCGCGCCAAAGCTGTGGCCGCCGAGCGCGGAATCCCTTTTCGAGCGCTGGTCTCGGAGGCGCTAGCCGACAAACTACGGGCTCGAGGGGATCGGAACAACAAGCCCTGGATGGCCACGTTTGGCAAACTCCGCCATCTGCACAAGGAAACGGCGAGGATCAACCGCATCATGGAAGAAGAGTTCGACCAGATCGAAATCGAGGATCAACAGTGATCCTGGATACCAACGGACTATCCGCCGTGGCCGATGGTGATGCGGCGCTGGAACCGATCCTGCGGAAAGCAACTGAAATTGCCGTTCCTGTAATTGTGTTGGGCGAATATCGATACGGAATTCAGCAATCCCGGGAGCGCCAGCGTTACGAACAATGGCTGACAGAATCGATTCGTAATTACCGGGTACTCGACCTAGATGAAGACACAGCCATCCGCTACGCGACCCTTCGAGCCGAACTTAAAAGGGCCGGAACTCCAATTCCATCCAACGACGTTTGGATTGCCGCCCTTTGCCGCCAGCATTCCCTCTCCCTCCTGAGCCGGGACCGCCATTTCGATCTGGTTCGCGGAATCGAGCGGATCGATTGGTAACCGAACCATTAAGACACCGGGTAGCATGCGATCTGCTTGCCATTGCCGTGGCGGTTTCCCCCTACAGCATTTCTCCAATTGACGAGGCGGGCCCAACGGGGATATAGTGTCCCGCATCATTTAAGCTGGACGCGTGGGCGTCCGTAAAAGTTCACCTCGGTATTTCCGAAAGCGCCGCCCGGAGGCCGTATGGTGGAGTTCTCGCGCAGGACTTTTATCAAGGGCACCGTCCTTGGGGGCGCAGGTTTATCCGCGCTCGGCTTCGATCTCGCCCCGCTGCACGCCCAAACCCAATCCCTTAAAATTTCTCGAGCCAGCGAAACCCGCAGCACCTGTCCTTATTGCGCGGTGAGCTGTGGCGTCATCATCTATACACTCGGCGACAAGGCCAAGAACGCCATCCCGCAGGTCGTTCACGTCGAAGGCGATCCCGACCACCCCATCAACCGCGGCACGCTCTGCCCCAAAGGATCGTCACTCGAGCAGGACATTTTGAACGAGCGCCGCATCCTGAAGCCGCAGGTTCGCCGTCCCGGAGCCACCGAGTGGGAAGACATCTCCTGGGACCAGGCCTACAACGAGCTTGCGCACTGGGTGAAGAAGACGCGCGACGAAACCTTCGTCGAGAAGGACGCGCAGGGCCGCACCGTTAACCGCTGCGAGGGCATGGCCTTCACCGGCGGCTGCACCGACACTAACGAATTTAATTTTCTCGTCATCAAAAGTATGCGCAGCCTGGGGGTCTGCTACCTGGAAAACCAGGCCCGCGTTTGACACGGCCCAACGGTCTCCAGTTTGGGGCCCACATTCGGACGCGGCGCAATGACGAACGGCTGGATCGACATCAAGAACACAGACATGATGTTGATCATGGGAGGCAACCCAGCCGAAAACCATCCTTGTGGCTTCAAATGGGCAGTGGAAGCCAAGATTCACCGCAACGCTAAAACCATCGTCGTCGATCCTCGCCTCACCCGCACCGCTGCCAATGCGGACATGTACGTACAGATCCGTGCCGGCGCCGATATCGCATTCCTGGGCGGTGTCATTCGCTATGCCATCGAAAACAACCGCATCGCGAAAGAGTACCTCGTCAATTACACCAATGCCGCCTTCATTATTAAAGACGGCTTCAAGCTTCCCGAAGATGGCCTCTACTCCGGCTTCGACGCCGCCAAAGGAACCTACGACAAGTCGAGCTGGAACTATGAGGAAGGCGGCAACCTGGAAGGCAAGCCGGTTGCGGCATCGCCTGCCGAGCATGCAAGCGCCAATCCACCGAAGACCGGCGGAGCGTCCGCCGCACCCGCCAGTCTGCCCCCCAAAGTCGCCTACGATCTTTCTCTCCAGCATCCGCGCTGCGTCTTCCAGCTCCTGAAGCAGCAATATTCGCGCTATACGCCCGAGATCGTCGAGCGCATCACCGGCATTCCCAAAGAGCAATTCCTGAAAGCCGCCGACCTCTACACCTCGATTCGCAAAGACGGCGACATGAAGAAAGTCGGCACCGTTATTTATGCCGTCGGCTGGACGCAGCACAGCTTTGGCACGCAGATCATCCGCACGGCGGCCATGTTGCAATTGATTCTGGGCAACGTCGGCCGCGCTGGCGGCGGCGTCAACGCACTGCGTGGCCACTCCAACATTCAGGGCGCAACCGACATGGCGGGCATCTTTGACATTCTGCCCGGCTATCTGAAGATGCCCAACCCGGCAGACACGGATCTTGCGGCCTATCTCAAACGCATCACGCCGACTCCGGCCAAGCCCGATCCCTGGGAGTCGTTCAACTACTGGTCGAACACGCCCAAGTTTATGGTCTCGTTCCTGAAGTCGATGTACGGCGCGGCGGCCACTAAAGAAAACGATTTCGCCTTCAATTACATACCCAAGATCGATCGCAACTATTCCTGGGTGAACATCTGGAACAACATGTACGAAGGCACCGTCAAAGGGCTGTTCGCCTTCGGCATGAACGGCGTGATGATCGGCCCCGATTCGAACAAGAATATCGAAGCCCTGAAAAAGGCCGACTGGCTTGCGGTTTGCGAAATCTATCCCGACGAAACCAGCGAATTCTGGCGCGCTCCCGGCATCACCGCGGACGAGCAGAAGAAGATCAACACCACCGTCTACCGGCTGCCCGGAGCGGGCTTCGCCGAAAAGGACGGCACGTTCGTCAACTCCGCGCGCTGGCTGCAGTGGAAAAACGTTGCGCTGCCACCGCCCGGGCAAGCGCGGCTCGACCAGGAAATTCTGGCAACCATCTTCCTGAAAGTGCGCGAACTGTACAAGAAGGAGGGCGGCAAGTTCCCGGACCCGATCCTGAACGCGTCATTTGCCTACACGAACCCGTACAACCCGGCACTCGCAGAGGTCGCAAAGGAGATCAACGGCAAAGCTCTCGCCGAGATCACCGATCCGAAGACGAACATCACGCTCAAGCCCGGCCAGCAACTGCCCGGCTTCGCGTGGCTGAAAGACGACGGCACGACTTCCAGTGGCAACTGGCTCTATTGCGGCTCCTGGACCGAAGCCGGCGCCATGATGCAGAGGCGCGGCACTGAAGATCCTTCCGGCCTCGGCATCTATCCCAATTGGGGATGGTCGTGGCCCGCCAATCGCCGTGTCCTTTATAACCGCGCCTCGTGCGATCTCGAGGGCAAGCCCTGGGATCTTTCGCGCCGCCAGGTATGGTGGGACGAGGCCAAGAAATCCTGGGTCGGCAACGATGTCCCCGACTTCAAGCCCGATTCCGAACCCAAGGATCACATGGGTCCATTCATCATGAACCCAGAAGGCGTTGGGCGCATCTTCGTTCCCCTTGGGCCGATGAACGATGGACCGTTCCCTGAATTCTACGAGCCCATCGAAAGCCCGGTCGCCAATATTCTGCATCCTAATCAGTCCAACAACCCGGTCGTCAAGAGATACAAGACGCCGATGGACAAGTACGGCACAGTCGAGCAGGGCTACAACATCATCTGCACCACCTACCGGCTCACCGAGCACTATCACTACTGGACCAAGAACAATCCCATGAACGTGGAGCTTGTGCCCGAGCCGTTCGTCGAAGTGCCGTTCGAACTGGCCGAGCGCATGGGAATTCACGGCGGCGAAAAGGTGAAGGTGACGAGCGCGCGCGCCGATTACATCGCGAAGGCGATGGTCACCCGCCGCATTCGTCCCATGAAGATCGACGGCAAGGAGACATTCCAGATCGGCATCCCGATTCACTGGGGATTCCGCGGCATCGTGGAGGATGAAGGCAAAACCGCCAAGACGCTGGCCAATCAGCTGACGCCGACGATCATTGATCCGAACGCTTTCACGCCCGAGTTCAAAGGATTTCTGGTGAAGATCGAGAAAGTTTAAGTCGTCGTTCGTCGTTCGCCATTCGTCGTTTGCTGTTCGATCGAAAGTCGCGGCTCGTAGCCTTTAAACGGCGGCAGACAGTTGTGCCGTAAGAAAAATACAGGACGCAAACATGGCAGACCGTAAGACACTCCAAGCTGACCAGATTTCGGGCCACAGCGGTGCCGCTCCGGGCCTTGGCGTACAGCGCGATCTCGAGGTCTGCAAGCTCATCGACACCACCACCTGCATCGGCTGCAAGGCCTGCGAAGTTGCCTGCGTCGAGTGGAACGACATGCCGTTCCAGCCCACGACCTTCGACAACACCTACCAGACGATGCCGAAGACCAACTGGAATTTCTGGAATCTCATCAAGTTCAATGAGCACCAGAATCCCGATGGCACCATCCAGTGGCTGATGCGCAAGGATCAGTGCATGCATTGCTCGGATCCCGGCTGCCTGGCGGCGTGTCCAGCCGATGGCGCGATCGTTAAATACGCGAACGGCATCGTCGATTTCAACCAGGAACACTGCATCGGCTGCGAGTACTGCGTCTCGGGATGTCCCTTCGACATTCCGCGCTTCAACCCGATGACGAAGAAAGTTTACAAGTGCACGCTCTGCTCCGATCGCGTTGGCGTCGGTCTCGAACCGGCGTGCATCAAGGCCTGTCCCACCGGCTGCCTCAAATTCGGCAGCAAGGAGGACATGACGTTCATCGCCAACGAGCGCGCCAAACAACTCAAGGACAATTTTGGCTGGCAGAACGCCGGCGTCTACGATCCCTCGTCCGTCGGGGGCACGCACGTCATCTATGTGCTGCACGACGCCACCGATCCCGAGCGCTATGGCGGCCTGCCGAAAAACCCGACGATCCCGTGGAGTTACACGGTCTGGAAGTGGCTCTTCAAGCCCGTGCTTGGAACATTCGCCCTGTTCGGCTTCCTGGGCGTGCTCGCTCATTACGTAACCGCCGGCCCACGCGTGGCGCAACCGGAACCGCCGGAAAAGAGAGCCGACCATGTCTAGCCCACGCCGGACAAAGTGTGGCGCGGGCGCCCCCGCCCGCGAAACCCGCACATCTTTACGCGATCCGCGAGAAGGAGCCCTTCGTGTCCTCTAACGCAATCGAACGTTTCGACGACGAAGCGCGCCGCAAATTCGAGTCGATGGGCCGCACCAAGGTCTATTTCGGAGAATTGCTGCGCCATCCTGTCTACACGCGCGTCATCCACTGGACGGTCGCTCTGTTCTTCTTCCTTGCGCTCTTCACCGGCTTCGGCATCTATCTGCCGTGGCTGTTCCGCTGGTTCACGCCGATATTTGGCGGCGGTCCGCTCAGCCGCATCCTCCATCCTTATTTCGGCGTCGCGTTCGTCTTCTTCTTCGGACTGCAGGCCCTCAACTGGCTCAGCCCGATGATCTGGACTCCCGCCGACACGCGCTGGATGCGCAACATGAAGAAGATTGTCAGCAATGAAGAAAAAATGGATCCTCCCGATACCGGCTTCTTCAATGCCGGACAGAAAATCCAGTTCTGGGAGATTGTCGGCGGCTGCGTCGTCTACCTGATCACAGGCATCATCATGTGGGCGGGCGCGGACAGACTTGGCGGCACTTCAGTCGCCGTCAGCTACGTTCTCCATGACATCTCCGCTCTGATCATGCTGGGCGGAATCTTCATCCACATCTACCAGAGCACCTTCGGCGAGCCAGGCACATTCCACGCCATGATTCGCGGCGCAGTCAGTGAAGCGTGGGCATGGACGTTCCATCCCGCCTGGTACAAGCAAGTCACCGGACGCGACCCGGTCGAAGCCTGCGAAGAGGCGCGTCGCCAGATGGAAGCCAGACGTTAACCGGCAAGCCCGGCAGTCCGCTTCGCACGAGCATGCCCCGCAGAAAATGCACGTCAGTGCTCATGCGGAGAATCAGCCGTACCGTCCGACCACTTGCCGACCGGAATCATAAATATCGTCAGCCGGTCCTCGGCGTCCTCAGCTGACAGAACCGGGGAGCCTTTCACATCTGCGCCCCAGGCTTGAGCGTCGGTCTGCGGAACGAAAAACATCAGGTGCGGATGCCAATGCCCGGCCTGATCGTCCAGGTACTGTTCCTTGGACAGCATGTAGCTCATCGCGCCCGGTTCCTGCGTCGGCAATTCCTTCTTGTTGAGAGCGGCTTTGATGCTCTCGAACATCTGCACCTTGGATTGTCCGGCTAATATCAGATCGGTCTTTTTGATGGTGAGTGGAAGATAAGATCGCGCGGCCTGCGCGTTGAGGCAGATGGGACCACGCAGCTTGGGATTCCAAAAGTTAGGATTGTCGATGGGGGCGGTCCACGAGCGTTCAACCAGGCAGACGAAACCATTCTTGCCTTTCACCGCGGTTTCGTAGCCATGTCGCCCGAGGACCAAGACCTCGGCATCGCGTGAGATGGATTCCGGGGCCGCGCTCCGTGCCAGGGTTATCTCGGCATCCCGATCCGCAATCAGGTATTGCTCCAGCGGGGCCCTGTTGGGATACGGAGATTTGGCGTCCTGTGCTTGCGTTTGTCCGGCTGTGCCCAGCATGATGACCAAGGCGAAGCTCATGACTAAGGCCAGGCTCATTACTGCGGTGGTCCTGAGAATCTTCCGCTTCATGGATTTCTCCTAAGGAGTTCTGATCAAGTCCCTGGTTCCCCGTGCATCTCTGTGTCCTCTGTGGTTTACGCTTTTCGTCGACACCTAATCAGAGCTTCCCCAAAGATATTCGCAAGATACGTTGATATCAATATAATCTACTCGTGTCAATGGCTGCGAATCCTCCATTCGAAACCACGCTCCTGGTCCGCCACTCCTGCCTCTGCCTTCATGTCCAGCGGGCGGCCAGGGCGCTGGCGCGGCGCTTCGATGACGCGCTCCGCCCGCTCGGCCTCACAAACGGCCAATTCTCCCTGCTGATGTCCCTGAACCGCCCCGAACCCCCAGGTATGACAGCGGTGGCGTCGCTGCTCGCCATGGATCGAACCACCCTCACAGCCGTTCTCAAGCCATTGCAGCGCCGGCGTCTGATCAAGGTCACACCCGACCCCAGGGACCGCCGCAGCCGTTTACTGACCCTGACCGCAAAAGGGCGAGGCCTGCTTGTCCGCGCCGTTCCAGTCTGGCAGCGTACGCACGCGGAAGTTGAGGCTCTGCTTCACGATGAAGATTCAAATCGCCTACGGAAAACTTTGCGCGCACTCTCATGACAAAAAACCCGGGGACGGATAAAGCAGCAAGGGTCAATTAGTGTAATGGGGATTTTTCACCAGCCAGAGCGAGAACGGTTCTAGAACTGAGCGCAGGGATCCTCGGCTAGGTATGCAGCTGCCTGCCAGTGCTCAAACGTACCTGATGACGATCCGTCTGCAAGGGCGGCTAGGGCTGCTTTACTTCGTGTGGTATTAAGTCTATGCAAAGCGAGCGGAACAAGCGTTCGGAACTCCGGGTTGTCAGCAAACTCTAATAGAAGGTCTTCCCATGATCGTGGAGCAACGCTGGCAAGGACGCGTGCCGCCTCGAATCGTTTGATTGGATCGGGTGAGATGAGTTGATTAACCCATGGCTGGAAATCGGCCTTCGACGGAGTTGAACTCTTGTCCACATGAAAATAGAGCGTAGCTGACACCTCTGGCATGTCCTTCACAGGGCGCCAAGGACCACGC
>JBAQJU010000075.1:0-4405 GCA_049300475.1 Terriglobales bacterium | reverse complement strand
GTTCCGCTGTGGCTTGCTCTCGTTTCCACATTGACCCTCAGCGCCGCCGCGCAAATGGTTAGCCTGCATCACAACAGCAACTTGCGAAAATCGGCGAGCACATCCGGTGCAATCGTCGAATTGCTTTCCTCGGGAACGCAGGTCACTCTTCTTTCAAACAAAGCTCAATCTGGGTACTACCACGTTCAGGCAGCGGACGGTGCGATGGGCTGGGTCTGGGCTAAGAACGTGAATATTGCCGTGCAACCGACCTCAAGCTCACTGCTTAACCAGTTGCATGCCGCCCGAGTCGCAGCGGTACCACAGCCGCTCGTAATTGGAGGAAACGAGGTTTGTCCTGCAGCAGGCAATTCCACGAATCCGAAAATGATCAAGCTGGACAGCCAGAAAAACCGAACCGACATACCGGAGGCGACCGCTTACATTCCGGTCGATTGGGACGTGCTGAAAGGGTTGCCCAGCAATTCGCCCGACGATTTGCAAGGGGCTCCTGTGACGGTCGTGGGATATCTCTCCCACAGGATCAACGTTGAAGACAAAGCTCCGGGAGAATCTACAAATTGCAATCTTTTGAACGACGACGAAGTTGATTGGCACATCTATCTAACCAGCAGCCCGAATCAGGGAATCTCGCAGGCGATCATCGTGGAAACGACTCCCCGCACCCGCCCGCTCCATAAATGGGACAAGTCAGTTCTCGACGGTCTGGTGAACACAAACGAGCAAGTCCGGATCAGTGGATGGCTGATGTACGACTTTCAGCACATATCGGAAATTGGAACCCAGAGGGCGACTGTGTGGGAAGTCCACCCCGTCACCCGGATTGAGATGAGTGACGGAAGCGGGGGCTGGAAGGACATCGAGCAGAACCACTGAGGGCTTTCAGCAATCAGCAAGATACAGTGAGCTTCTTCGATACATTTCCAAGAAGCCAAGCAAGAAATGACCCCGCCGATGCCCGAACCGAGTGGCGGGGTCTGGGTTTCTTCAAGCCGCCTTCTTCGCTGCCCGGAACTTCGCCCACCGTGCCCGTTGTGCTGCGGCAATCCTCTTCCGAGCGGCGGCTGACATCCTGTTCTTCTTGGGCGTGCTGACCACGTTCGGTTTTTGTCCGGCATTCCCCCGCACCTTTGCCCACCGGGCTCTCGGCGCAGCCGCGATCCTCGCCCTTCCCGCCGCCGACAAGTGCCTCCGGTGTCCCGTCCTTCTCCCGTATGAACCGCCGTTGAGCGCGGCGAGCGCCACGTCAAGACGTTCGACTACTCTTGCCGCCTGATCCCGTTCTTTCTGTAACTGCTGCACAATACCAGCCAAGTTAGTCATAAGGAATTCCCTCGGTGGGCGATTGTATCAAGTATGTTCAGAAAGCCATTTCTGCGGGGACTTGGCTGTCCAGAGGGGGTTGGGTCGGCTAGGACGTTTCGCAGGCGCAGCCTCACGGCAGCCCGAGTTGCGGCTAACACCACCAGCGTTCATACTCCGATCATGACACTCAAGAATGCGGCGCTGCTAGCTTTGATCGGGACAATAATGATGACGGCTCTCCTCGTGTGGAAGTTTGTCTTCACCTTCCTCAATGTCCTGCGGGGCGTGGAGGCTCCCGTCTTGCTGTTCTCCTTGCTGATCTATGCGTTTGGCTCACTGACCGTGACGGTATTCTTCTTCGTATTCCATCGAGCACAGCAGTAGTTATGAGTTCGGCGAGCGAGCGCTCGGAACCGATGCTGTGGGGATTCGCTTTACGCGACGTTGCCGATCACACCCCGAAACATTCTCGGCGAGGGTTGACTCTTGATGGGCTGGACGAACAGAGGGGAACCTTCTGCCCGCGAGCCTGCAAACCTTCCTGCAATTCCAGAACGTGTCGAAACCTTCATTTTGACCATGACCAATCGGATGAAGGCTTTTACCGTGTTGGCGCTGATCTGCATGCGGGTGCCGATCTCTTTGCTGGTGAAACCTTGCAAGAGGAACTCCACGGTTTCGCCTTCTCGCGGAGTCAGACCAAACTGGGCAGAGATTTCCGTAAGTGACGAACCCCTTGCTGCATCCCGCTCCAGCAGCACAGCGAAAGCAGGGCGCACAGGATCGTTCCCCCCACATTCGATTTGAGAAACTTTACAGATGTAGCGCCGTTTGCCCGACTTAAACTCCTTGACGAATGCAGTTCCACTCCAAGTTTCGCGGTCGAGGAGAGTGCTGCGCACCCGATCCGCTATAAAAACCCTCGGCTGCTTCATCAGGTTCGTTTCGCTTGGGAAACAGAGGATTTGAAGGGCGTGGCCGTTCGATCCAATCAGATTCAATTTGGCATCCAATAGCAAAAAGCCATCGTTGCTGGGAGTCATTGACATGGCGTTCTCCTGTGGCTAGAAGTGGCTGGTTTGGTCACAGAACACTTACACTGGGTTGGGCCGCGACCGTAACCTTCCGGTCGAACCCGAGATCATCCTGAGTCTCTAAAAATTGAATTCCGGCGTTAGGGGGAGGAGTGGCGCTCGACAGCCACGATACTAATGGCCCGGAATCAGTCGCCCACAGTATGTGGCGCTGAACCCGCCTTGTCAATAGATTCGCCATTGGCGATTGCGGCATTCATCAGGAAGCCCCTTCTGCGGCGATTTGGCCGCCCGGAGGGGTTTGGGTCGGCTCCAGCGTTTCAGAGGTCATGCGCCCCTTTTGGGCCAATCTGTTGGGCATGTGTGCGAAGCTCGATGACCGGGCAATGCGACTGGCTAGCCTACTGGCTGGAAGCTGGAAGCTCTCTTCATCGCTTGCGCTACCCAAGGCGAAATTCCATGCGGGGCGAAAGGCTGATAGACGACGAACGGAAGAATTCTTGCGTTTTCCCGCAAACTCGCCTTGGGCATTTCTATCCCATGACATCTCTTGTACTTCCTGCCGCTCCCGCAGGGACACGGTGCATTTCTCACGAGGATTTCCATAGTTCACCCCAAAGAAACATTTAGTTGCTAGTTACGGGTTTCGTCCCCACAGAAATCCGAGAGGATGGCGGGTCGCTGACCTTCACTCGAAAAACTAAACTATTAAGGCCACGCTACTCCATATTCCCGAAGATGGCAATCGGGAAATAGTACATGTAAGAAACGGGCAAATACCACCGAGAGCGCACGATGTTAGCCGTTAGGCAGAGCGCCTCACCTACCTCGGGAGATTAGGAATTCTGAGATGACTCCGGTAATTAGCGATTTGCGTGGTCATCTCGGTAAAGTTCACGATGGGGTGAGAGTATGAAACGAATACTGATTCTAGTTCTGGTGATCTCGACCTTGGCTGCGGCCCGGGACAAAAAAGCAAAGCCTCATGCGGGGCCGTATGTATTCACCAGCAAATCGTCCGCTCAAACGCTTAAGGCGCTCATCGTCCAGCAGAATTTAATCCAAGGCTACACGCTCGATTCCGACAATCAATTCCAGTTCCGCTTCTCGAGGCCAGCGCGGATGCCCCCCGTAGATGCGATTTTCACGGCGTCAAGTATGTGTAAGGGCATGACCACAAAAGCAGTGTGGTCGTACGCATTGGTGGAACTCAATGGCACGACCACGGTAACTGTTCAGCCTGTCTGGGAATATCCGGACGACTACTGCGAAATGCAAACTAAAGAGTTTATATGGGGCCGACCAGAGGAGATTGCGGCATTTCAGGCAATGCTAGACAAGGCTCCCACTGCGAATACGCAGGCTCCAACTGCAACTCCTGCTCCAACTCCAGTCGCATATCAACAACAAGCGGGGCCTACGAAGCAATCTACGGTGCAGCCTAGTTCGACAGATGAGAGTTCGGCAGACGCCTCACGGCGGGCGAAGCAACATGCGGCTTGTCTCGAATTAGCGAAGGACAATCCCAGCATCACTTGCAGGTGAGCATCGGGACAGTGTGATTGAGGGCGAAAGCCTGCCGCGTACTCGCCGCAGCAGGCTCCCCAAATTACTACGCCGCTTTCTTCTGCTGCGCCTTCAGCTTCGCCCACCTCGCCCGCTGCGCCGCTGCGATCCGCTTTCTACCCGCCGCGGAAATTTTCCGCTTTGCCTTCGGCGTTTGACCATTCTGCTTTGACCAACGCAGTTTTTGCGCCAAACTGATTTTTCGGCGGGCGGAAGCGGACATGGTGCGCTTGCCGGGAGCCGATACCACTGGGGTCGGTTGAGTTGCCTTGTGGGATTGTCCCGTGCCGTTCAGTGATTCGATCCCAGAAATGATTTGGTCTAATTTATCAATTTCGATCTGGGCGTGGCTGCGCTTTTCACGAAGCTCACGTAGTGCATTCTCCCGGCGATCTGTTTACGGTCCTTCTTAGTTAGCTTGACATGCACCCAATGGTAGGTTCGCATGCCTGCACTATGCCGCTCTTTTGTTCCTTCCGCGAGTATCTACAGATATACAT
>JBAQJU010000074.1:0-4444 GCA_049300475.1 Terriglobales bacterium | reverse complement strand
ACTGCGCGAGACCATAGCGCACAACCTGGAGCGACCGGGGATTTTCAGTCGCGAGATAACGATACAGGATAGTGAGCGCAGGCAGGCCGCTTCCAGACGGCGCCGTGGCCCCGCGGCGAGAAGGATTTTGCCGGCTGCCTGGGCCATTACAAGGCCGGGACCAGATTGATGTTTAGCTGGAGAGGGAAGATTGGGGGTGTAGGGTAGTCCCGTCGGGACCGCCCGTAGGACGAGAACCCATGACAATATATCGTGGAACGATGGTCGTATGCATCAAAGACGTGCCGCGTTGCATCTGTACTGCTAGAGGAGATCGATTTCGGTCACCAGAAGGAGGCGCTGTTTTTTGGATAGCACCCAAAGCAATATGTAATTACACCCGCGGGAGACGGCAACCTTGCGGCCCAGGAGACCCGGGCCGCAATCATCAAGGTCGCTAATTCACCGTCTGTGCGACGCCCACCGAGACACTAGAGTTGTTGTTGCTGTCGCCCGCATAGGTTGCGGTCAGTGTTGAGGGTCCGACAGCCGAGCAACTGCTCGATCCGTTTACGAGTGTTCCAGGGCAGCTTTCCCCAGTGCTGGCGTTTACAGTTACCTTGCCCGTCGGCGCTTTATAGTCCCTCGCTGCCGTCACCGTGAAGTGCACCAACACTGCCTTCCCGTGCGTCGAAGGATTGGGGCGATTACGCCTCGATTTTCGACTTACCCACCACCACAGCGAGGAGAAAAAGGTTGCCCGCGTTAAACACCACGATGCCCTTATTAGGTATCGCCAAAAAGAAGCCTCAAGGCTAAGGCTGAAGTGGCCCCGCTCGCGACTTGCAAATCGAGTTCGCACTTCTTTCACATCAAGTTCAACTGCTTCGGCTCGGCTGTTGTAATCCGCACGCGCTCTACGCGCCGGTCGGTTGAATCGAGCACTTCGAACCTCAAACCGTCGTCTTCGATCACTTCGCCTTTTTTCGGAATGCGTCCGGCAAGTTCGCTCACCAGGCCAGCGATGGTGGACGATTCATGACCCTCGGGCCGGCGCCCAAAGAGTTCGTCTAGCCGGTCCACATCCATATTTCCCGTCACCACATAGGAATGATCGTTCTCCTGCACGAGCTGCGCTTTTTCGTGCTCGTCACCGATTTCGCCGACGATCTCTTCGACCAGATCTTCGATCGTGACCAGGCCGGCGACCCCGCCGTACTCGTCGACTACGATCGCCATGCGGATATTGCTCTTCTGCATCTCGCGCAGCAGGTCGCTGACCAGCTTGCTCTCGGGAACGAAATGAACGTCCTTGCGCATCACGCTCGCTACCGTACGCGTATGCGCCTCGGAGTCGGGCACCTGCAGCACATCCTGCGTATGCAGAATTCCCTTGATGTTGTGGATGGAACCTTCATACACCGGTATGCGCGAGAAGGGTTTCACCCGGAGCAACTCGACCACCTGCTCAACCGTGGAATCGGAGGGCACGGCCACCATCTCCGGCCGCGGCTTCATCGCCTCGCGCACTGTCTTGCCGCTGAACTCGACCACCGACTGGATCAGTTCGCGATCGCCTTCCTGAATGATGCCCTCTTCCTGTCCCGCTTCAATCAGCGCATCCACCGCCTCGGCCGGGGTCTCCGGCTGCGCTTCGGGGTGTTCCCGTGTCAGCGCGGCTACCGACTGGCAGAATCCCAGCACCAGCGTGACCGGGAGAACAAGATAAATGAGCCCGCGCAAAACCAGTACCCAGCGCGCCAGCCAGCGTCCCTTGGTTCGCGAGAAAAACACGAAGGGAAGCAGGCGATTAAAAACAATAATGATCAGCACCAGGCTGAGCGTCGCCTCGAGCACTTCGTAAACGTTCCAGGCTCGGTCGCGAAATACGGTGAAGCCCACGATCATGGCGATCGCGGCCGTGGCCAGCTGCGGCAGAATCGCCATCGAAAGCGCGGCGCGCGCCCGTGTGACGCCGAGGTGCGGCTCAACCAGTTGCTCAAACGTATCGATGTTGTCCTGAAAGTCGCGGGAGAGAAACTTGCCGATCTCCTGATAAAGACGGTCCACGTAGGAGACCAGCGTGAGCAGGCCGAGCAGCAGCACGAGACCGATGCTGGCGCCAATCACGCCTTCCTCCGAGGATGCTCGCCGGCGGCCTGCCGGCGGGAGCGAGTCGCCGTATTTCGAGTACCCACAGTCCTTTCAATTAGTCCCGAAAAAAGCCCGAGGCGGGCCCGCAACTGGTTTTCGCGCCGCGCCATCTGACCACGGTCGCGCTCATGATCGTAGCCCTTCAGGTGCAGGACGCCGTGCAACACCAGAATCTTCACTTCCTGGGCGCAGGTGTGCCCCAAAGCCTGTGCATTGCGCGTCGCGATCTCCGCCGAAATCGCAATCTCGCCCGCAAATTTCTTGCGCGGGTCGTCGTCCGGGGCAGGAAACGAAAGCACGTCGGTCGCCTGGTTCTTCCCGCGGAAGCGCTGATTCAGCTTTTTCATTGCCGTATTCGAAGTGATCGCCACGTCGACCGTGCCCTTCAATCCCGCAACGCGCCGGGCGCGGGCTACAAAACGGGTCAGCGCCAGTTCCGTCAGGTCCGCCACGCGCCTTTGCATGATGACCACAATTATTTCGCTCCTCGGGAAGCTCTGATCAAGTACCTGCGGTCTTCCGTGCGCCTCTGTGAACCCTGTGGTTTATGCTTCTTGCCGACACTTAATCAGAGCATCTCTGGGGCCAGCCCCCTAAAGGGCCTCGAATTCTCTCCCTCGGCATCGCTGCCGCGATGCCTGATACGAACCGGCTTCTTTCCGCAACCACTCAAGCGAGGGCCCCGATTCGAAAACGCTTAACATCCCGTAGCAAAACATCTCCAAAGCGAACCGAGGGCCTGTAAGGCTCCCTCCTTCGACCGGTCCGGCGGAATTCTTCCGAATCCGGTTCGTGCTGGATTAGTTCTGCACGTGCGGCTCATCCATTGAAATGGGCGGTGCAGCGGGCCTTGGAACCGTATTCTCGCCGGCTCCAGGTTTCGCACGCGATACGTTCTCGGCTGCTCCCGGCTTTGCATCTACCTTCGGTCCGAGCTGTGACAGCTGCTGCTCCGCCAACCGTGTTTTGTGCTCATCGTAGGCGCGGATGATCCTCTGCACCAGATGGTGCCGCACCACGTCGCTCTCGTCGAAATGCACGAAGGACAGTCCGTTCACGCCCTTCAGAATATCGATCGCCTCGAGCAGCCCGCTGCGGCGCGCGCTCGGCAGATCGATCTGCGTGATGTCGCCCGTGATCACCGCCTTCGAGTTGAAGCCAAGGCGCGTGACGAACATCTTCATCTGCTCGGAAGTCGTGTTCTGCGCCTCGTCGAGAATCACAAACGAATCGTTTAAAGTCCGCCCGCGCATGAAGGCAATGGGCGCGATCTCGATGATGTTTTTTTCCAGGTAGCGCTCCACTCGCTCGGGGTCAAGCATGTCGAACAGCGCATCGTAAAGCGGACGCAGGTAAGGATCGATTTTCTCCTGCAAGGTTCCAGGCAGAAAGCCGAGACGCTCACCGGCTTCAACCGCGGGACGTGCCAGGATGATGCGATTGACCTGCTTGTTAAGCAGCGCCGAAATCGCCATCGCGACGGCAAGATAGGTTTTGCCCGTGCCGGCCGGTCCGACGCCGAACACCATGTCGTGGTTCTCGATCGCCTCAAGGTAGCGGCGCTGGTTGGGGCTCTTCGGCTGCACGGTGCGGCGTCCGAACGAGCGCTGGCGGCCCGCTTCGGCCAATCCGCGTAGCGTGACATTCGGATCGCCCACCAGCACACGCAGCATGCTGTTCAAATCGCCGTTCTGGAACTGGTATCCGGACTTGCGCAACTGCTCGTAGTCGGCAAAAAGCTGCTCGGCGCGCGCCACATCGCGCGGCGCGCCTTCCAGATCGATGTGGTCGGAACGCAGGTCGATGTTTATATTCAGGCCATCTTCCAGCACATGCAGATTCTCATCGCGCGTGCCAAACAGGGTCTCGATATTCGGGCTCAGATCAATACTTTTCTTCATTCGTTTTCATTCGAGAGGACGACGCGACGCCTCCCGCAGCTTTCTGGGGGCCTGTTTGGATGGCTGGTGTCTCTGTGAATCCCTGCGTCCTCTGTGGTTCGAAGGTTTCGTGCTTGACCACACAGAAAACGGAGAGTCACAGATGGAACACCGGTTTTTGCGCGCAAGAATTATCTCTGATGTGGAGTGTTCCGGAACGCGCGCCAGCGTGGCGCGGACAGCCATCATTTGATGTAAGCGTAGCGCGGGCAGACCGGGGGAGTCAATGGCACTGACGCGGGGTGTAGATGCTCCAAGATAATGTCACCCCCTAACTGCAACGAGACTTGGTCACCCTCTCAGGATGGTGACGATGAGTCAGAAAGAGTTCCAGCGCGTGAAAGTGATTGAGAATGCAGCGGGCGGGAGGC
>JBAQJU010000073.1:0-4668 GCA_049300475.1 Terriglobales bacterium | reverse complement strand
GTCATGCGCTCGTAGGTTGCTTCGCTGGCTTCATCCAGGGGTGGCGGCGTCATTGCCTTCCCGATGGTCATCTGCAGGTTGCCATACTTGGGAAACTTCTCATGCCGCGGCCACACCTCGTAGAAGCCTTCGATGGCCACTGGGACAATCGGCGACTGAGTGTGTATGGAGAGAATCGCCGCGCCTTTGCGGAAAAGCCTGAGGTGGCCATCGTTGGTGCGCTCGCCCTCAGGATACAAAATCAGAATGCGCCCATGGCCAAGCCCGAAAGCTGCCGCGCGCATTGCCGGCACCAGATTCGCATCCGGATCGAGCACGACTGTTCGGAGCCACCGCGCCAATCGGCGCATGAAGCCTTTGCCAAAAATGTCGCTGGTGCCCACCGCGAATGCGGTGCGGAACATTCGCCACGACAGCACCGGGGCAAGCAGCAGCGGATCAATGTAGCTCTGGTGGTTGGAACACAGCAGGTAAGGCCCTTGCTCAGGCAGGTTTTCAGCGCCGCGAACCTTGAAGTGAAAGCGGTCGAGCGCAAACATATAAATCATCTGTCCCAACAGAAAAAAGAACACTTCCGCAAATAGGTTATGTTTTGCCAGCGCCAGAACCTCGGGATCAGTCACCGGTTCGCCGAAAATAGTGGACCACGGCGGCGTCATCGACTTAACCCGAACTTCGCCGCGCTGGCCGCTCTCCAGGATCGCATCAACCAAATCGCGTACCGTGTAGATTTCCGCGAGTTGAGACTCCGGCACCTCACCCCCCAATTGCCCGCCCAACGCGGTCAGCAGTTCAACTCGCTGCATGGAATCCAGCCCAAGATCGAGTTCCAGATTGTGTCCCGGCCGAATTGAGGCCAGCTGATTCCGCGTGGCGTCTTGCACGATGGCGAGTGCGCGCTGCACATCTTCACGTTCCAGCCATGCGCGCTCGTCGTCAGTCAGGGGTCGTTCCATGCCGGCGTCGGCTTCGCCACCCTTGTCGAGCAACTCCCGAACGCGCTTTTCGATCTGGAACCGCTTCAGCTTTCGCGTCGTAGTCCGCGGCAAATCTTCCTGCCATATGTCATAACTTCCCAGCCGCTTGGTGGACGCGATCTTGTGAGAAAGCGCTTCAACGTCCAAGCGGATCACCTCTTTCGCGTTGACAATCCTTCGCTCCCGCAGCAAATCGAAGTTCGGTACGATCACGCCATGCAGCCGCTCCGAAGTGGGATCCCCGGCGCGCGCTTCCAGCGCCATCACGCAAATCTCTTTCACATACGGGGACTTCAAATAGTGGGTCTCGATTTCCTCCGGATAGACATTCTTTCCGTTGGCGAGGACGATCACTTCCTTGCTTCGCCCGGTGATGAACAGATTTCCAACAGAATCGAAGTACCCCAAATCGCCCGTGTAGAGCCACCCATCGCGCAAAACCTCACTGGTGGCCTGCGGCCGATTCCAATATCCCTTCATCACGAGCGCGCCGCGAATCGCGATCTCGCCCGCCTTAGGTCTGCCTTCTTCCACCACATGCTCATCCACAATGCGAGCCTCGACGCCAGGTAGCGGCGGGCCCACGGAACCAAACACGATCTTCCCCGGACGGTTGAGGAACGCTCCACCAGTCGTCTCCGTCAGCCCGTATGCATTCAGCACGTCGATGCCGAACGAGTAGAAGTCGCGGGCAATCGCTGGATCGAAGCGAGAGCCTCCCGTTACCAGATACCGCATGTGCGTCCCGAAAGTCGCGTGAATCTTCCCGAAAAAGACTCTGCCCGCGTTAATGCCCACTCGGCGCAAGACCCGGTTCAGCGCCATCAAGGCGCGCACCAGTCGCAACGTAGCCTTCCCGCGCTTGCTCAACTCTTTGAAGATGCGTTCGTGAATCAGGTAAAAGAATTGCGGCACCACGCAGAAAGCCGTGATATCTCTCTCATGCAAGGCGCGCAGCAATTCAATCGTGTTCAGCGTCTCCAGGTACACTACGCGGGAGCCATTGAACAAGGGCAGAAACAGGTTCGCCATCTGCGCCAGCACATGAAACATCGGGAGAATTCCCAGCAACGCATCGGTGGGACCGATCGAGACCACGCCGAAAACGGAATTCGCCTCGCCCACCAGGTTGGCATGCGTCAGCATGACGCCCTTGGGATCCGCGGTGGTGCCGGAGGTATAGAGAAGCGCCGCCAGATCGTTCTCATCCGGAACAACGGGTTCGAAGCCACCAGAGCCTGCGGCGAAAATAGAGTCGAGATCTCCGTGCAATTCCGATTGCGGTTGGCGCGACAATTTCTCTGAGTGCTCCCTCTCCGCTGCCGCTGACGTCATCACCAGGCGAATTTCCGTTCCGCTGACCGACTCGACCGCCACCGGAAGATGCTTCGCATCGCAGAAAAGGAGACACGCTCCGCTATCTAACAGCAATTTCTTTACTTGATCTGCATGAAGAGCGGTGTCGAGCGGAACGGCCGTTCTCCCAGAGGCAATGATCCCCAAATATGCCGCCACCCACCGCGGATGATTGCCTGCCAGAATCGCCACTCTGGCGTTGCGCGGTATGTGCGTCGAGAGCCACTTCGCAACGCTCTCCGCCATGCGCGTCAGTTCCCCAAAAGTCACCCGCTCGACAGTTTCCGGACGCTGAATTTCAAGAGCGACATTGTCTGGAAATTTGCGGGCCGACTCCTGGAAGCGCTGGTAGAAGGTGGGCATAGGTCGGAGGTGAATATACTAAAGTGAGCAGGCGAAAACTAGGATTTGGCCCACCTTCAATCAGTCCGGCTCCGATAAATTAAAGCAGTGAAGCTGCTCCGCATAGGAGGCCCCGTGCGTGTGGGGTGATTTATGGCACTCTCAAGACAACGTTCTGAGCGAAGCGCGCTATGGACCGGCAATCATAAACACGGGGTTCTGCGGCGGATTCAACGTACTGCCTGGCAACGGCGGCCGCACGCTGTAGGGAGCGGGCGTACTCAGGATATACGTGTCGGTGGAGGTGTCGATGATGTTGACGTTGCCTCCATCGCAACTCGCCAGGTAAGCGCGCGTGCTATCGCCCCCCGCAGCCATATTGATGCGGAAACGCACTTGGGTAGGGTCCGCGCAAAAGGCATATGCCGGAAATCCAGGCACCGCGATATTGGTCTTGATCGTATTGTTGGAGGTCGTAATCACCGTCACCTGCGGGCATACGTTGCCCGAATTATCCAGATAAAACGATCCCACGTAGGCGCGGCTGCTATCAGGCAATGGCGCAGCCGCGAACACGGAAAGCGGACCCGCGGTCGTTCCCGCACAAGGGTCGCCCGCACTCCGGGAACTCGCCGTGGGGATTGTAATGGTAGCGAGCGTACCTGGTATGGATTGCGAGACATCGAGAATCACTACCTGGCCGCCTCCAGGGATATACAAGCGGTTCAGAATCGTGTCGTAGACCATGTAGATGGCGCCCGGCACGCTGATGCTGGCATCAATGACCGTATCCGGCCCAGGGGTCGTCGTTGTGTCGAGCGTGCTCACCACGCCGTTGCCGTTTAGCACATAGAGTCTCTGGCTGTCGGACCGCGCCGCCAACCAAATCGGGGCATTAAAACTACCCGTGATTCCCCTCGCAGAATCGTCACTGGTGTTGAATGCACTCAGGGTGCTATCTCCCTGGTTCGCCACGTAGAGCTTCAATCCGTTGGGTGTCTCGGCAATGGCGTCCGGACTGTTCCCCACTGGGATTATCGCGGCAATGCCGTCTTGTGCGGTGTTGATTGCGGCGACCGAGGGGACAACGGTTCCGGTTGCCGGATTCACATACTGAGGCAGCGACACGTATGCCTTGTTCGCCTCCGTGGTGGCCACAAAATTGGGCGCCGAACCTGCCGGCAAGGTGATGGTGCTGGTAGTGCCGATAACCGTACCCGAGAAACTCAGCTTGGTGAGCGAATCTTCCGCCGTGCCCGAAACTGACTGGTTCGCAACCAGCACCGTAGTGGCACTCTGCTGTACCGCATGGACCGGGCGCAAGCCGACGCTCTTTTGGCTGACGTCCGAATCGCCAGAGACGTCAATGATCATGGCGCTGCCATCCACGATGCTCCCATTGTCGCTGATGGTCACCACCGTGTGCGCCGCTTGCGGATTTGGAAACTGCTGAGGGTTGGGGATAATAATAGGACGGAACACGTCGCCGCATCCCATGCAAATCGCAAACAGGACCAGTACTGTTCCCAGCCACAGAAACCGCTTCATTCATACTCCATCGAAAGGGTTAGCTTTGCACGGAACCGCTATTGTAGCGGGAATGGCGCCGGAAGGGGAAATGGGGTAGCGCCATTTTGTCGTTCGCATTTCGCGGATCGCGGAAGGGAAAGCGTCCGTGCCCGTCCAGCAACAACGAAGGTGCCCCAGGTTCGCGCCCTTCTTTTGGGCGCTAACCTGGGTAGTGGAACAGGTGGCCAACGCAAAACAGCGAACGACGAATAGCGAACGACGAGAAGCACTTCTACCCGCGCCGCCGCTTCTGGCGTCCTTCAGTCCCGCGCTCGACTCGTTTTTCCGAGGCCACCGGCTTCTTCGCATTTTCCAGGCTCTCTTTGAGCGCCGCCATCAGATCGACCACCGGGGCCAGCTTCTTCGGCTGTTCGACCGCCTGAACCGTTCCGCCTTCCAGCTTCGTCTCAATCAGCTTCTTCAG
>JBAQJU010000072.1:0-31947 GCA_049300475.1 Terriglobales bacterium | reverse complement strand
GTGCATGGTCGAATGCTCATCGCCTCTGCTACCAGAGCAAAGTCGGCGCCAGCCGCTGGTTGCAGCCTTCGCTGCACACGACGCTGCGAAAACTGGCAGCGGAGAAGGTGCGCGAAGTCTGCGTGATCCCGATTTCGTTTGTCTCGGATCACGTGGAGACTCTGGGCGAGATCGATCATTGCGCGAGGGAAGAGGCTCGACTTCTTGGGATCGATCATTTCGCGATGACGCAAGGTTTGAACGACTCGCCAAAATTTATTGAAGCGCTGGCGGCAGAGGTGCTGGGGGCGGGCGGCGAGGCGAGCTTAAGAACTCAGAACCTGAGAAATAGAAACAAAGAGCAAGTGAGTGAACTCGCGGCGCTTTCCATGGCTGCCGATTGAACCAGCACAACTGATTCGAGGAGGAGGATCATGGCAGAGATTCCGGATGTGGCCAGGGCGTCCGAAAAGACGCCGCCGCCCGAAAAAGCGGCCCCGCCCGCGAAAGCGAGCGCCGCCACTCCTTATGTTGGCTCGACTGCGGTGGGAACCTCAAAAGCCGCGGCGTCCGCCGGCGTGGCAGCGGTCGGGCCGGAAGACAATACGGTCAACCAGCACCGCCGGCGGTTGGCATGGGTATCGGTCACGGCCTTCCTGGCAGCATGGTTCCTGGCTTTTTTCCGCTTCTTTTTGCCCCGCACTCTTTTCGAACCCTCCACCGTTTTCAAGATCGGATATCCCGCAGATTACGGTTTGGGTGTGGACACAAAGTGGCAGCAGAAATATCGCATCTGGGTCGATCGCCGGCCCGATCGCCTCTTCGTCATCTACGCACGCTGCACGCACCTGGGGTGCACGCCCGATTGGAAGCCGAGCGAGGATAAGTTCAAGTGCCCATGTCATGGAAGCGGCTACGACGACGAAGGGATTAACTTCGAGGGACCTGCGCCCAGGCCGATGGATCGCGCTTTCGTGCAACTTTCTCCCGATGGCCAGATCACTGTAGATACTTCCCGGCTCTATCAATGGCCGAAGGGTCAGCCGAGCCATTTCAACGATCCAGGATCGTACCTGGACGTGTAACTCTGAGCACAGCTTGAGATCGGTGGTTGCGTGATTGGCGGGGTGACGCCAGCAATGAAGCCACGGAGAAGAGACGAAAATGCCTGAAGAGAGTGGTTCGAACGGAAAGAACGGGAAGTCAGCCGGCATCATTGAGCGAGTAACGACAGGGGTGAAGGAAGACGTCCAGTCGCTCAAGACCGACATGCCGGCCAAGGCCAAGGAGCAGGTCGATCTTCTCAAGGACCCGACCAAGACTCAGGTCTACACCTCCATCTTCCGGCACAAGCACGATGACACGCCGCGCAATCGCGCTCTAGGCGTGCTTTCCAACGTCTTTCTGCATTTGCATCCTGCGAAGATCAACCGCGATGCGGTGCGCTACAACTACACCTGGGGAATGGGCGGCATCACGTTTTATCTTTTCATCGTCCTGACTTTTACCGGCGTGCTGCTGATGTTCTATTACCACCCGACCAAGGTTCAGGCCTTCCGCGACGTGCTCTATCTGGAGCACGACGTGCCCTTCGGGAAGTTGTTGCGCAACATGCACCGCTGGGCCGCACATTTGATGGTGATCGCCGTCTGGCTGCACATGTTCCGCGTGTTTCTGACCGGCTCCTACAAGAAGCCTCGCGAGTTCAACTGGAACATCGGCGTGCTCCTGCTGGTCTTCACGCTGCTGCTATCGTTCACCGGATATCTTCTACCGGACGATCAACTCGGCTTCTGGGCCGTCACGGTCGGCACCAACATGGCACGCGCTACGCCGGCCCTGGGGCATGAGGGCCCGTTCGGTGCTCTCCTGGGAATGACGCCCTATAACGATATTCGCTTTGGCCTGCTAGGCGGGTCGATCGTGGACGCAAACGCGCTCCTGCGCTCCTACATCTGGCATTGCATTGGCATTCCGATCGTCGCGTCGGTGTTGATGATCGTGCACTTCTGGCGCGTGCGCAAAGATGGCGGCATCTCAGGACCGGCGCCGGTCGTGCTCGAAGCCGAAGTAAAGGAGGCGCGCCGCTAGTATGGACTGGAGACAGCTGTGGGACATCGCTTCCGCTCCGGATAACGTGCCCATCGTGGCGCTGATTCCGCTGCTCGCCTTCTATATCTATCTGGCGTGGAAACAAGCGCACGCCAACGATCAACTGATCGCACAACTGGAAGGCGATGCCGCGCTCGCCAAGACGCATCATCGCAAGACTTGGCCATGGCAGCCCGGATGGCAGAAGGAAATTCACGTCTGGCCGTTTCTTCTGCGCGTGGAGTTCCTGGCGGCGATCATCGTCACGATTATTTTGATGGTCTGGTCCATTACGCTGAACGCGCCGCTCGAAGAGCCGGCCAACCCGAACCTGACCATGAATCCTGCGAAAGCGCCCTGGTATTTTCTTGGCCTGCAGGAGATGCTGGTTTATTTCGATCCCTGGATTGCGGGCGTGGTGATGCCGACGCTCATCATCATCGGGTTGATGGTGATTCCTTACATCGATACCAATCCCCTGGGCAGCGGCTACTACACGTGGAAGCAGCGCAAGTTCGCTATTGGAACGTTTCTTTTCGGCTTCATTATTTTGTGGGTTTCGATGATCCTGATTGGAACCTTCATTCGCGGTCCAGGATGGCAGTGGTTCTGGCCCGGCCAAACCTGGGACCACAATCGCCTTATTTATGAAGTGAACCGAGATCTGCCTGACATTTTTGGAATCACCTCCAATTGGGTCAAGGCGATCTTTGGCCTGGTGGTGGTCGGCGGTTTTTACGCGATTGGCGGGTTTGTCCTGCACGCCTTTTTCCGGCGCCATAACCCGAAGGACTACAAGCGCATGAGCTTGCTGCAATATTCGATCATGATGTTCTTTGTGATCACCATGTTCGCGCTGCCGATCAAGATGCTGCTGCGGCTTTTGTTTCACGTCAAGTATGTGTGGATCACGCCCTGGTTCAACGTGTAGATGTGCAACCGTGTGGTAGCGGGGCTTCGCCCCGCTTGAACGGGGCATAGCCCCGTCCCCACACGGGCAACTCTTAGGAGGAAGTGGTGCCCGAAAAGCCCGTCCCTGAGAATGATCCGCTAGTCCAGAAGTCGCTTGCGACCTGGTACGTCGTGGTCATGGTTCTCCTGATGGCCTCGTTGTTCTGGGCATTGTGGGACGAGGCATTCGGACAGCGTCCCTGGAAGGCATACCAGCATGAGTGGGTCGAGCGCTACTCCGCATTCTTAAAGACGGCTCGGTCCACCTCGGCGGCATCCGAAAAAGAAGTCGAGAGCAACGGCGATTACCTGAAACTGAAGCAGGATTACGAGCAAGCCCTCCAGCAGGCCGCGCCCCGCAAGAAGGAGATCAACGATCAACTGCTCGCCCTGAGCGCCAAAATCATGGCCGTGCAGAACGTATTCACGGATCGGCGCGCCTACGTAAATGCCCTGACCTACAACATCGAAACCACCACCAGCGCGTCCTCGAAGCAAAGCAAGCTTGACGATCTGAAAAAGTACAAACAGCAGACCGCGGTCGTCGAGTATCCGGACGGCAGCAGGGCGAACTACACCTTCCCGCAACTCGAAGAAACCTACAACGATTTGAAGACCCAGCGCACCGCGCTCAGCGCCGAACTGGGTGAAGTGATCAAGCCGGCCAGCGAGCGCAAGAACAAGCTCGATGCGTATATTTCCGAGCACATGGTGAATCTCACGCCGAGTCAGATCAGTGGACTTCAGGATAAGACCGAGGCGTGGGACCCGGTCATCATGCAGATCAACGTCGCCGACGCCAACATCGTGGATCGATGCGAATCGTGCCACATGGGGATTCGCGAGCCGGTCAAGCTGACTGCGGCATCGATGGCGGTCAAGGGTCAAAAGCCCGACGACTACGCGCACGCTTTCACCAGCCATCCCGAGCCGCAGCTGCTGAAGACCCATGATCCGGAGAAGTTTGGCTGTACTCCCTGTCACCAGGGAAATGGCCGGGCGACAACCAGTGTTGAGAAGGCGCACGGGACCTACGAGCACTGGCTCTGGCCGATGTTTCCGAAGCCTAATGTCGAGGCTGGCTGCCAGACGTGCCATGCCGCCGATATGGTGCTGGTAAGCGGCGATGTGGGCTGGACGATCAGCGAGGGCAAGGATCTGTTTCGGCAGCGCGGATGCACGGGTTGCCACCGCTACGAGGGTTACGACAAGGAACCCGAAGATATCAACTCCGTCGCGCAGCAGATCAAGCAGATGGAGACGGAGAAGAAAGATAACCTGAAGCAGGCCGCGTACCTGATGAAGCAGGCCGACGCCGCCCAGACCAATCAGGAAGCGAATCGTCTGAACGATGACGCAGTGGCGCTCAAGGTTGAGAACAGCAAACTGGATTTGCGGATCGTGCAACTCGATCGAACGACCAAAAGTCTTCTGCAGGACATCAAGAAGGTCGGGCCCAACCTGAAGGACGTCCGGCTGAAACTTAACAAGAACTGGATTCCGGTGTGGCTGAAAAAACCAACGGATTTTCGTCCCACCACGCGCATGCCGAATTTCCGCCTCAGCGACGGGCAGATCCGGGCAATCTCGGCTTATCTGTGGCAGTCTGCGTTGCCCGATCAGCCGGTTACACAAAAACCTGGAGACGCCGGGCATGGCAAGGAACTGTTCGAGACTCGAGGCTGCCTTGGTTGCCATTCGGTAGAGGAGGGCGACCAGATGATTGGCGGCACATTTGCCGCCAACCTGACGCGTGTCGGCGAGAAAGCGAACTATGATTATCTGGTGCGCTGGGTGCACAACGCGCGCCAGCGCACGCGTCCGTATTGTCTTTACGAGAAGAAAGACATCGGTCCCGAGGATTACGCGAAGAAAGGCCTGCCCTTTGTTTTCGATCTGCAGCATAGTAAGTGTCCGAACGATGGCCACGAACTGCAGGTGCAGAACATGACGGTGATGCCCAGCCTGCGGCTCTCGGACGACGATGCGCGGGACGTCGCCTCCTACCTCATCACCCTCAAGAAGAAGGATCCCAGTTCCTATCCCGATGCGCCTTTCATGGACGATCCAAAACTGAAAGCAGAAGGGAAGAGGTGGATTCAGCATTTCGGCTGTGCGGGCTGCCATGAAATTGCCGGTCTCGAGGACGAGGGCAGGATCGGAACGGAACTGACCTTCGAGGGCAGCAAACCGATCGAACGCCTGGACTTCGCGCTTCTGACGGAGATGGCGCAGCGGGGAACCGGCGAGCCGATTACGAATCCAGAGGATCGGGCGCGGCTTCCGGAGGGACCCGCGAAGGGGCCGTGGTATTCGCACCTGGGCTTCTTCGAGCACAAACTCGCGGAACCAAATGTGTGGGACCAGGGAAAGATCAAGTCGGAGACGGAAAAGCTCCGCATGCCCAACGTGCACCTGCAACCGGAACAAATCCGGGCGCTCACAACATTCCTCATGGGCAGCCAGGAGAGCGCACTTCCCGACTCCTATCAGTACCGGCCTCAAGACTACCGGCGTGACATTCAGGAAGGCTGGTGGGTCGTCAAGAAGTACAACTGCATGGGTTGTCACCAGTTCATTCCCGGCCAGCAGACTGCACTCATGGGAATGAAACGTTACCAGGAGGCGCAGGAACAACTCCCGCCCAAGCTTTTGACCGAAGGCGCGCGCGTCGATCCCGAGTGGCTGCTGCATTTCCTCTCGAATCCGGCGCTCAGCGAGACCGATACCAATCGCGATGGCGTGCGCTCGTACCTCAAGGTGCGAATGCCGACCTTCAGCTTCTCGGAGAACGAACTGGGCAAACTGGTGCGCTTCTTTGAGGCGCTGTCGCGGCAGTCGTTTCCGTATATTCCGGAGTCGTCGACGACTTTGACGGCGAAAGAAACCGACATGGCGCGCAGCTTGTTCTCCAGCACAGCGGCGCCTTGCCTGAAGTGTCATGCGACGGGCGACCCGGCGCACGACAAGAATGCCACCGCACCCAACTTCCTTCTGGCGCGCGGACGCCTGAAGCCGGATTGGATGGAACGGTGGCTTATCGATCCACAAGCGATCAGTCCAGGCACGGCGATGCCTTCCGGATTGTTCAAACGCGAGAACGATCGTTGGGTATTCTCGGGTCCGACTCCGCCGTCTTTTGAAGGCTACGACAAGGATCAAACGCGCCTGCTGGTGAACTACATTTTGCAACTCACGCCCGAGGAGCTGCGCCGCGTAGCAGGAGCGATGGGTCGCAAGCAGGCGAGCGGCAAAACTAATCCACGAGCAAGGGAATCGCGGAACGGTGAGAAAAATTTGCCGCTAAGTCGCGAGCCAGCGCTAAGCGGGGGCGGACAGTGAGCGGTAAAATGTGTTAGAGATCTCATCCCAATTCCAGGAAAGGTGTAAAGAAATCATGAACCGGAAAATGTGGGCAATGTTCCTTGGCCTGTGCGCGATCGTCGGCGTGGGCCTCGTTTTGTTGACAGGATGCAGCAAGAAGCCGAGCGAAGAATCGTCGGCCGCTCCGAGCAATATGGCCGCACCGGCGCCAGCGGCCACGCCGATTGATCCCGCGACCGCGGCCAGTATCAGCGGCACGGTTAGTTTTGCGGGTACGGCTCCCAGGATGGCCAAGATCGACATGAGCCAGGACCCGGCCTGCAAGGGCATGAACATGGCGGAAACCGTGGTCGACGACAGCGGCAAGTTGGCCAATGTCTTCGTCTACGTGAAGGATGGTTTGGGCAACAGGACGTTTGACGTTCCGAGCGCGCCCGTCGAGATCGATCAGAGCGGATGCAAATATCATCCGCACGTCTTGGGAGTGATGGCCGGGCAGACGATCAAGATCGTCAATAGCGATCCGACAACGCACAATATTCATCCGACGCCCGCGGACAATCGCGAGTGGAATGAGTCGCAGCCTCCGCAGGCGCCTGCTCTTGAGAAGACCTTCGCCCGCGAGGAGATCATGTTGCCGGTGAAGTGCAACCAGCATCCCTGGATGAAGATGTACGTCAACGTGGTGAAGAGCCCGTTCTATGCGGTCACCGGGCCTGACGGCAAGTTCGAGATCAAAGGACTTCCTCCGGGAGACTACACGCTGGCATTTGTGCAGGAGAAGCTGGGCACGCAGGAGCAGAAGCTAACGCTCGCTCCGAAAGACAGCAAGACCGCGGACGCGACGTTCAAGGCGGAATAGAGTCGCAGGGGCGCAAGAGGAGATGTGAACGTCGGCGCGGACAGGAGTGTCCGCGCCACACGACCTGGGGTGAACTGAGGAGGGCGGTTGCTTACGATGATGATGCTGGTGGTGTCCATTGTCATGGGCGTAGTTCCTCTGTTTGGCATTGCCTGGACAATATCGACGGGCACAGTCAAGACGCAGGATGGCTTGTTCATGAGCCTGATCCTGCTGACTCTTTCCGGCGTGTTCTTCCTGAACGCTTACTGGGAGCTGCGCGACCGCGGCGCGCTCGCGTTTCTGCATAAGAAGAAGGCAGCAGTTCCCGCGGCTTCCGGGTCGGCGAAGGCGGTTCCGGCTGCGGCACCGGCCGCTCCGAAAGTGGCGCCCAAAGCGGCTTCTGAGAGCAAGGAGACAGCTCTCAAGGAAACTGAAAGCTAAAGTTAAAATTAAGTTTGTCATCCGGAGCGAAGCGAAGGACCTGCTGTTGTTGTCGCCGCGAGAAACAGCAGGTCCTTCGCTTCGCTCCGGATGACAATTCAGTTCTCGGTCTTCGGGTTTTTGCTGGTCTTAATCAATGGTTGCACAACCAATCCCGACGGCTCCCGACGACGCTCTCAACCCCGGAGAGAGTTCGGCTCGGAAGAATTCGCGTCCCCGCATGTCCACCCGCAACCGGCTGCTATTCTTTCTAACGGCATGGCTGCTGGTGCTGATGCCATTCCTGTTCTGGTGGAGCACCTGGTTTGGCCGTTCACTCTCCGACCAGGAGATGCGCGAATACCTCAACGACAATGCTCATCCGCGGCACATTCAACACGCCGTTGTACAACTCGGGCAGCGCATGAGCCAGCACGAGGCGAGCGCTGCGCGTTGGTATAGCGATCTGGTCCGGGTTGCTTCCGATCCACACGAGGAGGTGCGCAGCACCGATGCCTGGGTAATGGGCCAGGACACGGCAGGCCCCGGTTTCCACGAGACACTCCAGAAGATGCTGGGCGATCCCTCGATGATCGTCCGGGGCAATGCGGCGTTGTCGCTGGTGCGGTTTGGCGACAGTTCCGGAAGAGCGCAGATCGTATCCTTATTAAGGCCCGTCGCGATCACGAGCGCTTACTATGGTCGAGTCATGGATACGGCTGGAGTTGGCACGTCTCTCCATCAGGGCGGGCTGGTTGCGAAGCTGCAAGGTGACGATGGACAGGTTCACGAACTTCGTTCGCCGATGAGCGGCCGCGTCCGGGCAGTTTCTATAGTCAGCGGTGGCAGCGTAAGCGCGGGGGCCGCAGTGGCAACGGTCGATCCCGGAGAAGAACAGGTGTGGGAGGCCCTGCGCGCTTTATACGTGATCGGGCAAACGGGAGATCTGCCGGTGATCCGTCCCTACGAAAGGGAATTGCCAGAGATTCCTGAGCGACTGCGGCAGCAGGCGATAGCCACTGAACGCGAGATTCAGGAGCGAGCGCGAAAGTAGAAAGCTTCGCCAGGGATGCGCTCGGTCTGATCTGTCAGGCATCCGCCCGGTCTGTACTCCCCCGGTACCCCTCTGATCTCGGTCTATTGGAATCAGGACTTTAGCGAATTCTTCCCGCCAAAGTCTTGAGCGATAGGGACTTATATGCAAAGTATTGAGCGCGCGCGAGTTAGCCAAGAAAAACTCGCTGATTTTACGCGCTTTCTTGCAAAGTATTCAAACATAAGTACTTGCACGTAAAGTGTTCCGGAATAAGGAGTTACGGGGGTTGGACTATTACGGGTTGGGACGTTGTGATTCGATTGTCAGAGAGCAAGCCGATTTGAAAGCGACACCTTATTGTGCCCTAACCTTCAAGTTGAGTTTATTGCGATGGCTAAGTCAAGCTTTTCGTCGTCGTGCTTTGGTGGGAAGTAAAGCTTGCGAAGTTCTTGAGTTTTTCGAGTTCTGCCTTGGACGGGGCAGAGCCCCGTCACCACACAGGCATCTCCATACAGGCATTTCAACACCCGGGAAATAAATCCAGACGGCTAGTAGCTCATCGGGCCGACTTCTTTTTCTACTTCGGCTATGTCGACCATGACGATGGCGTCCCAGGGGCAGCCGTCGAGGAAAGATCCTTCCGGGCCTTTGCTGACGCACTTCTTGCAGCCTATGCAGAGGATCGGGTCGACTTCGATGCGGCCGAAGGGCGGATGATCCGGGTCTTCGATCCAGAACATGCAGTCTTCTACCGGACAATACTCGACGCAGGCCGGTGAACCGGCGCAGCCGGTGCAGCACTCGGTGATGACGGCCAGTTCTTTGGGCTTCTTCTTGCGGGCGGTGGTAAGGCCTTTGGAGCGAGGTTCCATCTTCAGCTCATCCGGCACCATTCCCGCTGTTTTTGTGACTTCCGACCCGGTTGCCATTGAGGGGCATTATATCCCGGGATGAGGGGTTTGCAAGCGGGATGTGACTTGTGCCACGCAGCGGGTGCACCGCAGCGGCTAAAGCCAACAGTCTCAAGGGCACACCTATCGCAGCGGTAAACCGCTGCGCCACCCAAAATCCACCTCCGGGGCGGTCCTATGGACAGGCTTCAGCGCCAGAGACGGGTGGCGTAATCGGCCATGCTTAGCGACAGCAGGAGGAACAGGAAGAAGATCGCGCTGACAATGACGAGGGGGGTGAGTTTTTCATGCGTGTACTTGACGTGCATGAAGAACAGCACCACGAGCGTCGCTTTAAACGTCGCGATAGTCAGGGCCACGATGGTGTTGAGCGGACCAAGGTCGACGAAGGCAGCGGCAGCGGTGAGGGCCGTGCAAACGATCAACGCGCCCCAGATGGTGACCGATGAGGCGATCGAAGAGACGTGCTCGTGGGGCGAATCGTCGTGGGCCGCGGTTTGTGGGCGAACAGGATCGGTCATTGTCCTTGTCATTGGTCTCCTATAGTTTCCACACCTTGGTGCGATCGATCAGATAGAGCAACGGGAAAAGATAGATCCAGACAATATCGACGAAGTGCCAGTACAAACCGGCGTTTTCAATGGGCGTGTAGTACTCGGCGGAATACTTGCCGCGCCACGCGAAGAACGCCAGTGTGCTGAACAGACCGACACCGACGATCATGTGCAGGGCGTGCATGCCGGTCATCGCAAAGTAGAGCGAGAAATAGATCTCGGCATGACGCGGGTTCGCGGGAAGATTGGGATGGCTGGGTACGGTTCCGGTATAGGCAAACGATGGCCCGGGCACGTGGTGATTCTCGAACTTCTCGTAGTACTCGATGCCTTTAATGCCCAGGAAGGCGATGCCCAGAACGATGGTTAGCAGGAGCCATGTGACCAGCGCTTTCCGCTTGCCGAGTTGCGCGGCGCGAACCGCGAGCACGACCGTGAGGCTGGAGCAGATCAGAACGGCCGTATTGATGGTGCCATACCAGATGTTGAGGGTTTGGCTGGCGGAACCGAAGTCTCCGAAATATTTGTAGCGGTACACGAGGTAGGCGCAGAACATGCCGCCGAAGAACATGACTTCCTGGGCGAGGAACAGCCACATGCCCAGGCTGGCGGCGTTTTTCTGCTGCGACTCGGTCGCGAAATGGTGCAGCAGTGCCGGGTTTTCGTGCGCGTGATCGTTCTCGTGTCCGGGGACCGCCGCGGCTTGACTAGTGGGCAACGGGAACCTCCTGCTTCTGTGGAATCTCGCCCAGTTCATCGTAGTTGTAGGCTTCCCAGGTCACGACAGGCTGCTCCTCAAAGTTGGAGGTTGGAGGCGGCGAGGGAATCATCCACTCGAGGCCGGCGGCGTTCCATGGATTGGCGGGAGCGGGCGGGCCGTAGCGCATGGACCAGACGAAATAGATCATGGGCAACAAGTAACCGACGGCGAGAATGGTTGCACCCGCGGTGGAGAGCACGTTGAGGATCTGGAATTCCGGCGGATAAGCGTGGTAGCGGCGCGGCATGCCCATGTAACCCAAGATGAACTGAGGGAAGAAGGTCAGGTTGAATCCGATGAAGACGATGAGGGCGGCGAGTTTTCCCCAGGCTTCGGGATACATGCGGCCGGAAATTTTGGGCCACCAGAAATGCATGCCGCCGAGATAGGCGAGCACCATCCCGCCGACCATGATGTAGTGGAAGTGGGCCACGACAAAATAAGTATCGGTGACATGCACGTCGATGCCGAGGCAGGCGAGGAACAGGCCTGTCAATCCTCCGATGGTGAAAAGCCCGATGAAGCCGAAGGCATAGAGCATCGGAGTCTGATAGGTGATGGAGCCCTTATACATGGTGGCGGTCCAGTTGAAGACTTTGATGGCCGAGGGTACTGCGACGAAGTAGCTGAGCAGCGAGAAGATGAGAGCGGCGTAGAGCGAGATGCCGGCGACGAACATGTGGTGCGCCCAAACTAGAAATCCGAGTACAGCGATGCCGAGGATGGCGAGGGCCATGGCCTTGTATCCGAAGACTCGTTTGCGGGAGAAGCAGCAGACAATCTCGCTGACGATGCCCATGCCGGGCAGGATCATGATGTAGACGGCCGGGTGAGAGTAGAACCAGAACAGGTGCTGGAATAGAAGCGGATCGCCACCCAGCGAGGGATCGAAAATTCCCAGATGGAGCAAACGCTCGAGCGCGACCAACACGAGCGTGATAGCGACGACCGGGGTACCGAGCACCTGGATGATACTGGTCGCGTAGTGGGCCCAGACGAACAGGGGCAGGCGATTCCATGTCATGCCTGGGGCGCGCATGCGATGGATGGTGACGATGAAATTCAGGCCGGTGAGGATCGACGAGAAGCCCGCGAAGAAGATACCGACGATGGCGGAGATGACGTTGGTTTTCAGGAACTCGGTGCTGAGGGGGGTGTAGAAGGTCCAGCCGGTGTCGACGCCGCCATTGAGGATGGTGTAGACCATCAGCAGGCCGCCGATGATGAAGAGATACCAGCTAAGCAGATTGATGCGCGGGAAGGCGAGATCCCTGGCGCCGATCATGATCGGGACAAGAAAGTTGCCCAGCACAGCGGGCACGGCGGGGATGAGGAAGAAAAAGATCATCACCTGACCGTGCATGGTGAAGAGCTTGTTATAGGTGTCGGACTGGACCAGATCGCCCGCCGGGGTCAACAGCTCCAGGCGGATGAGCATTGCGAAAATGCCGCCGATAAAGAAGAAGAAAGTTACCGACATCAGGTAGAGCAGCGCGATGCGCTTATGGTCCCGGGTAAGGAGCCACGTTTTGATCCCGTACCCTGCGTTCAGGTAGCTCTCGCGTTCGCCCAAATCTACTGGTACAGCGGTTGCCATGTTTTCACCTATTACTCAAACTAAATTTTGCGTTTGGACGGGGCATAGCCCCGTCACCACACGATCTTTTGCTACGCAAGTCAAGGAGTGGCCGAGGCCATGCCGGCCACGGGCTGTCCTGGTTGCGGCTGAGTCAGCGATTTTACGTAGGCGACCAGCGAGTTGAGTTGCTCATCGCTAATCTGTCCCTGGAATGTGGGCATGATCGGCTTGAATCCTTTGACGAGTTTTGCGCCCGGCTCCAGGATGGATTCGCGAATGTAATTTTCGTCAGCGGTTATCATGCGGCCGTCTTCGAGCTGCACGGGTTTGTTGTAGAGCCCGGCCAGGTTCGGACCGCGGCCCTCGGTGTCAGAGCGATGGCAGGTCGCGCAGCCGAGGTCGGAGAACAATTTCTTTCCGGTTTCAGCGAGCGGCTGGTTGCCGCCGCCAGTGGTCAGCCAGGCTTCGTATTCTCGCGGCTCCATGACGACGATCCATCCGATCATGCCGGAGTGCTGGGTGCCGCAATACTCGGCGCAGAACAGATGGTAGGTGCCCGCCTTGGTGGCATGGAACCAGAAGGTGGTGTAGCGGCCCGGAAGCACATCCTGCTTGAGGCGGAAGGCCGGCACGTAGAAGCTGTGGATGACATCCTGCGAAGTCATGATCAGCTTGACGTCGCGGCCCATCGGAACGTGGAGTTCGTTAATTTCACGCTGTCCCCCGGCATGCTCGAACTTCCACATCCATTGTTTGGCGACGGTGTAGACCTCCATGGCGTCCTGGGGAGGAGTACGCTCCTGAAAGTAGATGACCGCGCCCCAGACGAAGAACGACATGAAAATAGCGAAGGGAATGATGGACCATGTTAGTTCGAGGATGGTGGAACCCTCGATCTGTTCGGCAGGCCGTCCCCGACGTTTGCGGAACTTGATGGCGAAGATGATCAAGGTGGTGAAGATCAGCACCGTCATAATGGCGGAGACCAGCACCAGGAAGATGTAGAGAGCGTCCACCCGTCCCGCCGAGGTGGAGGCGCTCTCCGGCCAAAATGGCAAATGTGAAAACATAATTAGCTGACCCTTGCCGCCCCATGGCCGTGGCCTGAACCGTGGCGAATCATGACCAAGAAAAACATCCCCAAACAGAGCAGCGTGGCAACACCCATCAGGCGCAGGATGCGCAGCACGGTAGCGCTGTATTTACCCTTACTCGGATCATAGTGATAGCAGTAGAGCAGCAGCTCATCGACCACGTTCCCGATTTTTTCGTGGGACGCATCGACCAGAGCGAGCCGCAAGTCTTTGGGCGGGTAGTCGATGCCGTAGTAGTACTGTGCAATCTTGCCTTGCGGCGTGAGCACCATGATCGCGGTCGAATGCGCGAACTGTTGGGTCTTCGTGTCGTATTGGTACTCGAAGCCGGCGGCCTTGGTGATTTTGTCGATTGAATCCTGATTGCCGACCAGGAAATGCCATCCGCGCTCCGCGCCATCGCGTTTGTAACGGTGCAAAATCTCTGCCTTCTTCTTGGCGGCCGCTTCGGGAGTGTCCCGGGGATCGAAGCTCACGGTGATGACGTCAAATTCCTTGCCGACATCGAACTTAAGCACACGCAGGGTGCTTTCGAGGCCGGCGAGTTCTTCTCCGCAGAGCATCGGGCAGGTGAAGTAGACAAGGTTCAGAATCAAGGGCTTCTGCCCGAAATAATCCGCCAGCTTCACCTGGTGGCCGAGATCGTCGGTGAAGACGAGGTCGGCGGGGATCTGCTGGTTAAGGTTTTGCTGAATGCCGACGTTTTTCAATCCGGGCGGACGCACGCTGGTTGGGGGCGACATGATGCCTTTGCTCATTGCCTGGCCCCCGGCGGTTGCGGCGACAAACAAGAGCAAGAGGAGGGTAGTGGTCCTTCGGCTCCATGAGGACCTCCGCTGCGCGGATGTACTCAATCCGCTCAGGATGACAGCGGGTCTGATGACAACCGGTCTAACGACATCTGGTCTCATCGAATTTGCGAACTGCTTTTTACTGCGCACTGCAAACATCCTTTTCCGGCGCGCGGGGTGGTTGGGCTCCGGCCGGAGCGGTCAGTTCCCGTGTTCGGCAGCTTTAGTGGCTACCGTTGGGGGAGTTTGCTTTTTCTTGGTTGCTGGCGCGAAGACCTGCGCCGTGCTTCTCAGAATCTTTGTCGGGCCTTCGGGGCGCTCGTTTCCCGGTCGAGCGTTCTCCGGACGAACCGGCAAACCGCGCTGCACAATTAAATCCATGGCGCGTTCGATGGGAATCTGCACGATGCCCTTATCCTTATCCACCCAGTTGTAGGTGGCGAGCTTGTCGTCTTCTTGCTCGATGAATTGGCGAAGCTGGCTACGCTCGCTTTCTTCCAGGCGCGGCTGCGGGAAAACCTGCGTGTCGGCGTGGGTGACGGTGCGCGTGCCAGCTTGTGGCGCGACCATGGGACTCATAGCAGTCTGGCGGCCCTTTTCGTAGGTGTCGAGGAAGTGGTACATGCCAAACACGATGAGGTAGATGACGACGACGACCACTGCCAGACCGAGCATGAAGTACATCACGCCATGAGGGCTCAGATCCTCGTGCTCGAAGCTGCCGTGATCGCTCATCTCCTGATTCCCGATCTGTTGGTCACTCATGGGCGGGCTCCAATACATCCTGCGCAGTCGCATCGTAAGCGGGAACCAGCGGCTGCGAACTGAGGTTGCGGCAGAAGTATGCGATCCAGATGCCGCCCATGGCGAAGGGGATGACCACATCCGCCAGCGTGACGGTGAAAGTCTGGGAAAAGCTGGCCTCGATGTGCCAGAACAAATCGACGTAGTGCACTACGAGCATCCAGGCAGCCAGCCAAACCAGGCGGGTAATATCGCGCTTGAAGGGGCGGGACAAGAGCAGAAAGAAGGGAACAAAGAAATGGAAAACAACGAGGAAGAGGCCAACATCCTGCCAGCCACCGTGCAGGCGCCGGTAGTACCAGGTGATTTCCTCGGGCAAATTGCCCGCCCAGATAATGAGCCACTGCGAGAACGAGAAGTAGGCCCAGACCATGATGAAGGTGAGCATGAACTTGCCATGGTCGTGCACGAAACTCGGCTTCAGCAGAATCGACATCGGCTGATAGTTGAACAGGATGCGCTCGATGACGATGGCGAAGGCGAGGGCTGCGATTAACTGTCCCGCCACGAAGATCAGGCCGTAAATCGTCGAGATCCAACTGGGATCGAGCGACATGACCCAATCGATGGCTGCAAACGAGACCGTGAAGGCGTAAAGGATAATGCCAGGAGCGCTCACGATTTTGAAGCGCTTGCTGGTGTCGGCGAAAGGTGGCTGGTTGTGCTCGAAGGAAAACTTGCTGAGCAGGTACTGCAGAACAAACCAGATCGCGAAGTAGATGATGGCGCGGATCACGAAGCCGCGGTAGTTCAGGTAATCGCGCAGAATGAAGGAGTGCTTTTCGAGGTGCTCGCGAATCGCCTTGTCGGCGATGGAGTCGAGCGGCATCGCCCATGGATAGAGCCTAGGCACGGCAAACAGCATTGGAATGAAAAGGAGGATCATCAGCGGCAGCGTGCGCATGGAAGCGCCCAGCACGCGTCGAATGACCGTGCCCCAACCGCCGCCTGTCATGTGGCGGATCATGACGATGGCCATCGACCCAAGGCAAATGCCCAGCCAATCCATGTAGGAGACGAGGTAGCCGCGGTAAAAGACGGTTGGGTTTGTGAACGCGATATAAAGCGAGACCAGGGTTGCGATCACGCCAACGATCAGCGCACGCTTCCCAATCTCCTTGATGATGGGAGGCGTCGAGAGATCGATCTCGGGTGGGTGGGGAATGTGGGATGTCGTGCTCATTCGGAATCCCCTTTCCCGGATTTCGTGTTCGGCATCGCTTGCGGCAGAGTCGCGCCCGTTCCCGGCTCCTCGAATTTGGGAGCCTGGGACGGAATAGTCTGGCCGGGCGGGACATCGGCGGGGGTGGCATTCTGGCTCAACTGCAGCGCCCGGATGTAGGCGGCAATGCACCAGCGATCACGGGGCGAAACTTGCGCGGAGTAATCCTGCATGATGCCGTATCCGTTCGTCATCACGTCGAAGAAATAGCCAAGCGGAACCTTCATCAGCCGCTCAATGTGATAAGAAGGCGGCTTCTTCGAGAAACCTCGCGTCGGGACGAAGCCGTTGCCGTCCCCGAGGGTGGAGTGGCAAGGCGAACAGTAGATATTGAAACGCTCGCGGCCGCGGTCCATTACTTCTTTCGTTACGGGGAAAGGCATGTACTCGCCCGGAGTGTTGCCGATCTTGCCGGTATAGAAATAGGTGTCGGCGCGCTCATCGCCGCGGGCTACAGTTCCTTCCACCAGGGGACGGGCGGCGCGCTGGTCGGAAAAGAAATCGCTCTTGGCCAGCGGGTTATAGCGGGGCTGCACGTGCATATCGAGACGGCAGCCTGCGGTGCTCATGATGGCCAGCAGGAGCAGAGCAAAAGAACCGGCGAAACGATTGCTGCTGCCGCCGGAGGCGAGACGCCTCCGTAACCGCCGGCGGGACGCCGGCGCTACGCACGAATTGCGGAGTGTCAGCATCATCTAGCTGGGGACCTCCGAGATCGAGCGCGGTTCGAGGCTTTCCAGAAATTGGCGCGTGCCGGTCGCGTCATACTTGGGATCGGAGGCAAACACGATCAGGAAAAAACGGTCTTTGGTGGCGAGTGCGAAGCGCGGAACATGAAAGACGGGGTGGTACGGCATGGGCAATCCATTGAGAGCCAGCATGCCGAAGACCGCCGAAATCGCGCCAAACAGGATCGTCATCTCAAAGGTCACGATGATGAACGACGGCCAGGAGTGAAACGGGCGGCCGCCCACATTGATCGGGTAGTCGATGACCGCGATCCAATATTGCATGAAGTAACCGGCGAGGCCGCCGGTGATAGCGCCGATTAAAGTTACTAGAGGTACGTTGTTCTTGTGGAAACCAATCGCATCGGCCAACTCTTCCACCGGGAAAGGGCTGTAAGCATCGATCTTGCGATAGCCGGCTTCGTGGGTGCGGCGGGCGGCGTCTACCAGATGCTGAGCGCTGTCGAACTCGGCCATGGTGCCGTAAATCGGAAGCGTCTTCATTCCGGCTTCACCTCCGCTTCGGGCAGCAGTTGCCGAATTTCAAAGATGGACATCATCGGCAGGATGCGCACGAACAGGAACATGGCGGTGAGGAACATGCCGATGGTTCCGATAAAGGTCATCCAGTCCCAGCGCGTCGGATAGTACATTCCCCATGACGAGGTGAGGAAGTCGCGGGTCAGGCTGATGACGATGATGACGAAACGCTCCAGCCACATGCCGACCAGGATGATGAACGAAATGAAGAAGAGCCAAACCGGATTCGTGCGCATCTTGCGGAACCACAGCAACTGCGGGAAGGCAAGATTGCAGCCCAGCAGCAGGTAATAGCAAAACGCGTACGGGCCGTGCAGACGATTCCAGAGCAGCGTTTGATCGTAGCGATTGCCGCCGTACCAGCCCATGAAGGCTTCCACTCCGTAGCCGTAGGCCACAATCCAACCGGTGGCGAGCATGACCTTGGCGGAGTTCTGCAGGTGGCGGTCGGTGATGAAGTCTTCGAGGCCGTAGATTTTGCGAATCGGAATGGCCAGCATCAGCACCATGGCGAAGCCGGAGTAAATAGCGCCGGCGACGAAATAGGGCGGGAAGATCGTGGTGTGCCAGCCCGGAACTATGCCGACTGCAAAATCGAAGCTGACCACGGTGTGCACGGAGAGCACAAGCGGCGTGGCGAGGCCGGCGAGCAGCAGATACGCCGTCTCGTAGCGGGCCCAGTGGCGGGCGGAGCCGCGCCATCCCATGGCGAGCAGGCCGTAGATCATCTGAGCATATTTGTTTTCGGCGCGGTCGCGCAGCGTGGCGAGATCGGGGATGAGTCCGACGAACCAGAACATGAGCGAGACGGTGAAGTAGGTCGAGACCGCGAACACGTCCCAGATGAGCGGGCTGCGGAATTGCGGCCAGTACCTCATCGTGTTGGGGTACGGGAACATCCAGTAATCGAGCCAGGGACGGCCGGTGTGGACTCCCGGGAAGACGCCGGCGCAGGCCACGGCAAACAGCGTCATGGCCTCCGCGAATCGGTTGATGGAGTTGCGCCAGGATTGACGCAGCAATAAAAGGATGGCGGAGATGAGCGTGCCGGCGTGGCCGATACCGATCCACCAGACGAAGTTGATGATTGCGAACCCCCAACCGATGGGGATGTTGATGCCCCAGATGCCGACGCCGCGGAGAAACAGGTAGCCCAACGCGTACAGCATCATCATCGTCAACAGGAAGGAGGCCGCGAAGCCGACAATCCATCCGTTCGAAGTCGGCCGCGTCAGTACGATGGAGCTGATCTTGTCTGTCACCGTGCCGAACGTATAGCCGGGCTCGATTACGGGAGCCGGCTTGTTCGCCACTGTCGATTCGTCCAGATGATCTGCCATATCGTGAGTGGGCTCCGCTTATGTTTCCAGTTCCGGGTTAGGGTTGCGAATCTGAGCCAGATACGTAGTTCTGGGCCTGGTATTGAGGTCGGCCAGCAATCCATAGTTACGGTCGAGCGCTTTCAGTTTCGAGACCCGGCTCGCGGGATCATTGATGTTGCCGAAGACAATCGCATTCGCAGGACACGACTGCTGGCAAGCGGTCTGCAACGTCCCGTCTTCGATGTGGAAGGGGCGATTCTCGCGAACGGCAGCGGTTTCCGCGTCGATACGGTGCTCACTGATGCGCTGCACGCAGTAGCTGCACTTTTCCATGACGCCGCGGCTGCGCACGGTCACGTCGGGATTGCGCATCAACTTGTATTGGGGTGTCTCCCAATCCTGAAAGAGCAGGAAGTTGAAGCGGCGCACCTTGTAAGGGCAGTTGTTCGAACAGTAGCGCGTGCCGATGCAACGGTTATAGACCATATCGTTCAGGCCCTCGCTGCTGTGCAGAGTTGCGCCTACCGGGCAGACCAGTTCGCAGGGCGCGTTTTCGCATTGCTGGCAGGCTACTGGCTGAAAATAAGCTTTGGGATCGTCGCGGTCGCCCTGGTAATAAGCGTCGACGCGAATCCAGTGCATGTGGCGGCCGTTGACACACTGCTCCTTGCCAACGACGGCGATGTTGTTCTCCGACTGGCAGGCGACGATGCAATTGTTGCAGCCGACGCAGGCGTTGAGGTCGATGGTCATGCCCCAGGCATCGGGCGATGCTTTGTAATCGTAGGCGGGATAAAGCGTAAGCTCCGCCGGCGGCTCGTCTTCCCTGGCGAACCTGGGCTCCTTGCGATATTCCTCGAGGGTAGTTTCGCGAACAGCGGGACGAACTCCGCCATCGCCCGTATCCATGGTCTGGTAGCCCTGGGTGGAGGCGAGTTGATAGAAGTCTCCCGTCTTGGTGAGCTTGCCGCCGGTCGCGAACCAGAGCGCATTCGTGGTGCGCAGCGGATAGGCGTCGAATCCAGCGCCGGTGCCAGCGCGGCCAGCCGCGCGGCGCCCGTAGCCGAGATGCACCGTGACAGAATGATCGGGATGGCCCGCCTGTATCCAAACCGGGCCGGTGACCTTGCGTCCGCCCAGTTCGATCGTGACCACATCCATCGACTTGATGCCTTCGCGGTCGGCCATCTTAGGGCCGATGAGTATTGTGTTATCCCAAGTGAGCTTTGACAGCGGCTTGGGCAACTCCTGCAGCCAGCCGTTGTTTGAGAACTGGCCATCGTAGATAGAGGGATCGCGGCGCAGATTGACTTCGAGACTGTTCGCGTTGGGATTGTTGGTGCTGGTGGCGCTTGGGATGGAGTTGGTTTTCGCCGAAACCTGTTTCGGTGTGTAGGCCGAGCCCTCGATGAATCCGTCATTCAGCGTCTTGCGCCACCATGCCTCGAAGTCCGAGCCCGTGTGCTGCTTCTGCCAGTAAGCGCGAACGATGTCATATCCCCTGGCGTCTGACTCGCCCATCAGTGTTGACAGCATTTCGTGTGCGCTCTTGCCGGCATAGAGAGGTGCGATCAACGGCTGAACGAGACTCACCGTGCCGTCATAGGCGCGGCTATCGCTCCAGGCCTCGAGATAGTGTGCTTCGTTCACGTTCCAGTGACAGAATTGCGAAGTTTCGTTCTGGTAGAGGCCGAAGTAAACGCGCAGAGCGACATTGGGACTTTTCAGCGCGTCGGCAAAGTTGAGATCTGCGGGCGCGTCATAAACCGGATTACCGCCGAGGATGACGAGCAGGTCAACCTTGCCCGCGCGCATATCGGAAACGAGATCGCGGAGAGATTCCGTCTGGTTGACCGGGTTGGCGTTCACCGGATCGGTGTAGACTACGGTCTTGCCGACGTTGCCGAGCGCGGCGTTCATGGCGTGGGCGATGGCATGGACCGCAGGCGGCTGGTGATCGCCTGCGATGATGACACTCGCGCCCTTATGTTTCTGCAAATCCGCGGCAACAGCACTCACGAACTTTGCGGTCGCGCCGGAGTTCGTCGTTCCGCCGCTATTTACGCCCAGCGCGGATGCTAGCGCTCGGGCGAAGCCTTCGATCTCCGTGGCACGCAGCGGCAACCGGTGGTCGGATTTGACTCCGGTCGACGAAGGCGTGCTCTCGACCACGTACAGCCGGCTCATTTCCGCGTCAGGATTGCGCCGGCTCGCGAAATCGCGGATGTAGCGCGTATTGCCGGGGAAGCCGGCATACAAAAAGTCGGTATCGAGCGAGACGATGACGTCAGCTTTGGAAAAGTCATAGTGAGTTTCCACCGGCTCACCGAAGGCGAGCTTTGCGCCCTCGAGCACATTGTCGCGATTGATCGGCTCGTAGACATGCCACTTCGCCTGCGGATACATCGCCAGCAAGGCTTGCATCTGGTCTTTGAGGGTCGGCGAAGAGACGGTCGGCGTGAGAATGCGAATGCCCGCGCCACCCAGAGCCTTTTGCACGGTGAGGGGACCCCTGAGGTCGCTCACGAACGAGGACCATGTGTCCACATCACCCAGGTGAGTAATGGCTTGCGCCCGGTCGGGATCGTACATGCCGAGGATCGAGGCTTGCGCGAATATATCGGTGCCACCGAGGCAGGCCGGATGCAGGCTGTTGCCTTCAATCTTGGTGGGACGGCCGAGATGGCTTTCGACCAGCAAGGGCGCGGCGTATCCGCTCAACGTAAAGGCGGTCGCGTAGAACATCGGCCGGCCCGGAACTACCTGTTCCGGCTGGCGGACGTAGGGGACGATCTCCTCGATCGGCAGTTTGGTGCAGCCCGTCATGCCGGCCATGGCGAGTGAAGCGCCCATCAACTGCAGGAAGCCGCGTCGCGAAACTGAGTCGAGCCACTCCGACGCGCCCTTGGGAAATTCGCGGTGCATCATCTCGCGGAATTCGGACGAGCCGGCGAGTTCTTCCAGGCTGCGCCAATATTCCGGTCCCTGGGTCTGCTCGAGCTGTTGCTGGACCGTTGCCAGGTCAAGCTTTGCAAGCTCGGGTTTTTTGCCGGGACAAACGTCTTCGCGCTTCGATTTGCGGTTTCCGTCTTCCATCTCTGTAGCCAGTGGTTTCAACTCCTGCTCCGGAATGCGATTCGATTCGTTTCTGATCTCGTCGAACAATTTCGCTTAACCATCTCGTTCAATCATCTCGTTTTAACGATCTCGTTTAACCATCTCGTCTTAACGATGGCACGTGTTACAGCTGGTGATGTCCAGCATTCTGCGCAACTCGTACTTCTTCGCCAGAGCGAGACCCAGCGACTCCTGGTCGGTATAGCTGACGCCATCGACCTCGACCGGCAATGATGTGGACGGTTTTTGGTAACGCATGTTGAACACCTGATCGCGCGGGCGCAGATATTTCTCAGGCCCGCGGTGGCAATTCAGACACCACTGCATCTGCAACGATGCCTCCTGATACATCAGGGGCATCTGGTCCACCGGCCCGTGGCAGTCATTGCAGCCAATGCCCTTGGTGACGTGAATGCTGTGATTGAAGTAAACAAAATCGGGCAACTGGTTGACGCGCGTCCACTGCAGCGACTCGCCCGTTCGGAAGCTGGCGCGCACCGGCTCCAGCATGGAGGCGTTAGTCCAGATTTGCGAGTGACAGTTCATGCAGGTCTTGGTGGGCGGAATGCCGGCGAAACTCGAGTTCTCCACCGAAGTGTGACAGTAACGGCAGTCGATGCCCAAACCCGTAACGTGGTGCTGGTGGCTGAAGGGAACGGGCTGCGACTTCCGCACTCCCGCGTAGGTAATATAAGGCGAGCTTTGGACCTGCATCAGGATCCAGAAGAGGGCGATCACCACGAAGGCGGACCCAAACAGCGAGGCCCTCGACATCGCATTGGTGCTGCGTGCAAAGATCTGCATTAAATAATGGCGTCTGGTAATGCGGGAGCGTTTTTTTCAGCTCCTCGGCTAACCCGGTTGATGCGAATCACGTCACCTAATCGTGTGACGCACGTTACTGAAAGACGAAAGTGTATAACAGTTGAGAAGAGTTTGGGAACAGGTCAGCGCAGGTTTTCTTTCTTCGAATTCAAATGCCCGATCAACGCCGAAAGTTCGTTGAATTTTTCAACATAAAACCAAGTTGCCTAATCAACGTCACATAATTCAAGCAAGGTCAGATGAATCTTCAACGCAAATTCATGACCAGCAGTTTCGGTTCTGTCATCTCCTGAATTGCGTCGCGCAGCCCTTCCCGTCCGAGTCCGGAGTCCTTGACGCCCCCGTAGGGCATGTGGTCGATGCGGAAGGTGGGAACATCGCCGGCGATCAAGCCTCCCACTTCGAGTTCGTTGTAGGCATCGAAGATGAGTTTGGCGTCGCGCGTAAATAATCCGGCCTGCAGCCCGTAGGGAGAATTGTTGATTTGCTTCAGGGCGCTCGAGAAATCGGGGTAAGGCTCGACCGTCACGACCGGCGCAAAAATCTCCTGGCAATTTACCTTCATGCCCGGCTTGGTGCCGGTTAGCACAGTTGGTTCGAGCAAGGAACCGGTGCGATGTCCACCGCACAGCAGGCGCGCGCCGCCGCGCACGGCCTCCTGCACCCAGTCATAAGCACGGATGGCGTCGCTCTCACGGATCATCGGCCCCAGGTCGCTCGATTCGTCAAGTGGATCTCCGAGCTTAAGTTTGCTGACGCCCTGGAGCAGCAGTTCAATAAATTTTCCGCACACCGATTGCTCGACCAGAATCCGCTGCACCGCCAGACACGCCTGCCCGGCATAGGCAAAAGCGCCGGTGATGCAGCGGTCGGCAGCGTAGGCGAGGTCGGCGTCGCTGTGCACGATGACGCCGGAATTGCCTCCCAGTTCGAGCAAGACTTTTTTCTTGCCCGCGCTGTTCTTGATGGCCCAACCCACGGCCGTGCTGCCCGTGAAGGTGATGAGCTTGATCCGCTCATCGCTCACCAGCAGCCCGGAATCCTCGTTCGAAAGCAGCAGGGCGTTAAAGCCGCCGTCGGGCCATCCGGCTTGCTGAATCACTTCAGCCAGCAGAAAGGAACTGAGCGGAGTTTGCGGCGCCGGTTTCAGGACCATCGAGCATCCCGCGGCAATCGCCGGAGCAACCTTGTGAGCCACCAGGTTCAACGGAAAATTGAAGGGAGTGATTCCTGCGACCGGGCCGATCGGGAAACGCTTCACGATTCCCCAGCGTCCGGCGGTCGATTGCTGCCAGTCGAGCGGCAGATATTCGCCATAGCCTCGAACCGTTTCTTCGGCCGCGACGTTGAAGGTGAAGACGGCGCGCTCCACTTCCGTGCGCGCGCTTTTGATGGGCTTCCCCGCCTCCTGCGCGAGCGTCCGCGAAAACTCGTCTCTGCGATCGTGAATCCCGTCAGCAATCCGGCGCAGAACGCGCTGGCGCTCGAACGCGGGCAGGCGGCGAGTGGTTCCGAAAGCCTTGACGGAGGCGGCAATGGCAGCCTCGGCATGTTCACGGCGTCCCTGGTACGCATGCGCAATCACGGTCCCGTCATAGGGAGCGCGAACCTCGACAATGTCACCTTCTTCCAGCCACTTGCCATCCACGTAGAACCCGTGGGTCGCAACCGGAATCATTGTCATCTGCGCCATGCCTCACCTCCCCAGGTCGATCGGACCGATTATAGAACTTCGCAAGAGGGTAGCGATGCAATTTGCCGCATCACTCGCCCCGAGGTAGTTGCCATTTTCTGGCGCGCCGCATTTCTATCCAAGAGGCGATTGGAATTGCCCGTCGATTTCGACCTGGTACCCCGCGACCAGTCGATTTGTTTCGTTCGCCATTCCAACTACCGCCATGAGTTCCTTGAACTGCGCGTCGGTCATTCCTTTTTTCTTCGCGGATGCGGTGTGCGCTGCGATGCAGTAGTTGCACTGATTGGTAACCGAGACCGCGACGTAGATCAATTCTTTGGTCAGCGGATCGAGCGCGCCCGGGCCCATGGTCTGCTTGACGCTCTCCCAGGTGCGCTTCAGCGTTGCCGGATCGTGCGCGATCGCTTTCCAGAAATTGTTGATCCAGTCTGTCTTGCGCGTCGCCATGATGTCGTCGTACACGGCGCGCACTTCGGGACTGGCATCAGCATATTCGATGAGACCGAAGAGGGACATGGTTTCCTCCTATAGATATGTCATCCTGAGCGCGAAGTCGAAGGACCCCTACCTTTACAACACTGCCGTCTCGTGAATCATCCGTTCTTCCGCAAAGCGCGAAAAGTTCAGGAGCGAAGCGTCGATCAGATCCGTCTTGCCTGACAGTATCAAGTCGCTCAGAATTTTTCCCGTTGCCGGAGCGTGCATCACGCCGTGCCCGCTGAAGCCGTTGGCGAAGAAGAAGCCGGGTACCTCGGGAGATTCGCCCAGAATGGGATGATGATCCGGCGTCATTTCGTAGAGGCCGGCCCAGGCACGCTTTGGATTGACGGCCAGATTCTCAAACACCGGCACGCGATTGGCGGCGCGCGTCAGGATCTTTTCGATGAAGCTGGGCTCGAAGTCGGTTTTATAGCCGGGCATTTCCTCGGGATCATTCCACGCCAGCAGGAAGCCGCGGCTCTCGGGGCGAAAATGAAAGCCGTTTGACATATCGACGATCATGGGCGCGGTGTGGGGAAATTGGTCGAAGGGTTCGGTGGGAACGAGCATGCGGCGCAGCGGTTCGACCGGCAGGTCGATGCCAATCATGCTTGCGATCTCGGCGGCCCACGGTCCGGCGCAGTTCACCACCGTGCGCGTCGAAATCGTGCCGCGCGTAGTCGAGACTTCAAAACCCCGGCTTCCGTTTCCACTGTCCCGAACGATCGACTGCACTGTTGCATTTTTCCAGAGCGTGGCGCCGTGATCGCTGGCCCACGTCATGAAGGCGATCATGGCGCTGTAGGGATCGACGAAACCGTCGGTCGAGCAGAAGCTTCCGCCCACGATGTCATCGCCACGTATTTGCGGAAACATGCCGCGAATCTCGTCGCCCTCGACCAGTCGCACATTCTTCAATCCCATGGCAACCTGCTTCTCGTAGTTCGCGCGCAGGTATGCGATGTGCTTCTGGTTCGTCGCACAAAACAAATAGCCCTGTGGACGGTAGTCGCAGGGAAAACCAAGGCGCTCCTCGAAACTCGCATAGAAGGGAATCGAATACAGAGACATCTGGATGTTGACGGGCGTAGAAAACTGGGCGCGCACTCCGCCCATGCTCTTGCCGGTCGATCCCTTGCCCTGCGAGGTTTCGCGCTCGAGCACGAGCACGTTTCGGCAACCGGCGGCGACCAGATGATAGGCAATGCTCGACCCGACAATCCCTCCGCCGATGAGGACGACGTCTGCCCTTTGCATGGTCAGTCTTTTTCAATATCAGGAAAATAAAGCGGCGAACGCAACTTTGCCGAGGACGTAGACGGCAAACCAGCCGAAGACGACGCCGAAAGCGGTACCCCGCTTTACCTTGCTGATGCAGGTGATGCCGATCGCGACCAAAACCAGTGACCAGATGGTGATGATATCGAGCGGCGTTAACAGAGCGCGCAGGACGGCCGAGCCGCTGGGATCGATGAAATATCCAGCATTGGTGGCCAGCGGATTCTCAATATTGAAGGAGTCGCTGCTGACTCCGGCGACGATCGACAAGGTAGCCAGGAGCGCGCGCAACAATTCTGGCAGCCTGGTGTAAACGATGAGTGCATACATGGACTTGTACTTGACGTCGGCGTTGGCCGCGAATTTGAGTGTCACAAAGAAGAGGCCAGCGAAGATTGCATACACGATGAGTCCGATTACAGGAGCCGCGTAGGCGATACTTTTAGTGAATGTGGCCTGCTTTCGCAGCACGTTTTCGCGCTGGTCTGGCGGCAGGCTGTCGATGCGTTCGGCCTGTTTCGGTTGCAGTTGAATAATGTTTTCGAACACTTTGCGAAAGCCGATCTTTTGATCGACGACCGAGACGAAGAGAACCGAGACGATGATAATGAGCAAAAACGGGGCCCACCAACTGGCATTTCTCCGCAAATCGGTGAAGGTCTTGCTCGGCGCGATGTAGGTGTCGATCAGGCGCTGGGCTTCGGACAACCGGGCTGGTTCCTGTGGAGGCACAACTGCTGCTGCGGCCATAGTTGCTCCTTGATCCGACGGCGATCACGCGGATTGTAATTTGGTTCGGCGAACGAGACAACGGGAAGTTGAGTGCCCAGTATCCGTGTGGTGGCGGGGCTCTGCCCCGCAAGGACGGGGCAAAGCCCCGTTACCACACAGTCTCCCTCTCCTTGCGGACTGAGGGCTCACACGAAGTTGCAACTACGAAGCGGCGATCTCCGGTGTCGCGGCTAGCAGACTCTTCGTGTAGCCGTTCCGGGGATGCTCGGTGATTTCGACAGTGGTTCCGATCTCCACAATCTCGCCACGATACATGACCGCGATGCGTGTCGAGAGATAGCGCACCACCGGCATGGAGTGCGAGATGAAGAGGTAGGTCAGCCCGAGCTCGTGTTGCAGTGCCTGCAGAAGATTCACGATCTGCGCTCCCACGCTGACGTCGAGAGCGGAAACCGGTTCATCGGCCACGATGAAGTTCGGCCGCAAGGCCAGGGCGCGGGCGATCCCGATGCGCTGACGTTGGCCTCCTGAAAACTCGTGCGGGTAACGGGGCATGGCCGATGCATCCATTCCCACTGCGCGAAGAAGCTCGGCGACGCGCCGCCGCCTCTCATCGCGGCTCAGCTTTTCGTGGATAATCAGCGGCTCGGCCAGCACGTCCTCGACGCGGAAGCGCGGATCAAGCGAGCCGAATGGATCCTGGAAGATGATCTGCATGTTGCGGCGGAGGCGGCGCAATTCCGCACTGCTCGCATGCAGCACATCCGTGCCTCCGAATATGACGCTGCCGGATGTCGGCTCGATCAGGCGAAGGATGAGGCGTCCAAGCGTGCTCTTGCCGGAACCGGACTCGCCCACCAAGCCGAGAGTTTCGCCCGGTTGAATTTCGAGCGATACGTCATCGACGGCGCGTACTTCCCGGCGATGGTCTGCGGCTGGACGGCTTCCAAATGCCGATTCGGCGAGATCGAAAATCTTGGTCAGGTTGCGGACTTCGATCAGGGGCACAGATCACCCTCTCCGAACAATCTGCTGCATTCGGATTAAAACAATTCGGGCGCGTTGTTGACTTACCGCATCCGGCAGCAAATGTCCCGGCAAGGCCTCCCGAAAATCGCGCTCTAATAGCAGCATAGAAAACTCAGAGCTAAGGTACTGCTGAAGAGAAGGTGCGGCTTGCTCCACCTCTGCAACGATTTCGGCCCGGCCGTCAACTACGGTAACGATATCCTCGAGATCGCGGCTCATACCGTAATCGAGTTGCCCGCGTCCGTGAAAGGCTTCGAACTTGGTCGCCAGAAAATATGGAGCTGAGATCAGCCGAACCTGGTGGCACCCGACCTCTACAGTTCGAGCGTTCTTGAGGGCCTCAGGATACCAGCGATTGCTGAACCCGAGAATCGTCGAATCCGTGGGCATCAAGTCGAGAATCACATCTCCATGAATCCACCGGCATAGCGGCGCACCCTCCACGGGTGGTTGCTCGAAACCTAACTGCCGCAAGCGGCCCTCAAGTGCCATCCACGTCGAGTAGGGCGCAATCTCTACGATAGCGTCTACGTCGACCGTGGGACGGACGGGCGCAGCACCCGGATCTGTAATCAACATACCGGTTGCGCACCCGCCCACAAAAACAATTTGATCGAGCAATGGGACGAGCTTATGCACCGCGGATAGCAACAGCGCAGCATTCGGGTTCCGCATAGGTTCACCGCTCGTCGATCCTAGCGGTTAGCTCGCGAATTGCAATCTCCCGCTCGCGTGCCCGGCCATCTCGAATTGCGTCCACCAATGCCAGGAGTTCATAGAGTTTCGGATTCCGCCGCGCTGCGGCAGGCACATTCTTGTACAGCGGGGAGAACTCCAGTCCTCGTACAGTTCCCTCGGAATCTGGCCAAACCGGTGGCGGCTCGAAAGATTCGACAAATTGCTTGCTGAGCGGAGGAGCGGCATGGGCGGTCGGCATTCCCCGCACCAGGCCACCGCGATGCACAGGAAAAGCGTATTTCACCCCGTAGATCAGAAACTCCTTCACGTTCTCGCGGATCGGCCAAAATTTAGGCTGATTCTTCGTATGTCCAGATGCGGGCGTGGCCGATAGCCGATAGATCAACCGGGCCTCTTCGGCACGTTCCGCGGATCGAAAAACCTGCGAGGCGCTCATCGCTAACCCTGCCCCCAGTTCGGCATAGGTCGAACCGGCGGCTAGGAATTTCAACTCCATCTCCTCGGGTGGGTCGTTGGCCTTCTCCCGAGCCTGTCTCGCGTTTCCATCCACCAGGGACTTCAATACAACCACCACGTCTTGTCGACTCAGATCCATATGTTCCATATTCAAGAATATGTAATACAATGATAATACAGCATAATAATCGCATCTGTGTGATTATATTCCATGTTCTGGAATATGGAATGTGAGCGCCGCCGTCTTACCCGGCAATGATCGGGACGGCCGCCAGCGCAGCGAGCATGCCGACGGTGCGGGCGCGGCTGAAATGTTCGTGGAGGAAGATGCGCGCCAGGATAACCGTCACAGCAGGGTAGAGCGAGCTTAGGACGACGGCGGTGTCGAGGCGCCCAAGTTGGGAGGCGCGCACAAACACAGTGCTTCCGGTGATGTCGAGAATTCCGGCCGCAACTGCGATCGCCAGTACAGGCCGTGGCACCGAGCGAAATTGCCGGCCGACAACAACGAAGGCCAGCGTGACCAGCAGCGAAGCGAAGCGCGAACAGACAGCAATCCAGAGCGCTGAACCGCTGCCGGCGCGGTGGATGCAGAGATAAAAACCGGCGAAACCGCAGCCCGCCAGCACGGCCAGCCCCAGGCCTTTGGGACGGGCGACGTTTTCCCTGCCGTTGCCGTTTTCTGTTTCTTCCGTGCGCGAGATGAGCCAGACGCCGATTCCGGCGAGCACGAAACCGAAAACCTGGCGCGCGCTTGGAACTCCTTCGGTGAAGGCGGTAACGATCGTCGGAATGCCCGCGCCGAGAACTGCAGCGACGGGAGCAATGAGTCCCATTTGCCCGCCAGCTAGCGCACGATAGAACAAGGCGAGCGCAGCGCCTCCCACGGCGCCGGCGATCAGCGCCCAGCGGAGACCATGGCCTTCAGGAAAAGCCGAGCCAATGAAGAGCGCGAGCGCACCGGCCAGCACCATTCCGCTCAGGTGCACGATCGACGTAAACAGGAATGCATTGGCGCGGCGCGCTCCCAAACCGCCGAGAAAGTCGCTCCCGCCCCAGACTCCGACTGCAGTCAGGCTGAATATGGCGGGAAGAGAGGGAGCGGATATGAGCACAAGAATTTGAGATTAGCACGGGAGACGACAGAGGTCAGATGGCAGAGGTATGCTAGACGCATGAAGGCTGCGGTGCTGGATTCTCCCAGGAAAATCTCGGACCGCCCTCTGCGCATCGGGGAAGTGCCTCGACCGGAACCCGGAGCGGGACAAGTGCTGCTGCGTGTGCTGGCCTGCGGCGTGTGCCGGACCGATCTGCATATCGTCGAAGGAGAACTGCCTGCCAAGCGCGCCGGCATCATTCCTGGCCATCAGATCGTCGGCGGAGTACTGAGTGGAGCAACCGGAGCTCTTCGAGTGGGCGCCAGGGTGGGCGTGAGCTGGCTGGGAGCGACGGACGGCGAGTGCTGGTACTGTCGCAACAGTCTTGAGAATCTCTGCGATTCTCCGACGTTCACTGGATATGACATCAACGGAGGTTATGCCGAGTTTGTGGTTGCCGACTCGGACTTCGTATTCCCGCTGCCCGCGGCTCTTGATCCGGTTCGGGCCGCCCCGCTACTGTGTGCGGGGATTATCGGCTTTCGAAGCCTGCGCGTCGCTGGCGTGCAGCCCGGAGAAAAAGTTGGGCTCTTCGGCTTTGGAGCCTCGGCGCATCTTGCAATCGAGGTGCTTCGGTCGTGGCGGTGTCCGGTTTATGTGTCGAGCCGGGGAGCGTCGCATCGCAAGCTCGCGGAATCGCTCGGCGCCAAATGGGTTGGGTCCGAGACGGAGAAGCCGCCGGTGGAGCTTGACCGGGCAATCACGTTCGCTCCCAGCGGAGATGTGGTGGTCGCGGCGCTCGCCAGTCTGCGCAAGGGCGGAGTGGTTGCGATCAATGCCATTCATCTGGATCGCATGCCCGAGTTCGATTACGACCGCCTGCTTTGGGGCGAGCGGCAGATTCGCAGCGTTGCCAACATGACGCGCGCCGACGCCCGCGACTTTCTTAAACTTGCCGTCGACATTCAGCTCAAGCCGAAGGTCACAACGTTTTCGCTCGACCAGGCGAATGAGGCTTTGGCGGCAGTGAAGAACGATGCGATCGACGGCGCGGCCGTCATCATTCCGTGAGGGGTTATTCAATCAATCTTATTGGATAACGCTATAATGACGCGCGATGGCACTGATCGAAGGAGCCTACAGTGCGCTGAACGAAGAGGACGTGAATGTGATGTCATATCTGCGCAGCTATCAGGGAAAAGCGGTGCTGGTTGCGCTCAACATGTCGGGGCTCCGCACAAGGCGAGCTTCAACCTGAGCAGTGATGGATTTTCAACTTTAGCCTGAAAACGCTGATTGCGCCGGGAGCATCCGTGGAGGACAGGGAAGTGATGCTCGAACCATTCGGACTGCTGATCGCGGAAGTGAATCCGTGAAGGAAATCTGGGGGATCTCCGAACCCCCGAACCCCTTACCCCGAACCCCTAAGTTCACTCACGTTTCTCGCTTGTCCACAGTTCTCTCGCGATTGGCTTGCAATGGATGGACGGGTTTGTGCGCACCGCGTCGCGAACAGGTGGACCGCAGGCGCCACTCAGGGAAGGGTCAAATCTAATTTGTAGGATTTTGGGGGCAGTAGGAATTGAAG
>JBAQJU010000071.1:0-13789 GCA_049300475.1 Terriglobales bacterium | reverse complement strand
GAATAATTCCCGGCACCAGCCACTTGTCCCACATTTCGTCGATCTTGCTCTGGAAGAAATCGATATCTTCCTCGATGAAATGTGCGAACCTTCCCTGCTTGAGCAAGTACTCGCGAACCGGCAGACGTTTGAATCTGCCATTCGCAATGTCCTTGCTCTTGCCGTACATCTTCAGCTTGCCATTTTCGACTTCGTATAGCGGGAAGATGCCCGTATTCACGGCCAGTTCGCCCAGTTGGAAGGAAAGCACTGGATCGAAGTCCCAACCCTTCGGACAGGGGTTGAGGCAGTGAATGAAGGTGGGTCCGCCGACCGACAGCGCCTTGCGCACACTATTCATCGCCTGCAGAGGATAGGACGTTGAGATGGTTGATACATACTTCACTGTGGGATGGCCCACCATCATCAACGGCGCCATATTCTTCTTCCAGCGATGATTCATGATGCGCTTCACTTTTCCCGGCGTGCTGAACGAAGTGTTGGCGCCATAGGGCGACGTCCCGGAGATCTGGATGTCGGTATTGGCATACGACTCGTTGTCGTACATCAGGATCAGCAGGTTGTAGTCGGGATGGCACATGGTGGCCGAGATCGCGCCCAGGCCCATGTCCGCACCGCCGCCGTCGCCGCAGAAGGCGATGACGTTGATGGGTTCGTCTTTCATGACGCCCTTGCGCATCTGAACGCGGAATGCCGCGGCCGCTCCCAGCGCGCTCGAGCCCGAACTGCCCAACTGCGTGTGCATCCAGGGGACGCCCCACGGGGTTGAGTAGTAAGAAGTGTTAGCCACATACATGCAGCCAGTGCTACCCAGAACGATCGTTCTGGGCCCGGCGGCCTTCGCCATCAATTTCATGATTTGCGCAGACTCGCAGCCCTGACAGGTGCGGTGACCGGATGTGTAATATTCCTCGTGTGGAACCTTCTTTACTCCTTTGAAGGCTTCCAGGTTTTGCGTGGGTTTTTCTTCTACAAAAGTGCTCATAATTGTTTGTCCTTTCCGGCTCTGGAAACGCGTCGAAACGCGTTATCCCCGCAGCCCAAACCATTGCGTCAGAGGTTGCGCCTTACCTTTTGCGGCCTGGAACACGATGTCAGTCATCGATTCCACGTCGGGCACTGTGATTTCGCGGCCACCCAGTCCACCAATGAAGCCAATTACTGGCGGTCTGGTTTTGCTGCTCGAGTACATGGCGGAGCGAACTTCCGTCGCCACCACGCCGCTCAGATCCGGCGAACCGAAGGAGAAGTCGCGATCGATTATGCCGACGGCCTTGAAACGCTCCAAGCACTTGGCAATCTCTGGACCGGCAAACGGCCGGAACCAGCGCAGGCGAACGAAGCCGACTTTCTTGCCTTCCTCGCGCAGCTTGCGGATGGCAACTTTCACCGGGGTTGACATGGTTCCCATGCCCAGCAGGACGACTTCCGCATCTTCGGTCATATACTCTTCGAAGAACGGGTTGCCGTACTTGCGTCCAAACGTTTTCTCGAAGTCGGCATAGACTTCGCGAATTACGTCGCAGGCAACTTCAGTGACTTTGTAGTTCTGGCGCCGCACCTCCATTACCCAATCTTCGTTGGCCTGTGGGGCCACCGAAATGACGTTGTCGGGGTGGAGAAGCAGATCGCCGCGGTTGTAAGCAGGCAGGAACTTCTTGACCTGCTCCGCCGCCGGAATCTGTACCAAGGCTTGCGAGTGAGTCAGGAACGCGCCGTCACAGCTAATCGCCAGGGGCACGAAAATGCGGCGATCTTCCGCCACACGATAGGCGATCAATGCTGTGTCCAGTGCTTCCTGCGCGCTATCGACCCAGGTCAACAGCCAGCCCAGATCGCGGACTGCGAGTGCATCGTTGTGTTCCACGCCGAAAGCGCCCGGATCGTCGAGCGCCCGGTTGCCTACCATGCACACCATCGGGACGCGCAGAGCCGGACTCACGGTCAGCGCTTCCATGGCATACATCCAGCCGACGCCGCTCGAACCGCAGAACACGCGTGCTCCGCAAACCGATGCGTGCTTCACGATTTCGAATTGAGAATGCTCGCCTTCCGCCACGATATATTCGCAGTCCATCTCGCCATCGGCTACCAACTGGCTGATGTACTGCATAACCGTGTCATAAGGCCGGATTGGATAGGCCGTGACCACATCCACGTTGGCCAGTTTGCATGCAATCGCAATGGCCTCGGCGCCGGTGATCAGGGCTTCCTCTTGGGTGGTTTTCTTCTTTTCCTCAACTGGTAATGTCAGTGTCGCCATCTTAATCTCCTTGTCTTAGGGGCTTGTCGCCGGGCCCACTAGCCTTTCTTCGCGATTTCCAGGGCTTCGGGGACCTGCTCTTGGTACTGACCGCGATAACGGAATCCCTTGGACCGCTTCTCGATTGGTTCAGCTTTCTCGATGGTGGTCTCCAGCCATTTCAAATAGGCGCCCTTATCCGTCTTGAACGCCGTGTATTGGCTGTCGTTCCCGTGGAATTCGGACTCGTTCACCATGGTGACGCAATCCTTTACCGGGCAAACGTCTTCGCAAATACCGCAGCCGCAGCAGGACTCGAGGTTGGCGTCGTAGGTTCCATCCGGGGTGACGTCGAACGCCGCATCCGGGCAGTTGAGCCAACACAGCGTGCACTTGGTGCAGGTCGAGAAGTTAATGACCGGCCGTTCGGTGCGCGTCGAATACTTCTTGAACAGCTCGTTGCGGCTGGGACGGAAGCCCCCGACTTCTCCGGTCACGGGATCGGCGTACGGGCCGCCTTGCTCCTGACCTTTGATGGAAACGCCGCCGCGCATATTCTCCCAACCGGGCAATTCGAACTTGAACAACTCTTCGGGATTGCCTTCGCCGGCTTTTACATCGACCGTGTGGAAGCGCTCGAAAGCGGTGCGGGCGGAAGTTACCTTCAACGGGTTCTTCAGCTTTTCGTTGATGAACTGCTCGACCGATTTCAAGTTGAATAACTGCGGCAGTGCCTTGGCAATCGCGCCGAGCACGCGCACGTCGGTGTGGTCATCCTTGAACACCCACATACCGGAGAAACTGGCAATGCCTTTGAGAACGGCCAGTTTGTACGGCTGGTCCCGGCGATGAATGTTCTTCAGCAGGGCCGGCGCATCGTCCAGGGAAATAACGATGAGCGTGTGATTCGGTTTGAGAGCCTGGTGAACAGGCTGCAGACCATACCAAGCCCATGATTCCGCGCCCTTGCAGAGCGTGTCATCGAGGACCACGGTCACATCAACGTGCTTCGGCTCGTATTGCGCCATGCCGGCTTCGAGCGTCTGCTCGTCGTCGGCGACGATCGCGAAGCTTTTCGCGGGGATTCCATTGCGTTCGGGAGCATCTCCATACCGGCCAAAAGAGATACCCAGTTTGCCTTCGTTGTGCGCAGCCAGAACAATGTCACGCGTGATGTTCTTGGCCAGAGTCTTTTGAAAGACCCCTCGGTAGACAACTTCAACCGCCAAAAGTTGGCCCATTCTGCTACCTCCATTTCCTTCCTTACAGCTTGTTCAAGACAATCTTCTGGATCTCGGATAAATGCCCGCGCATGGCCGCCTCGGCCTCGTCGGCATTACCCTGTTTGAGAGCCGCAAGAATTCGGCGGTGGCCGGCAAGCGATTTCTCCTGTCGTCCTCCAACCTGCAACGAGCGTTCCCGGGTTTCATGCAATAAATCCATCAACACGTGCACCAGTTTCAGCATCACGCTATTGTCGGCAGCCACCGCGATCGTGTAATGGAAACTGGAATCTTCTTCGGTCGTGAGTTCGTCCCGGCGAACCTTTTCCTCTTGCCGCTTCAAAATTGCCTGGAGCTCCGCGATCTGCTCGCGCGACGCGTGAAGCGCGGCTCGCCCGGCCAAAGCCGGTTCGATGATGTTGCGGACATCCATAAGGTCGTCGATAGCTTTTCGCTTTTGCAGAAGAACGCTGGCTACCGGGTTCACAACTGCGTCCGCTGAAAGCTCGCGAACGACGGTGCCTACTCCCTGGCGCGGCTCCAACAGGCCCACCGCTTCCAGGCTGCGAATGGCATCACGGATCGAGCTGCGACTGACGCCAAACCTCTGCACGAGCTCACGCTCGGGAGGAAGCATGTCGCCTGGTTTGAGTTTGTCGACGATGCTGGCTTGCAGTTGCTTGGCGACCTCGGTATATACCCGGTTTCTGGGGATCGCTTCCAATTCGAGCTTCGCTGGTGTGATTGTGCTCACGGTTGCAACTGGTCCGATGACCGACCACGAACAAACTCATTTCAGTCCTTATTAGAAAAGCCCGCAGTGATAAGTGTCACGGTTCTGCGTGATAGCCGGCTGCTTGCGGGCTGCACGCATCACACGACTAGGTTGTTGTGGAAATTAAAAAGTGCATCGGTTCGAATCGCAGGCGGGAAGCGCCTTTTAAGGTCAGTGGTGTGTTTATCGGTTGAGGCCGCTTCCCGCCGCTGATGCAGCGCGCCCGTTCTTGCCGGACAAATCGTCGGCCTTCCAATTGAAGACAGGGTCAAATCCTGCAGACTTCAGCTTGGCGGAATAAATTGGCGCGTCATACGAATTGGCGCTGAACTGACATCCTCCGTGATGGAGTGAGTAACCACCGGGCGTGGTGGAACAATTCAGTGTAAAAAGACAACCACCACCCGAGGCCAATTCAACGCATACATCCCAGTCTTCCCGGGTGCTCACAAAAGGAGCTGTGGTCGGCGAGAAAATGTTGTGCAAAGCAACTGTCGCTAGAAACTCCTGGCGACTAGGTGTGAAGGGCGAATCTTGGAGAAGAGCTCCAGGAGCGCTCTTGAGACGCGGAGTACCGAGAATCGTGACGCCTTGTCCATAATGTTTTCGCAAGTACTCCTCATGCAGCATGAGCATCGCCCAGTCCCGCCGCCAGTCCGACAGGCCGGATAGGACGCCTATTCCGACGTGCTCAACTCCGGCCGCCAGCATGCCTTCGTAGGCGTCCAGGCGATATTCAAAGTTGGTTTTCTTCGTCTTGCCAGGATGGAGAGCGGCGTATCGGGATTTGTCATACGTTTCCTGCCAGAGCACCGACCAGCATAGCCCCGCCCCGACCAGACGACGATAATCGCTTTCTGCAAACGACTCGGTGCTGATTCCGACGAGGCCGCCTCCATGCTGTTCGAGGACTCGCCGCAGGATTTCGACGTGGCGACACATTGCGTCCACTCGCATCCGCGGATCAGTCGCGTACACGAGTTCCAGAACCTTCTGTCCTTTTTCCTCGACCAGATAGCGTGCTTCTTTCTCCAGTTCGTCATCTGTCAAGCGCCGGCGCTCAACCCCAACACCTTTATTGCCGGCTCGAAAATTGCAATAAGAGCATTGCTCCTGACAGATGCTGGTCACATAGATAGGAGCGATCACAAACACTTGTCCGCCATAAAGAGCGGTCTTGAGACCGGCAGCACCGGCAATGATCGCGCGATCCAATTCGCGGCCTTGACCAAATTCTTCGTTCCACAAAATAGGGGCGAAGTCGGCAGCCACCATGGGTTCTAGTGAGTCGAGAGGTTTCGGGCGTGCGCCGGAAAGATCCGACACTTGTTGCCAGACGAATTTATATTGATCGGAGAACATCAAGGCCCCCTCCGAAGACCATACGCACGATCAAAGACATTGATCCGTGACAACCAGCACGGGGCGCTGTGATGCATGCCCAGAGAATGCCAAACTCCAATGAGTTCGTTTGCGCCAGGCGGGGACGGGGATTCGCGAGTTCACGACTGCGGGCGATGCGGCCACGCTTATGCTGTGCCGCTCGAAGTACGCGGACAATTACGTGGGGGATTGTTCGTCGATGGCGAACATGGTGCACAAGACGACTCCCTCCGCGGCCTGCGCGACCTCGGACAATTCAGGGAACGTGGGGGCAATACGAATCGTGCGATCGTCAGGGTCTTTCCCGTGGGGATAGGTCGCTCCCGCGGGGGTAAGTTCAATCCCAGCTTCTTTCGCGAGAGTGACCACTCGCTGGGCGCGTCCTTTGGGTACATCGAGGCTGATGAAGTAACCACCCTTGGGCCGGGTCCAGGTGACGTTGGGCAGCCCGGAAAGCTTCTCGTCGAAGATACCGAGCACCGCTTGGAATTTGGGCGCAATCAAAGCTCTGTGCCTATCCATCAACCGCAGAATCCCTTCCTCGTTCTTCAGAAAGCGGACGTGGCGCAACTGGTTGATTTTGTCGGGACCGATCGTGCGCGGCGTCAATCTGGCGAGAAGCCACTTTCCATTGTCGGTTGAGGAAGCAAACAAGGCCAATCCAGCGCCGGCCAACGTCATCTTGGAGGTCGAGGCGAAGACAAATGGGCGGTTCGGATGTCCGTGGCGCGCACACAAGTCGATGATGTTGGCGATCTCGACGCGCTCAGCGGTCAGGTGATGCACGACGTAGGCGTTATCCCAGTAGAGCCGAAAGTCTGGAGCCGCGGTCTTCATCGCCGCCAGGCGCTCGATCACAGCATCCGAATAAACTGTCCCCGTGGGATTGCTGTACTTGGGCATGCACCACATCGCCTTGATGGATACATCCTGCGCCACCAATTGTTCGACCTGATCCATGTCCGGACCATCTTCCTCGAGCGCCACCGAAACCATCCGGATGCCATAGTCTTCGCAGATTCTGAAATGGCGGTCATAGCCGGGAACGGGACACAAAAATGCCACGTCTCCTGCCTTCGACCAGGGCGTCGCCCTATCGCATGTTCCCTTCAATAACGAGTAGACGACTACGTCATGCATCAAGGCGAGACTGGAGTTGTTGGCGATGAACAGCTGTTCTGGCGCGGCTCCCATGATGCCGGAGAACAATCTGCGGGCTTCGATCAACCCTTGGAGTCCGCCGTAGTTGCGGCAATCGGTCGCGCCCTCAGCCATGTAGCCGGCCGAACCAGGAAGGGATAGCAACTCAGCGCTCAGGTCGAGCTGAGCCGGGGACGGTTTGCCTCGCGTCAGATTGAGCTTGAGACCCTTTGCCTTGAAAGCAGCGTAGCTTTCCCGGATCTGTTGCCTGACTTGGAAGATATTAGGTGAGCTTGCGTGCAGGACATCCGTCATGGAAATAGGATCCTCGGTCAAGGGTGTTCGATCAACAGGATTTCGCGCCGATCATATCCAGTGCTTTCATTAATATTATGGTTTTTCTTCTTGGTTAAGGCTACTCGAAACCGCCGGACTTGCTCCGCGGAAACAAAGGGCACGGCTGTGGCCGTGCCCCTCTTGCTTTATTCATAGTTCGCGATGGCTCTTACTCTCCAACCAGCTCCATCGGTTTGGGCGCCGCGGTCCAGGCAGGGGCTTCGTTCTCCTGCGCGTCCACCACGGCCAGTGCTGCCACGTTGACGATCTCCTCCACTTCCGTGTCGCGCGACACCAGGTGCACGGGCTTGGCCATGCCCATCAGGATTGGGCCCAGAGTTTCCCCGCCGCCCAGCTTGGAGAGCAGCTTGTACGCGATGTTGGCCGACCCCAGATCGGGGAAGATCAACACGTTGGCGCCGTCCTTCAACGAACTGAACGGATAAGCCTTCTCGAGCGCCTCCGGCGAAACTGCCAGATCGGCCATGACCTCGCCATCCACGATCAAGGTTGGGTCGGCTTTGTGAAGCAGTTCGACCGCCCGGCGCACCTTCTCACATTGCGGATGCCGGGTGCTCCCAAAGCTGGAGAACGAAAGCATCGCCACGCGCGGCGTCAGGTCGAAACGGCGCGCCGTTTGGGCCGCGCACAGCGCGATCTCGACCAGATCCTCCGCCGTAGGCTCAATGTTCACGGTCGGATCGGCCAGCAGGTAGAGCTTTCTCGCCTTGGTGATCATCAGGTAGCAGCCCGAGACTCTGCGCAATCCCTCACGCGTGCCAATGATCTGCAGAGCGGGCCGAATGGTTTCCGGGAAATGCTGGCTGACGCCCGAAACCAGGGCATCGGCCTGGCCCATGCGCACCATCATCGAGCCAAACACATTGTGATCCTTCATCAGGGTCCGAGCTTCGGTGAGCGTTACACCCCGGCGCTGCCGGAGGCGGAACAGTTCCAGGATGTACGGTTCGAGTAGCGGAGAAGACTCAGGATCGACGATCTTGGCTTGGGTGAGATCCAGACCAAGCTCTTTGGCCTGATCCTTGATCACGGTTGGGTTGCCGAGGAGGATGGGCAGCGCGATTTTTTCCTCGATCAGATTGTGCGCCGTGCGCAGAATCTTCTCGTGCTCGCCTTCCGGGAAAACGACCTGCTTCGGCTTGGCTTGCGCCTTCTGGATGATCGTGCGGGCAATCTCGTGGGCCTTGCCCAAACGACGTTCCAGTTGGTTGCGATACTCATCCAGCGGAATCGGATTCCGCGCCACTCCTGTCTTAATAGCCGCTTCGGCCACAGCCGACGCTTCCCAGATCAGCACGCGTGGGTCGAACGGTTTTGGAATCAGGTAGTCCGGCCCGAACTTCATGCGCTCCACGCCATAGGCGCGGCACACCGAGTCTGGGACATCCTCTTTCGCGAGCGCCGCCAACGCACGCGTGGCGGCCAGCTTCATCTCGTCGTTGATGGCCGTCGCATGCACGTCCAGGGCTCCACGGAAAATAAACGGAAAGCCCAGAACGTTATTCACCATGTTGGGATAATCCGCGCGGCCCGTGCACATCAGAATGTCTTTTCGGACTGCCCGCGCGTCGTCGTAGGTGATCTCCGGATCGGGATTCGCCATCGCGATCACGATCGGCTTCGGCGCCATCGATTTCACCATCTCTGGCGTGAACGCGCCCTTTACCGACAGGCCCACCAGCATGTCCGAGCCATCCACCACTTCGGCCAGCGTGCGCAGCTTGGTTTTTTGCGCAAAACGCTGTTTGTACGGGTTCATGCCTTCCGTACGGCCCTCGTAGACCAGACCCTTCGTATCGACCATCCAGATGTTCTCGCGCTTCACGCCCAGGCGGACATAATGCTCGGCCGAAGCAACTGCCGATGCCCCCGCGCCGTTGAATACCACCTTGATCTTGGAGATATCCTTTTCCACTAACTCCAACGCGTTGAGCAGCGCCGCGCCCGTGATGATTGCGGTGCCATGCTGATCGTCGTGGAACACCGGAATGTTCATCGTCTTCTTCAAAGTCTCTTCGATGTAGAAGCATTCCGGCGCCTTGATATCTTCCAGGTTGATGCCGCCGAACGTCGGCTCCAGCAACTGGCAGACCTTGATGATTTCGTCGGGATCATGGCTGTTGATCTCGATATCGAAAACGTCGACGTCGGCAAAGCGTTTGAACAACACGGCCTTGCCTTCCATTACTGGTTTACCGGCCAGTGCCCCAATATCCCCCAGGCCGAGAACGGCGGTGCCGTTGGTGACCACCGCCACCAGATTGGCGCGGCCGGTGTATTTGAAAGCATCCTGCGGGTTGTCGTGGATCGCCAGGCAAGGTTGGGCCACGCCTGGGGTGTAGGCCATGCTCAAATCCCGCTGCGTACGGCAGGGTTTTGTGGGAGAGATCTCAATCTTTCCCGGACGCCCGCTGGAATGGTAATCGAGCGCTTGCTGCTTTGTGACCGCCATAATGTCTCCTCCATTTTAGTTGATGCGAAAATCAATTGGACTTCATGGCCGCGCAGAATCCGATAACCAGGCCTGCAGCGGCTGTCACGCAATGTTTCCCCGCTCACTTCCGTTCCCGCGGACTCACAACGAGCCCTTGCCGATCTGCGGGCTTTCCTTCCACACACAGATATTGCCGGGAGATCCTGGAACGCTTCCACCAAGCATTCTTTCCCAGAACCGGCCGAAGCGATGTGATCCCCGACGGGTCTGGATGTGATTTCCGTCATGTGGGGAAAAGCCGGGTTTGGACGCATGTCGAGCGTTAGAGCGTCTCGCGCTTATGAAGTTTGACTGCTCGGGCATACGTTGTTCCCAGGAGGTCGAAGATTGTATTCGCGACGCCATCAGATTGAAATGAACCCGAATCGGATGAGTACTAGAGACAATGTCCCCACGATTGCCCAGAGCAGGATTCCCTGAAGAAGGGGCCGTACTCCAACCTGTTTCAACGTGGATCTCGACAGTCCCGTACCGATCAGATAGAGCGTGACAGTGAGTCCGTCTTTTCCAAGGGAGCTCAGTTTTGGATATGCGGGGCCGAAGACTGGCAGATAGGTTCCGGCAACTGCGGCCAGACAAAACAGCAAGATGAACCAGGGCCACTTAATCTTCGCTTTGCCTTTATTAAAGATCGCTATCACCAATGCTACGGGCACGATCCAGAGCGCCCGCGTGAGCTTGATGGTGGTGCCGACCATTAACGCCTGGGCGCCGTACTTGGCGGTCGCGCCGACGACCGAACTGGTGTCGTGAATGGCGAGGGCGGACCAAAGGCCAAACTGATTCTGACTGAGGTGGAGTGCGTAGCCGACGGCGGGAAACAGAAACAGGGCAATCGAGTTCAGGACAAACACAGTTCCGAGCGAAACCGCCATCTCTTCTTCACCGGCATTCACCACCGGGCCAACGGCCGCGATGGCGCTGCCGCCGCAGATCGCAGTGCCCGCGCTGATCAGCAGAGACGGAATGTGTTGGACCTTGAAGAATCGTCCGATCGCAAGGCCCATCAGGAGGGCGAAGCTGATGCTGAATGCGGTGTAGAAGAATCCGGTGCGGCCCGCGCGCACGACCTGATGCAGGTCCATTCCAAAGCCAAGCAAAACAATCGATGCCTGCAAGAGAAATGTAGAAAGCTTTTTGGCATCGACATGATAAGGATGAACAAAGGATAGGCCGTAGATCAGTCCAGCCAAGAGCGCAATTGGAGGCGAGATCAGCCCGCTGGCCGCCAGGATGACACCTATAAAGAAGAGGTTCTTAGTATTCATGAGAGTTCAGTTTGTCTGCATCGGCAAGCGATTATCCAAGCATCAATTATTATTGATCATGTTCGCAGCTTATCGGTCAGTGATCTGCAACACATGGCGATGACCTGGGGTTCGGTCCAATTCATTGTTGGGTGCAAAAGATGCCTTCTGATGAAGGTTGGTATTGCGCCTGAAGGAGCCAAGGGCGAGTTGAGTCTCGGCGCAAAACGGGTGCGAGGGACACAGATTTATGAAGAACTAATGATGATGGTGGAGGCGGCGGGAGTCGAACCCGCGTCCGAAAATGTTACTGGCTAGGAGACTACATGCTTATTCCGGTTCATGCCTTGGGCATTACCCCAAGACGTTCGCGTCGTCGGCTCAGAACGGACAAGAAACCGCAGACGCTAGCCTGAGATCTTAGCCTCCCGGCCCAGACGTAGCCGGGAAGAGCAGCCCTCTGTGCGACGCTCTTTCGCAGCCCGAGGGCGAAGCTGCGGAGAGCGGCTGCCTAACTAATTAGGCTGCGTATGCCATTTGTTGATTGGCAATTATCATTTTGCACGCGATTACGGGTGTGTGCACCCCGGCATGCCTCCTGGCCGCAAGCATCTCCGTCGAATCCGGGACGCCCCCACTGGTGGGTGGAGCCAGCAAAGAACTGTAGCTATTTTAACACCTCGAATCGTGGGTTTCGGCTTTCGTTGCTCGGGTTCAGAGTCGTTACCCCTAACAGGCCTCCGGAATCCGCCTGCGCGCCTACCAATCGTCGCTGTCTCAGGAATGCTCCCGATCTATTCTGTCCGGGATGTGCCCGCTCTGTACCACTCTCTGCAGTGTCAGGTATGCGCCCGGTCTGTACCCCTTTCCACCCCCTCCCCCCTATGCCTTGGCCTATTGGAATCAATATTTTAGCGATTAATTCCTTCCAAAGTCTTGAGCCGATGATAGTTAGGGGCAAAGTCTTGAGCGCGTGAGACTTAGATGCATGATGCCGCTCATCCATCGCATCTCAGGGCACCTTGATGTCCACAAAGTATTGAATACAAAGATAATTCCAGGCAAAGTATTCTGGGATAAGGACTTAGGCCCGCATTAGGGGCTCGTGATTGGTTCTCAAAACCATTTACGAGACCAGTAGACCAGTTCCAGTTTGAGTCTCTTTGGGGCTAAGTCAAGAAGTTTTCTTCAGGCGCTCTCTCGTTGAGAATTTCATTTTGGATTTTCAGGCGGACCGGCTTTTGTGTTTTCGCTGTTCCGATCACTTGCTGCAGAATGTCGAGTCTTACCGTCGCGCGATACTCCGCAGCCTCCTAAATGTGGTGTACCGGAACCCGGCGAACGAAGTCGGAGTTAGGTTTCGAGGTAAGCGAAGACTCGGAGGCCGTTTATCGCAGCGGTAAACCGCTGCGCCACCCAAGATCAAGCGCAATATTGAGTTTTTCCGCAGCCTGTTCAAGCCGCGCCCTTTCAAAGCCTCACACTTTACGCCGCGAATTTCCGGGACAGCACACTAGGTAATGTTGATGGTGGCTGACACGGACTTGGTTTTGTCTGTGATCGAGGTGGCGGTTATGGTGACGCTGCCTCCGGTGGGAACGGTTGGAGGAGCGGTGTACGTCGTGGGAGTGGTGCTGGGTGTGGAAGTGGGACTGAAGCTTCCGCAAGGGGCGTTGCTGCAGGTTACGGACCAGTTTACGCCGGCGTTCCGATTGTCGTTGGTGATGGTGGCGGCGATGCCGGCAGTGGCGCCGGGGTTCATGGAAGCAGGCGGCGTGAAAGCGGGAGTGAAGGTGACGATGACTGCGGGGGTCGTGGAACGTTGAGAGCCGCAACCGGCCAGGGCAATCACAACGATAGTAATTAATGTAAGAGCAAGCTGGCAGGGCTTGCGGGCGCGGTGCCGGCTTGGGTTGGCGTGTGGTGGATTGAGAAGCGGACTTCTCGCTAATGGTGAATGCGGCATGGGGTTAAATTGCGTGCAGTCTAGCACGCAGAGGTATTTCAGGTTTCGCGGCCGGCCGCGCGGTGGCCGGGATGGAGATCGGACTTGGGAACGCACCATCGCAAAGTGCGCGATGTTTGGCGCGCCCCGAGCGCGTTCCTGCTCTTCGAGGATTGTCAATAAATTGTAAAATCGTTGTCACTTTCTCTTCCCGGCTGCAGCCAGCAGGCCCAGAACAGGCTAGAGTTTAGCGGTATGATACAGGCCAGTTTCAGGCGGATGTGGGGACGTCTATGTTGAAAAGCTCGTTGTCGGGGTCGACCATGGAAATGGCTCCGGGTAGCAGGGAAAAAATACTGGTAATCGAGGATGACCGAGCCGTCCAGAAAGCGCTGCGCCGGTTGTTTGAAGGGGAAGGGTTCGTCGTGGAAGTGGCGGCGAACGGAACGGAGGGTCTGGAGATGTTCCGGGCAGCGCCTCCGTCGGTGCTGGTGCTGGACCTGAGCCTGCCGGGCGTGCCTGGCCAGGATATTTGCCGGGAGATTAACCAGGTGGCGCCATCATTGCCGATCATCATTTTGAGCGCCCGCACCGAAGTGATGGACAAAGTGCTGCTGCTGGAGTTGGGGGCGCATGACTACGTGACCAAGCCGTTCAGTCCGCGGGAATTGCTGGCCCGGGTGCGGACGGCGATGCGGCGGCGGGCGACTCAAGCTCCATTGGCGGACACGTTCAGCTTTGGCGACGTGAAGGTGGACTTCACGAGGATGGAGCTGTGGCGGGAGGGCGCGCTGGTGCCGATGACGTCGCAGGAATTCAAGGTGCTGAAGTTCATGATCCAGAATCCGGAGCGCGTGCTGTCGCGAGAGGAATTACTGAACTTCGTCTGGGGATACCGGAATTATCCCAGTACGCGGACGGTGGATAATCACATCCTACGGCTGCGGCAGAAACTGGAGAAAGATCCCGCGAACCCCTTGCAC
>JBAQJU010000070.1:0-12136 GCA_049300475.1 Terriglobales bacterium | reverse complement strand
CTCCGCATACTCCCGCGCGCAACCGTTGCATTCCTGCATATGCTTCTGGAGCGCGTGCATCTCGGCCCCGCTCACCTGACCGTCGAGGTACGGAGAAAACAGTCTCTTGTACTCGGCGCACTTCATGATGTCACCTCTGCCTCTCTACCCCCGCTCGAACGCCGATTCAATTCTGGCGCGTTCTCATAAGCCGGAACGACGACTGGAACGGCCGGAACCACCAACCCCAGCTCCGGACCCGCTTCCCGCACATATTTCGCCAGCTTCTTGCGCAGAGCGTCGCGCCCGCGCGTGATGCGTGATTTCACCGTCCCGAGCGAGATCTGCAAAACCTCCGCGATCTCCTCATAAGACATTTCTTCCAGATCCCGCAGGATGATTGCCGTCCGGTAAGGTTCGGGCACGTGCGTGAGCGCCAGTTCGACCGCGGCCCGCACCTCGGCATGTGCGAACAGATCGAACGGCGACTCTCCGCGATCCACCAGCCGCGCTTCGCCGGAAAATTGATTCTCGCCCGTCTCCACCGGCTCAATCGGCGTTTCCTGCGCCTTGTGCCGGAACCACCAGCGCCTTCGGTTGGAGGCCTCGTGCAGCGCGATCCGGTAGATCCAGGTCTTCAGGCTCGACTCGCCATGGAAATGTTTCATTCCCCGGAAGACCTTAAGAAATACTTCCTGCGTGGTGTCGGCCGCATCGGACGGGTCATTCACGATGCGATAGATAAGGCTATAAATGGGCTGGTGAAATTCTCCGATCAGCCGGGCGTACGCGTCCTCCGACCCGGCCTTCAATTCCGCGATGACGGCCGACTCTTCAATTCGGGCCCCGATAGCGCCAGCAAGATCGCCCAATGTCGTAGCTCCCGCCATGACGGCGCGCCTTCAATTATAGAGTTATCACGGCCCAAAAAGCAGGAATCTTCTTCGGCTGAAGCCACTCCTCTGGAATTCCCGCCTAGTTACTTAGACCCCGGCCGAGGTGCGCTGGTTCCCAGCGTAAGTTGTGCATTTTGTTGGGAAAACAGCCGCGCGCCGTGGGGCGCCGGGAAACCATTGAGCGGAACAAGCGTTCAAGCGGCACGGTGTGGGCCCCGGATCCAGTTGAGGTCAGGGCTGGAATTAAGTCAAGTTCTTTTGGTGAGGATCGACAAAAAAGTCAGTTAGTGAAATGGCACTCACGCAAGCTTGCGCCGTCTATTCGCCTCTGCTCGCGTCAACGAAACGGTCCGCTGGGTTGCCGTTCGCGGGATCCCATATGATTGGGGACGCTTTTGAAGTCACATGAGGAATTCCGCATCGGATGCACTTTCTATTTCTTGTATGGTTGAAAAAATAAGTGCCAAACATGTAGTTTGGCATTACCATCGCGAAAATGCCGGAGTGCACCGGCAGGGCGGTCATGAGATAGAAAGGTACGTCATGCGAGATTTTGGGGGCGGTCCCGGTAGCTCTCGGATGCAAGTCGCACCATTTACTATGGAAGGCATGACGTGGAAGGCATGAGGAGGAGAACTGGTGAAAAAGATATTTCTGGTGGCGTGTCTCGTAACGATTTCGAACTTGTCCCTATTCGGCCAAACCGTGGAGCAGCCGCCCCGGTGGCATCACAAGGGAACGTTGGCGGTTGCCGTGCCCGCCCCGGAAGCCCCACAAGGTTTGACCACCATCTACAGCAGTCTGGGGACCGATCCTACGAATCTTTACAACTACATCGACACCTGGCTGGTTTCGGGACCCAATTCCTTAGTCGGTATTTCTGACTTCATCGCCATGCCCTTTACCCCGAAAGCGAACTCTCATATTTCGGAGGTGCGGGCCGCCATCCTCTTCTACGGAAATGGAGCGGACCAGGTAAACCTCAGCATTTATAAAGACAGCAAGGGCCATCCGGGAGGACTGCTGGCGGGCCCTGTGACCGTCGGCAACCTGCCCAAATCCTTCACCTGCTGCCAGCTTGCGGTTGCCAACTTTGCTTCCGTTCCGGTGACCGGTGGAAAGCAGTACTGGGTGGTTGCCAACACCCCTAAGACTGGCCAGGGAAGCAACTTCTTAGGCGAGTGGGCGGGGGCAGTATCGCCGGTGCTTATGCTGGCCGGTGACGCTGAACAAACCGGTTGGGTCGCTTTTAACGGGAATGGACTCCCCGCCGGAGACATACTCGGAACGGTTCCCTAGACGATTTACGGGTGTGTTCCCCCCTGCGGGAAAATCTGGCATAACGCTCCTAATGATTAGCTTCGAAATCGCCTATCTCCCGATGGGAGCTTCATTCTGGCAATCCTTCAATTGCTGGGTAAGGCACTCGGCGTCGCCGCCGTCGGAGGCTTCGCAGGCGTTTTCGTCTTCGTCCCCGGTTTCGTCGTCTTCTTCTTAGCCGGCTTTTTCGGAGCAGGCTCGGTGTCATCCACAATGATCTTCTTCGGCGGCGGCGGCGGCGCCGCGCTCAACTTTTTGACCTCCGCCCGCAGACGCCCGAGCTCTTCTTCTTTGGCGCCGGCCAGCTTCTGCACACGTTCGCCCAACGCGCGCCGCTCGCTCTCCAGGCCGTTCATGTCGTTGCTGAGACTTTGAAATTCATCTTTCGATCCGAATGCTCCCGCCGACTCCACCACCGAGCCAAACACGTCATAGAGCGCATCCAGGTTGCGGTAGAGCTTGAAACTGGCGGCCATATCTTCGGGCGAGTTGTTGACCTGCGTAACGATCTCGGGCAGCGCCGACTGCAGATTGCGCTGGATCGAGTCCACATTGGCCTGCGTCTGCCGCTTGGTCGCGCCGTCGGTCTTCCATCTCTCGATGTGCGCCCGATCCAGATCGGCCTCGATCGCCGCGGCCGTCTGCTTCACCTGCGCCAGAATATTGTTGACTTCACTCACCGATGCATACGCCACGGGAGGAGCCGCCGAGCCTTTTGTTTGCTGAGCCAGGGCCACGGACGACGCACCTCCAGCGGCCGCCAACGAGCCGATGTAACAGAGGCTTATTGACCCCAAGAAATTCACCACATGCAAAATCCGCCGCCGGAATCTCGGAGAGGAATTGTTTCGCAGGTTCGACATGATGCTCCCATCGTCTCCTTTCTTTTTGCCTCCCATATCCTAGATGAGTTTGACGCAACGTGAAAGCTGGGCGAGAATTAGGAGGTAATCCAGTCGTCATCCTGAGCAAGCGGTTTTTGCGCAGCGCAGGATCCGGGCGAGCCGCGCGTTTGGCTCGCTTCCCAATGTGGGCCTGTGGCGCAGCTGGGAGCGCGCTTCCATGGCATGGAAGAGGTCGTCGGTTCGATCCCGACCAGGTCCACCAAATCTGTTTTTTCCCTCTCTACAAATTGGCCGGATTGCGTGTTCGCGACTACGACCGCGTGGACGGCGGAATGTGTGTAGAATGGCGGCTGTTCCCCAAGCCAAGAAAGTAGACTCCGGCGCATTTCGCAATGCCGGATTCCAATCCAAAATTTAGAGGAGAGAGATGAAATTGACTACGGTCCTATCCGTCGGCGCCACCCTGTTGCTGGCTGCGCTTTCAGCAGTCGCACAGGGAGACAAGAGCACGGTCACTTCGCTGGAATTTCAAACGCCCAAGAATGGCATGATTCAGCAATACGAAGCCGGACGCAAGGCGAAAGTCGCCTGGCACAAACAGCAAAAAGATTCGCAGGTGTTGTGGGTTCTCCAAGTGCTCACCGGCGAGCACAGCGGATCCTATGTCGTGGGCAGGGATGGCATGCACTGGGCCGATCTCGACAAGCCCTCCGTTCCCGACGCCGCCGATGAAGAGGAGTACAACAAGGTGATCGCTCCCTACGTGGAGACGCGCACCGCTTCCTATTACGAGACGATGCCGAAAGTGAGCAATCCGGGCCCCGAAATGAACGCCAAATACACCAGCGTCACGACCTTTCACATTCGATACGGCAAGGGCGACGATTTCCGCAGCGCCATCGCCCGCATGCACGACGCCGCGGAAAAAACCAAGTGGCCGTTCCACTATAACTGGGTAAGACTCGTAAATGGCGGGCCCGGAGGCACCTACGCTCTGCTCGTGGACCACGCCAACTGGGCTTCCTTCGAGGACGATCCCACCGTCAAGCCGCTGCGCGATGTGCTGCGCGAAGCCTTCGGAGAGCAGGAAGCCATGTCGGTCATCGAACGACTCAACGGCTCGATCGATCATACCTACAGCGAAATTGTCGAGTTCCGCGCGGATCTGAGCTACATTCCCGGAAAGTAAGACATCGGCAAGCTGAGCCGTTCATGAAGTCTCGGCGGCCTGCCGGAATCCCGCTCATGGGAATTCCGGGAGGTTGAGCCTTCCTGAACGGCTTGCTGAAACCTTCAATCAAACTGACCATCTGAACCGGAGGAACCATGAAGTTTGCGCTATCCCGCTTTCTTTCCGTGATGGCATTCTGTCTCATCGCTCTAACCTTCTCGGTGGCGCAAACCGCCACGACCGCTTCCACGACGATCACTTCGGAAGAGCGCGCAGCCGCACTTAAGAGCCTTCAGGCGACGCACGACGCTTTTCTGGCGTCGATTGCAGGCCTGTCAGAAAAACAATGGAAGTTCAAGCCCGCTCCCGACCGCTGGTCCGTGGCGGAGGTTTCAGAACATATAACGGTAGCTGAGTCGTCCCTTTTGGGCTTGGTACGGCAAAAATTCATGGCCGGCCCAGCCATGCCCGAAAAGCGCGCCGCAGTGAAAGTTACGGACGAGCAGATTCTGAAAATGATTCCCGACCGGAGCCACAAGGTGCAAGCGCCCGAATTTCTTAAGCCCACTGGCCGCTGGGCCAATCGCGAGGAAGTCACAAAAGCCTTCGAAGAAGCGCGCACCGCCACCATGGACTATGTCAGGACCACGCACGACGATCTGCGCGATCACTTTGGCCCGCATCCGGTACTCGGCCCGTTGGACGCTTACCAGTGGATTCTGCTGATCTCGGCGCACAGCGAACGCCACACCAAGCAGATCGAAGAGGTAAAAGCGGATCCGAATTTTCCGAAAGACTGATAGCGATAACGCGGCGTGCTGCGCGCAACGCATCACGCCGCTGACTCTTACATCAGCGAGTATTTCCCCCGCTCCATCGTCTTCTGCGCGATCTGCTGGCGCAGTGGAATTGTGTTGAACGGCTCGTGCTTTGCGAGTCGCCGAACGATTGCCAACTGCGTGCGCAGCATGTCGCCTTCGGCTACGTCGGCAATCACCTTCTTGGCAGCCGCTTCGATCTTCTCGAGCGCCTGTGTCATGTAGACCTGCGTCATCGCGATGGGTAACGCAGCAGCACCTTCGCCTTTCTGCTCGACGAGTTTCTGCGCGCGCAGCACGGCCGATTCCATGGCGTAAATCTCGATCGTCATATCGGCAATTGCGCCCATCACTTCCTGCTGATCCTGGATGGTCGCCATGTATTTCTGCGTCGCCGCTCCGGACACAAACAGCCCAAGTTTCTTGGCGTTCGCAACCTGCTTACGCTCTTCGGCCAGCGGTCCTTCGATTTCGTCGCCCGTCGACGGCCCGCTCAGCACTTCGTCCATCAGCTTTTTGATCGCCGGCATCAGCGGCAACTGGCCGCTCATGGCGCGCTTCAACAGGAAGCCCGTAATGATGAGCCGGTTGATTTCGTTGGTGCCTTCGAAAATGCGATTGATGCGCGCATCGCGATAGGCGCGTTCGGCGGGATATTCCTCGACGAATCCATAGCCCGCATAGATCTGCATGGTTTCGTCGACGACGTAGTCGATCATCTCCGATCCCCACACTTTCAGGATCGAGCACTCGACCGCGTATTCCTCGATCGCCTTGCGCGTCTCTTTCGCGGCGTCGGAACCCGCCTTGTCGATCTCCGAGAGCAACACGTCCATCATGCCAACCGTGCGGTAGACGAGCGACTCGCCGACATAGATCAGCGTTGCCATGTTCGCGATTTTTTCGCGCACCAGGCCGAAGTCGCCGATCACCTTGCCGAACGCCTTGCGCTGCTTGGCATAGGCCACGGCATGCTCGACCGAAACGCGCGCACCACCTACGCACATGGCGCCGAGTTTGAAGCGGCCGATGTTGAGAATGTTGAAGGCAATCGTCGCACCCTTGCCGATTTCGCCGAGCAGGTTTTCAACCGGCACCTTGCAATCATTGAGGATGATGGGGCAGGTCGACGAACCCCGAATGCCCATTTTGTGCTCTTCCGCGCCGACCGAAAATCCGGGGAAAGTTCGTTCCACCAGGAATGCCGAAAATTTCTCGCCGTTGATCTTCGCGAACACCGTAAACAGGTCGGCAAAGCCGGCGTTGGTAATCCACATCTTCTCGCCGTTCAGGATGTAGTGCTTGCCGTCGGGCGAAAGCTCGGCGCGGGCGCGACAGTTCATGGCATCAGAACCGGAAGACGCTTCCGACAAGGCATACGCGCCGACCATCTCTCCCACAGCCAGCCGCGGCAGATATTTCTGCTTCTGCTCTTCGGTGCCAAAATAAACGATGGGCAGCATGCCGATGCCGCTGTGCGCGCCCCAGGTCGTCGCAAAACCGGCATACTTGGCGATGTGGTCGGCGATGACCGCCGCTGTTACCTTGTCTATCTCGAGCCCGCCGTAAGCTTCGGGAATCTCGACCCCGCTCAGGCCAAGTTCGCCGGCTTTTTTGAGCAACTCTCGCGAAATGGAGAAATCCTTGTGCTCGATCTTCTCCGCGTTCGGCAAAATTTCGTTGACCGCAAACTCTTCTGTCGTCTGTCCGATCATCTGGTGCTGATCGGTGAAATCTTCGGGAGTGAACACCTCGGCGGTCTGCCGTTCTTCCAGCAGGAAGCCGCCGCCAAGAATTTTGGTCTTTGGAATCGCAGTCGTAGCCATATTCATTCCTCGGGATGGTGGTAGTCAAAATGATCGGCAAATTTTGAATTGAAAAAGTTTGAATGAAAGCCTGCCGCACCGCGCGACATATCAGCACGCAGCCCTATTTTACCGCTCAAACTCGCCCAGCGCGGTTACGGATTATCAAACAGATCCGCGTACGAACTGAACGTTGCGCCGCCGTAGCGCGCCAGGCACGACTCGTACTGCTTCTGCAAAGTCCGGTAAATCAGGCTCTGCCCCGGATCGTTCTGCCCCTGCATCTGGCGCCGCACGGCGGCAAGCTGGTTGGCCAGCGAGGCGCAATCATTCGACCAGAATTGCGTGCCGCAACCGAATCCGTTCCACGGTTGCCCCGCACCGCATGACGTCGTGACTACGCAGGCACCGCCGCTGCGCGAATGTCCCGGCGGGCAAACCGCGCACGGTCCTTTCACGCATCGAATGGGTTGATGGAATTCTGCGACCGGAGGCTTCGCCCCTCGGAACGGATGCCAGAAGCTTCGTCCGACTTTCTTTTCCTGGGCGGCGTTCCCATACGACACTCTTGACGTTGGCGACCTCGACGTGCCGGCAAAATGCGGCGCTGAACTGCTGGAACTGTGATTGCTTGCCGAACTTCGCGACGAACTGGATGCGGATGAACTTGACCCACTCGAAAAACTGCTGTGGGAAGCTGAACTCGCAGACCCACCGGAACTCGCGGAACTGCCCGAACTCGACGAATGCTCTGCGGTAAGACTCGATGAAGCTAACAAGATCGAGACAATGACAAGAGCGGAGAGCCGCATAAAGCACCTCCAACCGCGGCGAGGCTGCCCGGCCAACATCCTTGTCGTTCTACTTACTTGGACGTTCCTTGGCAGCTCTAAGGTTACCCCAAATCCCGCCGCCGAACATAATTACCGGCAAAGGCAGAAAAGCCTCAGGACAAATTTTCAAAGATCCCGGCCGCGCCCATGCCGCCACCGACACACATGGTCACCATGCCGTAACGGGCCTTGCGGCGCTTCATTTCGCGGATCACTGTCGCCGTCAGCTTGGCACCCGTGCAGCCCAACGGATGTCCCAATGCGATCGCGCCGCCGTTGGGATTTACTCGTTCAGGATCGAGGCCTGCCTCTTTAATGACCGCCAGCGACTGCGCTGCAAACGCTTCGTTCAGTTCGATCACGTCGATATCCGCCAGCTTCAATCCGGCCAGTTTGAGCGCCTTCGGGATCGCAAACACAGGGCCGAGTCCCATTTCCTCCGGCTTATACCCGGCCGTGGCGAAGGCAACGTAGCGAGCGATCGGCGTTATGCCCAGCGCCTTTGCTCGCTCCGCCGACATCACCACCGCCGCTGCGGCCCCGTCGGACATCTGCGAGGAATTACCGGCGGTGGTCACGCCTTTCATGTGAAAGGCCGGCTTGAGCGCGCGGAGCGCTTCGAGCGACGTATCGGCGCGCGGGCCTTCGTCGGCTTTGAAGGTAATCTCCTGGCGTTTCGGTTTCGACCCATTCGGCGTGGTGAAACTCACGGGCACAGCGACGCATTCGTCTTCGAATTTGCCGGCGGCAATTGCGGCGAGCGCCTTCTGATGGCTGCGGAGCGAGAACTCGTCGCACTGCTCACGGGTGATGCCGAAGCGTTCGGCGACGCGCTCGGCAGTCAGTCCCATCGAGAGATACGCGTCTGGATAGTGCTCCACCAGCCAGGGATTGACCGAAATTTTGTTGCCGCCCATCGGGATCATCGACATCGATTCGGTTCCGCCCGCGACCATGACCTCCGCGCCCCCGCTCATGATGCGTTCGGCAGCCATGGCGATGGCTTGCAGTCCCGAGGAGCAGAAGCGGTTGATGGTCACCGCCGAAACTTCGACCGGCAAACCCGCGCGCAGCGAGGCGATGCGGGCCACGTTCATTCCTTGCTCGGCCTCAGGCATGGCGCAGCCGAGGATGACGTCTTCAATCTCTTTCCGGTCAAGTTGCGGCACACGGTCAAGCGCGCCCTTGATCGCAACGGCAGCAAGTTCATCCGGACGCGTAGCACGCAGCGTCCCTTTGAAAGCACGGCCGACAGGAGTGCGGACAGAAGAAGCAATGATGACTTCACGCATGGGGTAATTCTAAACCCGCATCAAGCGCAGGAAGCATGGGGCGAGGTGAGGAAAACGGAACATCAATTGGTGGTCGGTGAGTTCTCTATTTTCCTCGTTTTGTTTACCAGTTTAGTACTCCTACCCCTCCCCCTCCGATCTATTGGAATCAAGATTTTAGCGTGAATTTCCTTGCAAAATATTCCAGAATTAAGGAGTTAGAGGTTATCTTCTCCTTTCCGTTACCTGTGGAGGGTGCGGCTCCCGGTTCAATTTGTCAAAGAACGAATATAGCGAGCAACACTCGTTTGCTCTGAATCAAGAGCTTGTTCTGGATTAACACCTAAGTCAACTTTTTTCGTGGCGCTCCTTCGCCCGTAGGGGCTTCGATTGTCTGCCACTCACCCACGGCTTGCGCCGTGGGCTACACTCTATCGCCGCTTCGCGGCTGAAGGTCCAAGCGCCGTCCCAGAGAGCGCCTTCGTCGCTGCTACTTCCCTTTCAACTGCTGTTTCCATCCCAAAATGCGCGCCTTGTTGGCTTCCGCCTCGGCTTCGGGGACCATTCCCTTCTTCTGATAGATAATCGACAGGCTGGTGTGGGCGAGGATGTCGTCGGGATCTAATTCCGCGAGGCGGTTGGAGACTTCAATCGCTTCATCCAGTCGGTCGAGATTCTGGAGGGCGCGGCTCAGGCCGTGGAAGGCGTCGGTGAAGGTGGGGTCGGCGGCCAGGGATTGGCGGTAGTCCTCCACCGCCTGCTCGTCGTTGCCTTCGGCTACGTGGTCGAGGGCCGCGTAGTAGTAGCGTTCAGCCTGTTGGCGGCGTGTTTCGGAGCTGGCGACTTCGTCGGGCATCTTGCTTATTAGGTAGCTGGCGTCAGTCTAGCACGCAGTTTTCGCGGGTTAGAGCACCCCCGACATATGACCACTGCAAAATGCAGTACATACTTTTGGTCCGCAGAACGCATTAGCAAATTGCTCGGTCAAGCGGATCGCTCGCTTCGCTAACTCGTTGAACTTCCTCCCAACCTGATGATTCCCCATGCGCTCTTCCCTGCTCGAAAGTTTGGCATGCGCGTGCACATACACAGTGTGATTCAGGCGATGCAAGCGCGCGGACCGCGAGCGAGAAAAAAAACAGAACCAGCGCGGGCAAGAAAAAGCCGCGAACGAGTTGTCCACGCCACACGCGCCTGAACGGACTTCCGGGAGCTGCCCATACAGCCCCGAGCACTTAGGAGGAGCGTTATGTCTATTCTTTTTGTCCTGCTGATGTTTCTCGTGATCATCACGATCAGTTATTTCCGCTCGCCGGAAATTTATGAGCTGGCCGCGCGTCCGCAGCCGGGCCTGGGACCGATCGCTACTCCCAGGATGCAGCAAACCGCCGGCCTGGCGATACCGCAAGGGTACTGGTTTCATCCCGGACACACCTGGGGGTTGAGAGAAGGCCCCAATGATGCACGGATCGGAATCGACAGCTTTGCCGCCAACCTGATTGGGAAGATCGACAAGATTGACGTGATTGGCGAGAACCGCTGGGTCCGTCAGGGCCAGAAGATCATGACGATTCACTGCGGGCAGACGGCCATCGATCTGGTGTCCCCGGTCGAAGGCGTAATCATGGCGATCAATCATGACGCGATCGAGGATCCGAAAACTATCGTGCACGATCCTTACGAAAAAGGCTGGATTGCGCTCTTGAAGTCGCCCGACCTGGCCGTGAACCAGAAGAACCTGGTGCAGGGACCGATGGTGGCTCCCTGGCTGCAGAACTCTTTGACGCGCTTGACGGCGATGGTGCCGGAGATGTCGCAGGCCCTGGCCGCCGATGGCGGGTTGCCGGAATCGGGCCTGCTGGCCCGAGTGGCACCGGATATTCGGCAGAATCTGCTGCGTGAGTTTTTCCTGGCATAAGTAGAAGTGGACGGACGAGGCGCCTGTCGCTCCACACGCTACGAGAAAGAGGAGATTATGGAACGCACAAGAGCAATCCTGGTGGACATCACCAAATGCATCGGATGCCGGAGCTGCGAACAGGCTTGCAAGCAGGTGCACGGCTTTCCGGCAGAGAGCGAGCCGAAGCTTTCGCCCACCAATTTAACGGTGATCGAAGAGCATGGCGAGAAGTTCGTTCGCAAACTGTGTAATCACTGCCAGCAACCGGCCTGCGCGTCGGCCTGCCTGGTGGGCGCACTGAAGAAAACGGCACTCGGCCCGGTGACCTACGACGCGAGCAAATGCATCGGGTGCCGATACTGCCTGGTGGCCTGCCCGTTCAGCGTGCCGCGCTACGAGTGGAACAAACTGGTGCCATTCGTGAAGAAATGCGACATGTGCGCGGCGCGGCAAGTGAAGGGACAGCCTCCGGCCTGCGTGGAAGCTTGTCCCACGGGAGCCTCCACGGTTGGATGGCGCGACGACATTCTTGACGAAGCAGAGCGCCGGATTCTGGGCGGCGGCTACGTCAAGCATATCTACGGGAGCGAAGAAGCTGGCGGCACGTCGGTCTTCTTCATCTCCGATGTGCCGTTTGAGAAGCTGGGGTTCGCGGCGCCTCCGAAACAGCCGATGCCCGTGCTGACCGCGAACGCACTGGGCGATGTGCCCACGGTGGTGCTGGTGGGTGGCAGTCTACTCTCGGGCTTGTACTGGATCACGCAGCGGCGCGAGGCAGTCGCTCGGGCGGAAGGCACGATTGCACTCCCCAGGCCGCGCATCGCCAACCACGAAAATGGCCGCGACAATGGCCGCAACAACCATAACGATACGGAAAGGAGCTAGGCTAATGACTCGCAACCTGCCCAAAATAAATCTTCCCTCGGTGACCTTGTGGCGCGTGATTGTAGCGCTGATCTTTGCGGCTGGACTTTATGCCACCTATGCCCGTTTTGCACTGGGCTTCGCTCGGGCAACGCACCTTACCGACGCGCAACCCTGGGGACTGTGGGTCGGAATCGGCACGCTGTGCGGCGTGGGACTGTCGGCGGGAGGATTCGCGATTGCGGCCGCGGTCTATCTGCTCGGCTTCGAGCGCTACCGGCCAGTACTGCGCGCGGCGGTGCTGGTCTCGTTCCTCGGATACTCGAGCGTGATTGCCGGCATGATGTATGAACTGGGATTGCCGTGGCGCATCTGGCATCCGATTGTGATGTGGAACCGGCACTCGATGCTGTTCGAGGTTTCCTGGTGCGTGA
>JBAQJU010000069.1:0-12807 GCA_049300475.1 Terriglobales bacterium | reverse complement strand
TCGGTCGGCCACTTGGGAACGCTCGATCCATCGGCGACTGGAGTCCTGCCGCTCGTCGTCGGCAACTTCACGCGTCTGGCACAACTCTACACCCACGCCGAGAAAACATATGAGGGTGCAATCCGCTTCGGTTTTTCGACCAGCACCTACGATGCCGACGGCGAGCCGATCACTCCTACCCAAAGCGTAAGCGTCAAACTAGAAGCAATCCGCGCGCTGGCTGCCGAGTTCCAGGGCAGGTTGCAGCAGATGCCCCCGCCGTTTTCAGCGAAGAAGATTGCCGGAGTTCCTGCCTATAAACTGGCCCGCAAGAATCAGGAAGTTCGGCTCAAACCGGTGCAGGTGGAGATCAAGGAATTTGTCATTCTCAATGTGGAGAATGATCAAGCCTTCTTTCGCGCCCACGTGGGCTCTGGAACCTATATGCGATCGATCGCGCATGACATGGGGCAGAAATTGGGCTGCGGAGCCCACCTTGCCGCATTGCGGCGCACGGCCGTAGCGGAGTTTCAAATCGAGGATGCCTGCAAACTTGATGACCTGCAGTCGGCCATGCAGCAGGGAACTGTCGAGGATCTGTTTGTTCATCCCCGAAAGCTGGCGCCCCAACTGCCGAGCGTGACCGCGACTGACGAAAGCGTGGCACTCATTCGCACCGGCCGTGCCGTAAATCTGCCGGAGATGTCGCGGGCGCCATTGGTCAAAGTCTTCCTGGGGCAGCGGGAGTTGCTTGCTATTGCCACGCGCATAGCAGGCACACTGTTTCATGCGGGGATTGTTTTTGCTCCTGCCGATCCCAAAGTGCCCTACCAAGGCTGAGAAGATGAGTCCCCAAGATAGAATTGGGACGAGCATGAACCGGCAAATCGAAGTCCGATCCTAGATCACAGCTGAAAATTCCTTAAATTACGGATAGAGAGAACTCCACGACAAGTCGACGAAACTCGTCGGCTTGCCGTGGAGCGTTTGATGTTTACTGGATTTTGTACTTGTAGGGAAGTGCGACGATCTCATCACCGCTTTGCTGCCCATACGGAGGTACGTTGGTGAGAAAATCGTCGATATACAACGTGCCACTCACCTCGGTGCCGGAAGTACCGGACGGAGTGATGGTGACGTTAACAACTGCTGTCTGGCCGGGGTTGATGACAACCGGAGAGAACGTAGTTGCCGGATTGATGGATGCCAGCATGAGGTCGCCGGTTTCGGAAGTCATAGACGAATCGAATTCCTTGATGGTGGCCTGCATTGCCATCGATACGGTTCCTGCCGGCGCTCCGGCCGGGTAAGGTCCAATTTCAGAGGGCGTGGCAAACCAGAAACCGGGAGTGACCGTCCCTCCGAGCGGGGTATAGGAACCTGAAGCGGTGGTGCCGATTCCGCTTGGCAAATCCGGATCTCCCGAATTCGGGCCAAAATCAAACATGATCGGCAAGCTGGCGGTTGCGGAGACCGCGACGGTCGAGGTCTCGGTGGGAACAAACCACTGGGGTGAACCTACCGCCAGCGGCAGCCCAAGACCGGACGCCTGCGAGAAGGGTGCGAGCGCTACGACTTGCGTGGCGTCCAGGCGCGGATCGAGGAAGAAATCTTCCGCCGCCAGGCCGTTGTTGGTAATGGTGACGGTGAAGGTGACGGGCACGCCGTTGGCCAACGTGCCGAGATTCTTGGGCAATCCCGTCGCCGTAGCCTTGTTGAAGGCGACGCTACCGGTGAAAGCATCGGAAATCTCGTTGCCGACGACATTTTGGGCGCAATCGACGATCAGAGTCCAAAGACCAGGAACCGGGTTTACGGTCCAGGCGCTCGCCGCAAGTGTATTCGTGCCGTTCGTGCTGTTCTGGCCGTATCCCAGAGCGTCGCCATCCGGACTGACCAGATAGAGACCGACGTTGTTTGCAGAGTCGTTGCTGAGCGAAAGGTTGGCGGTGATGTTCTTGATGCCAGCGCCGACGTTGAATTGGAAGTATTGAATCTGCCCTTCACCGGGACTCCGGCCATTGCCGCCGGTCAAAACGCCGCTGAACTTACCATTGGCCACCGCTGCGGGGCCTGAGACTGGGATCAGGCTACGCAACGTTACCGGGATGGTCGTATTGAAGCCGCTCGGCGACGAGGTGACCGCGATCGAGCCATCTGCGTCTCCTGGCAACAGCGGATTGGTGGCCGTTACGGTGACAGTCTTGCTCTTGCCGGGCGCCAGCTTAAGACTGCTGGGCTGGATCGTGGCAAAAGGCAGGAACTGTTGTGTTTCGACCTGCCAAAACACCTGACCGTTCGTTCCACCGTCGCCGGAAACAATAGAGAAGATGACGCCTGTCCAGGTGCCGGAAACCGGCAAAATTACGTCCACGTTTCCAAAGTTGCTGACTCCCTGAGGCAGGGAATGGGCAGCAAAGCGGCCCTGCGGATCGACCAGGATAAGCCGCACCCGATCGTTGTTGCCGCGGGCGGGGTTGCCGGGATAGGCAATGGAAGCGTCGAGACGGCTCGCCCCGGCCGGCACATTGAAAGTGAAGGTCGCATAGTTATTGGGAAGTCCCTGGAAATTTGTAAATTGCGGACTGGTGGCGTCATTGAGAGTGACGCTACCGGTCTGCACGTTCTTGCTGGGACCTATGGTCCGCCCGGCAAGACTAACCTTCTGGGTCACGGAGCCGGTATTGGTAATCGTCAAACTCCAGTTGTTACTTGCCCCGACTGTGCCGACGGCATTCAACTGGTTTGCTGACAGGAGCAGGGTATTTCCGCTTGGCGGAGGAGTACCGTCGCCGGTGGAGATCGACTCCGCGAGCAAAACAGCCTGATAGCTATTCAGCAGGCCAGCACCCTGTTCCACCGCAGGGGCGCCGAGATCGGATGCGGTGCTGGTCAGGATCTGCTTCACCAGCGCCGGACTCGGGGTGGCTCCGCCATGAGTCTGCCGGTAGGCTTGAATCACGAGCGCGGCGGCTCCTGCCACAAATGGCGACGACTCGCTGGTGCCGCCCGCCTCCTCCACATTCGACGATTGGCCTTTGAAGTTTACACAGCCGGCGAATACGGGGCTGGCGTCGCACGATGCGAAGCTCAAATCGCCCGGGGCGACCAGGCTGATCGTGGCTCCGGTTTCATTGAAGCCGCTGGAACTGAGCGCGCTGATGTTATTGCTCAGCCAGCCGGTGGTGGCGAAGTAGTCAGCCGCGGCATAGTTGGTCTGCGCATAGAACTGGAATTGCGTCGAGGCGCCGACGCCGATCAGCAGGGGATCGGTGGCGGGCGAGCCGATGGTGTTGGTGATTCCGGAGTCGCCACTGGAGACGGAGACTACAACACCGGCTGCAACAGCAGCTTCGTCAAACATTTTGGTCGCATCCAGCGAAGTGATGTCGGGGAATTGGTTGGATCCAAAGGATTCGTTAATGACGTCAACATGGTCTGTTTCGACCGCGTAGTCGATGGCCTGAAGGAAATTGGATTCAGTTGTATCTTCGAACGTCCCGAAAACATCGAGCCCTACCAGGCTCGCACCGGGAGCCACGCCTTCGATGCGGATGTTGCAGGCGGTTGGGTCGGGCTGGGCGCTGAAATTCTGCACGTTATAAGTGTGCAGGCCCTGGCCTGCAATGGTGTTGGCATCGAGGAATGCCTCGTCGCCGCTGGTGGGTTGGCCGGGGCCGTCCCCCGTGAAATCCTGGTAATCGACGAATGCGCTCGTGTTGTTGGACCGAATGAAATTGATGTTGTTCGGGTCGATGCCGTCCGCAATCCACGCAACTTTCACCCCGGCGCCGGTAATGCCGAGAGATCGAGCGGTAAGAGCGCTGGGATCGTCGGAATCGGTGTTCGTAAGACCCAGTCCCTCGGGGGCAAGTTGCGGCGTCGTGGAGGAACATGCGCCGGGCAGGACGTTGAGGGTCAGTGAGGCGGGATTCAGAACCGCCAGATTCAGCGGATTGAAGATCTGGTTTTTCCGATGCGGTCGTGGAATAACGCTGTCACGCACGACCAAGGCCACTGCGGAATTTGTCTTCAATCTCTCCACTTCGCCGCGGGATACAGTGGCAGCCATGGCATTCACGAGGTGGTAATTCTTGATATTGACCGCGTGGACTTGCCGTAACTCGTCCATCAGCGGCGCCTGCTCGAGGTCGATGGTGGCGGCTCGCTGGAAGGCTTCACTGCTGCCTTTATAGGCGAGCGGATGCTGGCTCTTCAGTATGACGATTACAGGCTGATCCACTTTTTGAGAAAGCTGGGCAGCCAGGTCGTTCGACAGTTGCGAAGACGCCGGCACGGCCGTAAGGATAGCGATTGTGCCAAGACAGAGAAGGGTACCGCGCAGGGTTGCATTCATCATAAATCCTCCGAAGGGTTGAACCGCCGGCACAGGAAGGACGGACTCCGAGCACCTGACAGTTGTATTTATCCATGGAAGGTCCCCGAAACAGTTGTTGGTCCGGCAGATTGTGTGGTCCGGCGATACTGGTTGTTAAGACGCGAAGCGGCGCCAGTCACCCCGACTGACGGGCAAGATTAGTTGATCAGGGAGGGGTATGCAAGCGTTTCGGAGGGTTAGTTCGATTGGGGCGTCTGCTAGTTCAGTAATGTCCGATAACGGGTATTATGTAAATAACCCTTGGTCTACGTAATCATTTCAATCGCAACAGCCGGGCCAAGGTGCACCAGCTTCGCATCCAGCGTGGCTAGCTTGCCGCCGTTGTGCGTAGCAAGCCCGATGAGGTAGGCGTCAGTCACCTGCTGGTGACCCGTCAGACGCTGTGACAACCGGGCGACTGCTTCTCCCAGCGGGATCGCGTCTCCCCAGAACCGGTGATTTGGAAGCTCCACGTTGCGCTTCAGCACGATAAGGGCATTCGTCGGCGACAGCGCCTTAGGCGAGAAGGCAGGATTGGAAAGAATTCTCACAAACGCCGCCTCCGTAAACGGACAGGTAGCCCATCCCGCCCGCGAATGGCTCGCGAACCATGCCCCTACTCGCTCATGCGCTACATGGTCTGGCCATGCCAGGGCGATCAGCACGTTCGCATCCAGCAGGAAGGCTCGCACTAAACCTCATCCTCAAGCAGGTGCCGCACGTGTTCGGAAGTGACCTTGGCCGTTCCTTTTGGTAAGACCACCGAGCAAAAGCCATTGACCATGCGAGTTTCAACCGGAGCGTTCAAGCCGCGCCTCACCAACTCGGAAGCGGCCTTGCCCAAGCCGACCGACCGAGTCTCCGCATAGGACTTGAGAATCTCGAGAACATCGTCATCAATATTTAGAGTGGTCCTCATACGCCATGAATGATGCCATACGCTGTGGTATGATGTCAATATAGAAGATACGACATCACTCGTTTTAAATGCCGCTGGGTGGCTGCCTCTCCTCTGTGAACTTAAGGATTTGGTTTAACTCCTCTCGAAACTGCCGCAAGGCTTCCAGGCGTTCCGGGGTAGCCTCCACCACTTCGGCTTTCGCCTGAAATACTTTACGTCCTTCGACCTCGGTAAGCACGCCCATGACTTCGCCCATGCGCCAGCCGGGAGTACCCAGAACCTGCAACCCGTCGACGCCGGGAACGAGCAGCGCGATGCAGTGATCCCGAATTACGCCCACGCACTTGGGAAACCGGTCGAAGGTCTGGAGTTCGAATCCCGCAAGGTAGATGCGCTGAAGCTGTTCGGCGGAATCAGACATGAGGGGAATTGGTTATCGTGATGATTCGACCAAGACAACGCCTGTGGCGCTAGAACCTGAGTGCTGAGACCTCAAACCTGAAACCTGCCCTCCTACATCTTGTACTTGCCCAGGTCGTCGTCGCCCAAGCCTTCCAGCCATTTGCGCAGTTCATCGCTGGTGACGCGGTCAGAAAGATTGGCAGCCTGCTTCGAATTCTTCAGCACCTCATCGTCCACGAAAATCGGACAATCCATGCGCAGCGCGAGGGCCAGCGCATCCGACGGTCGCGAGTCGACGCTCACCACCCGGCCTTCCCTTTCCAGCCAGATCACGGCGTAGAACGTGTCGTCTTTCAATTCCGTTACCACCACTTTGTGAACCAGCGTATCCAGTCCGGTGAGAACGTTCTTGATCAGGTCATGCGTCATGGGACGCGGCGTATTCACCTTTTCGATTTCGAGCGCGATGGCATTCGCCTCATACACTCCCACCCAGATGGGGAGCACGGTGTCGCTGCCGATATCCTTCAGCAACACGATGGGCATGTTCGATACCGGATCCATCATGAGGCCACGAATTTTCATTTCAACTTCCATAAGACCTCAACTGAGTAAGCGTAGCGCCGGCGCCTCGCCGGCGGTTCCGAGCGCGCCTCGCGCTCGGCGACCTCGCCTAAAACGACGGCATCATCTCTCCCACCAAACTGTTCGGAAAGCTGTTCGTCACCAGCACGTTGACGTAGCTTCCAGTCTTCAATTCAACGCCAGCTGCCACCGTAAAGTTCATCACCTTGATCTGCGACGTTCGCCCGATCCACTGTCCGCGCGCCTCGTTCTTCCCTTCTACCATGACCTCGACGGCCTCGCCCAGATGACGTTTGTTACGATGCGCCGAAACCTGACGCTGTTTCTCGTTCACCACCGCCAACCGGCGCGCTTTTTCCTCGTCGGGGATCGCATCCTCCAACCGCAGCGCTGGAGTATTCGGTCGCGGCGAGTACTTGAACGTAAACGCGCTGTCATAGCCGACGAACTCAAGAAGCGACAGCGTCTCTTCGAGGTCGCGCTCCGTCTCGCCCGGGAAGCCGACGATGATGTCGGTAGTAATAGAAATGTCGCGCCGAGCCGACTGAATCCACCCAATGCGCTCCAGGTATTCGTCGCGAGTATAGAGCCGCTGCATGGCATCTAGCACACGGGTCGAGCCGCTCTGCACCGGCAAATGCACATGGTCGCAAAGCGTAGGCACCGCGTCGATCACCTCGACGATATCCCGTCCAAAGTCGCGGGGGTGCGAGGTAGTAAACCGTACCCGCCGGATGCCATCCAGTTCTCCGAGCGCGGCCAGCAATTCGGCAAACGTCTTTTTTCCATCGGGATCGCGATAAGAGTTCACGTTTTGCCCGAGCAGCTGAATCTCGCTATACCCCAGGTCCACCAGTTGCCTCGCCTCCGCCAGTACCGACTCCGAAGTCCGGCTGCGCTCTTTGCCGCGGGTGTAGGGAACGACGCAATAAGCGCAGAACTTGTCGCAGCCCTCGATGATCGTGATATATCCGCGATGCGGATTGGTCCGCGAAGTGTATTCGGTCTCGAAACAAAGGTCGGTCTGGCGATCGTCCAGCCCGGTAACGCGATTCCCTGCCCCGATCTGCGCGTTTTCGATTTGCAGTAGCATCTGCGGCAAATTTCGATACGAGGCCGAGCCGCATACCAGGTCCACATGCGGAGCCTTCTCAAAAATCCGGTCGCCCTCCTGCTGCGCCACGCATCCCAGGACGCCGAATTTCTTCCCCTGCTTGCGCAGCTTCTTGTAGTCGTTCAGCCGGTTGAACACCTTCTGCTCGGCCTTGTCGCGGATCGAGCAGGTGTTATAGAGGATCAGCCCCGCCTCGTCGACGGTCTCCACCTGCCGGTACCCCTGCTGCAAGAGCGTGCCGATCACCTTCTCGGAGTCGTGCACATTCATCTGGCAGCCAAAGGTTTCGAGGTAAAACGTCTTGTCTGGGGCCCTCGCCATGGAGACAGTATAAACCAGAGGTTGGCCGTCTCAATCCTCCTAGTCCGATCCTACCCACCCAATCATCCCATGAGGTGTCACCCTGCACATGAAGTGTCATCCTGCGAATGAGGTCTCATCCTGAGCGGAGCGACAAAAGCTTCACGAAGTGAAGTCACCTGCGGGGCCGAAGAGCCTCCCCCGAGCGTAGCCGCGGGAATCCCTACGCCCTCGATACTCCAACCAAGCATCAAGACGTTCTCCTCGAATCTCCATTGGGCGGCTGGCCCTGCGGCCGATGGCACCCGTCGTTTCGTTACGGCAAAAAAACGAACCGACGGAATGGTCCACCGCCTCCTGCATTGGTGACGCTTATTCATATAAAGATCACCGACGACGGTCCCTACACGGTAAGTGCTGGCCCGGTAAGGAAACGGAAGAAGTAACACCTTTGTCCGGGTAAGAGCAATTCTTGTTGGTCTTGTGATGTAAGATACGACTAGTGTTGGGTCTCAGGTGAAGGAGATAGTTTCTTGATCAACGATGTCCGAAACAGTCCCGCTAAGCAACAAGCAGCCAACACTAACTCGCTCGCTTTGCCGGGACGGCGCTTCCTGGCACGCCAACCAATTTTTGACCGCTCCATGAATGTGTTTGGGTACGAACTTCTCTTTCGAACCGGCATCGAAAACTACTTCAACGCGGATCCGGAACTTGCTTCGCACTCGGCGGTGGATAGTTCCCTGCTTCTCGGCATCAGCACATTTTGCGGTAACCGGTTCGCCTTCGTGAATTGCACTCTTGACGTCTTGTTCAAGGATATAATTACGTTGCTTCCCGCCAACCAGACGGTGGTAGAGATTTTAGAGACGGTTGAACCCGATGACCGGGTCGTTGCTGCCTGCCAGCGGCTGAAAGCGACCGGTTATCTCATCGCACTGGACGATTTCGCACCTGATGATCCGCGCATGCCGCTGTGTGAGTTTGCCGACATAATCAAGATCGACATCCAGGCAACCACTGCTGAACAACGCGCTGACATGGTGCACTTTCTTCAATCACCGCACTCTAAGATGCTGGCTGAAAAGGTGGAAACCCTCGACGAGTATCATCAAGCCCGCGACATGGGATTCACCTATTTTCAGGGATATTTTTTCTGCCGTCCAGAAATCGTATCTAGTCATGAAGTTCCCGCCAGTCGCTTGCATTATGTGCGGTTACTTGAAATGATTTCGCGAAGGGAACTGAACTTCGATGAACTCGAGAAGATGCTCAAACAAGAGCTCTCGATTTCTTACCGCTTGCTCCGCTATCTCAATTCCCCACTCTTTGGTCTGACGCTTGAAATCAAGTCACTTCGCCAGGCCATTCTTATTCTCGGAGAACGGGAAATGCGGCGTTGGATCCGGCTCATCGTCACCGTGGGCGTGGCCGAGCAGTCGTGCGGTGAACTGGTGCTGATGGGATTGATTCGTGCCCGTTTTTGTGAGCTGCTATTTCGCGAGCTAAGACCGGACAGTGATTTGTTCCTGATGGGGATGCTCTCTCTCATGGATGCCATCCTCGAAGTCAAAATGGACGTGCTTCTGAAAGAGTTGCCCGTGGATCACGACATTAAAGCTGCGCTGCTCGGCCAGACGAGCAGCCTTCGACCGATGTACGAAATCATGCTCGCCCAGGAATTGGGGGAGTGGTCCCAATCGAACAGAGTCGCCAAGCAATTAGGGCTGACCGAAGAAGCAGTCATGTCTGCCTGGTGGCTTGCCATCCAGTGGGCACAAGAGGCAACCAGCAACGTCTGAGTATGCTCACAAGAATCACTTGACTTAGCCGCCAATAAACTCAAGATAGATGCAGGCACGCAATGTGCTCTTGCTCGATTCGCTCTTTGACAAACTGGTTCAACAAGCAAGGGTCCCGGCTGAAAATGGAAGTGCGGCGCGGCCGGGCGCGAGCAGAGAGTTGGGGGTAAGTGTTTATTCCACAAAAGTTTACAAATAAGTCTTTATTCTGGAATACTTTGCAGATGAAATCCAAAGATTGCAGCGCTAAGTCCAATGCGCTCAATACGTTGCCTATAACTATTTACCGCTCAATACTTTGCGGGGATTGTTTCTCTAACTCGATGATTCCAATAGACCGGTTGGAGTTAGGGGGATGGGGGGCCCCCCCCGGTTACGAATCAGTAAACACACCCGAGTCTAGGGTTGTTCGTGAGAGCCGACAGCTGATGGGTGGCTTGTGTGGTGGCGGGGCTCCGCCCCGCGAACGGATCAGAGCCCGGTCACCGAGAACAGTGGAAAAGTTAACTTTGTGCCCTATATGCTTTGAAGAGGGTCTGGCGAGGGCGGCCGCGCTTCAGTTTGTAGCGCATCGCATAAAAGAAGACGATGGGAGCGACTACAACCCCGCATGGGATTCCGACGCTGATGCCGAACCATGCTCCCCCCTCATCGGTGAGCACTCTCAGGTGTTGAAGGATCATCCCAATTGCTATCGAGGCAAGGCTAATTCCGGCAAACGCGACAAAGGCGGCGGCGACCGCAAAGAGCAAGGCAACGATAACCTCATCGAACGAATAGGCCGAGTCCCCATCTCGTAGAGGCATAAATCCACTTCTCGCGAACCGACAATTCATTGTCGGAGCTACGTCGCGTCCAGAGGAACATTGGGGTTCCCGCGCCCAAGCTTTTCGCTGAGGTGTCCGGCGATCAGCTTGCCATGGAAACGGCCATTCTCGATGAAGATTTCGTTGGTCCTCGATCCGGCTACGATCACGCCCGCCACGTAGATTCCCGGAACATTCGATTCCAGAGTCTCCGGGTCGCACACCGGACGCAGTTGCTCGGGAGACAGCTCGATGCCGATGCTGCGCAGGAAGTCGTAGTCAGGATGGTAGCCGGTGAGCGCGAACACAAAATCGTTTTTCAGGCGAAGCACGCCAGACGGAGTTTTCACGACCACGAAGTCCGGCCCGATCTCCTGAACCGCGCTTCTGAAATGCGCCCCGATTTCGCCGGCTTTGATGCGATTCTCGATGTCAGGCCGCACCCAGTATTTGACGTGGTGGTGCATCTGCTCTCCGCGATAAATGAGCGTGACGCGCGCCCCATGCCTCCACAGATCCAGGGCCGCTTCGGCTGCGGAGTTCTTGCCGCCGATCACGACTACGTCCGTGTCGTAATAAGGATACGGCTCCTTGTAGTAGTGGAATACTTTTTCGAGCTCTTCGCCCGGGATGTTGAGCTGGTTGGCAAGATCGTAATAGCCGGTGGCGACCACGATCTTGCGCGCGCGGTAGTCGTGGATGGCGCTGTGCCGGTCGGTTGTGGTTACACAGAACTTGCCGTCTTCGCCGGTGATGGTCTTCACCCACTCGTACTGCCGTACATGCAATTGGAAATGTTCGGCCACCCGCCGGTAATATTCGAGGGCTTCAATGCGTGTGGGTTTCGGGGAAGACGTAGTGAAAGGGATGTCGCCGATCTCAAGCAACTCCGGCGTCGTAAAAAACACCATGTTGGTCGGATAGTGATAGATCGAATTGACCAGGCATCCCTTGTCGACGATCAAAGCCTTGAAGCCAGCCTTTTCCGCCTCGATCGCACAGGCTAATCCAGTTGGACCGGCGCCGACTACCAGCAGATCGGGGAATGAATCGGGCCGCGCATGCGCGTGAGCGCGAGTCAAGGTTTCGGGAGCATAGGCCTCGGAGTCTTTTATTCCGGAGAGCCGGGATTCGAGGAACTGGGTTTCAGGAGTTCGATTTGCGGGCAAGGGTATAAGAGCCTTTAGCGCACGGGATAGAAACCAATTATTCTAGCACCGCCTGCCCCGGCGCCGGCGGCTAGGAGCGCGCCGGCGGGCTGGTTTCAGTCTTTCGCGGCAATCGCCTAACCAGGCCTGAATTTTACTTTTTCACACAAACGGCCACGCCGTCACGGATTGGCAGGATGGTCGTGAACAGATCCTTTGATTCGTAAATCAATCGGTTGAATTCAAGGATAGCCTTGGTCTGGTCGTCTGGATTGGGCTTCTGCAGCTTGCCGCTCCAAAGCACGTTATCCGTAATAAACAGGCCGCCGCTCCTGACGCGCGGCAGAGCCAATCGCGGGACTCGCGGGTAATCGATCTTATCGACATCGTTGAAGATGATGTCATAAGGTTCCTTTTGTTCGGAAAGAATTTCGAGCGCATCGCCGACGCGCACCACGATTCGTTGGCTAACGCCTGCGCGCTCGAAGTAACGGCGGGCCTTTTCGGCTCGCTTGGGATCGCCGTCGGTATAGATGACGCGACCCCCATCACCCACGGCGCGAGCCCACCATATCGTCGAGTAGCCAATCGCGGAGCCCATCTCGAAAACGTTCTTGGCTTTGCTGATGACCGCCAACTGATAGAGCACGCGAGCGACCGCCGGCCCCACGATAGGGACGTCGTTCTTCGCGGCCTCGTCTTCCATCTCCTGGAGAACTTCGTCGCGTGCGGGCAGCATGGCATACATGTAATCTTCGACCTCGGGGACGGTAATTCCGCCCATGCGCCAGTCGGGCTTAGTGAATTGGTCAGGCATCGCTTCCTTTCAAGAACGGTTGAAACCTTTGCGCTCTGCGGGTCCGGGCAAGTTATGAAATCGTTTGCCCAGGCTTCATCTCCATCACCTTAACTTCGGGCACCAGTTCCTGCAATTGGCTGGGACGTCCGGTCAACATTGGAAAAGTTCCGAAATGCATGGGGATGACAATCTCCGGCTTGAGAAGTTTACAGGCATAGGCGGCCTCGCGCGGCGACATGGTGAAGTGGTCGCCGATGGGCAGCATCGCGATCTTCGGGGCATAGAGGTCGCGAATGATGGCCATGTCGCTAAACACATTGGTATCGCCCGCGTGGTAAAGCTTGACTCCGTTGGAGAATTCGAGCACGTAGCCGCAAGCCTCGCCACCGTAGATGATCTGGTCGCCATCCTGAATCCCGCAGGAATGCACGGCGTGCACCATGGTGATTTTCACACTGGCCACGGTCTGCGTTCCGCCTTTGTTCATGGGCGCGATCTGCTGGACGCCTTTTTTCTGGAGCCATGAACAAAGTTCAAAGATACCGACCGCGATCGAGTCGTGCTGTTTACCGATTTCTACGGCATCACCGATG
>JBAQJU010000068.1:0-1727 GCA_049300475.1 Terriglobales bacterium | reverse complement strand
AATCAATGGCGCGTACCGGTACTTCTCCCCGGCCGGTGGCCAATCCCTAACGCTGCCAGGAGCCAGAGCGCCATAAGGATCGATCCTCGTAACATAGATCGGTGACTCACCCGCGTCCTCGGAGCTAAAAAACAGCTTCTTGGAGTCTTGGGCCCACGTGATCGATCCGACCCAATGATCCCAGTCCTCGGTCAGGTTTTTCTTCTCCCCCGTCTTGCGGTCGTAAAGCATCAGCCGAAAGCGGTCGCTCTCGTATCCCGGACGCTGCTGGGCGCGGTAGGCGATGTACTTGCCATCGGGAGAATAGAGCGGAGTCGAGTCGCTGGCGGGATTGTCGGCGGTGATGTTCTTGGCCGGTCCTCCATTCACCGAAACGATCCAGAGATCGTTGTTGGTGGACGTGGCTTCGACCTTGTCGTGGTTCGAGGTGTAGCAAATCTCCTGCCCGTCAGGCGAGAAGGCATAGTCGTCCTGTCCGCCCAGCGAGAACACAGGCGCATCGTAATCGCCGGGTGTGAGGTCGAGCGCGCTCACGTAGGGACAGCCGCCCTCGGCTGTCCGGTCGAGGGAAGCTTGACGGCTGTTGGCGGCGGCAGGTGAGTCTTGCCCGGCTCCGCCGGGCTGGACAGCCGGGGCGGCTGTCCCTACGCAGGCATCGCCGGGAACCACAAAAATGTGACTGCGCTTGCCCGCTTTGTAAGCGTTCCAATGGCGATAGAGCAGGCGGTCAAAGATCAAAGCCTTGACCTTCGAATTTTCCACCTCCTTCACCCTCTTCGCATTGCAGGCGGCTTCACCATAGGGCGTGCCATCGCATTCTGGGTAGACGTCGGACGTAAATAGAACGTTCTTCCCATCCGGCGACCAAAGTTCTCCTCCAGTTTCGGTCGCGATCGAGGTCAGCTTGTATACGGAGGTCACGGTTCCAGCAGCGCCATCGAAATCCGCAATCCAAACTTGGGAGCCGCCTTCCTTCGTCGAGATAAAGGCAAACCGCTTTCCATCCGGCGCCCAGCGCGGCCGGTCGCCATCCTGATCGGGGATGAGGATGTGCTCAGCCGGTGTGGTGGCGGGGCTTTGCCCCGCATGGACGGGGCGAAGCCCCGTCCCCACACTTTCCTTCTCCATACCTTCAGTATTCAGCGGGACGATCCAGATGTGCGGCGTCTTTTTATTCGCCGCCAGATCGACATCCACCACGCTGAACAGCACCCACTTGCCATCCGGCGAAGGCACCGGCTCGCCGACGCGCTTCAGCTTCATCATGTCTTCAAAGGTGAATGGATGTTTGGCTTGAGAAAATGCGGGAAGAAGGAAAACAGCAAGAGTGGAAAATATAGCAAGCAGAAAAACCAAACGGCGCATGGCGGGCCCTCCGCTGAACAGGAGAGTGTAGCAGGAAGTCAAAAGGCAGAAGTCAAATTGAAGAAGTGAGAGCCCTGGTACCTATTCGAAGCGGCGCGCTTTGATGGTTCACTTCTTCAATTTGACCTCTAACCTCTGACTTTACTTCAGTTCTTCCAGCATCGCCGTCATCTCCGACTGCGCATGTGCATTGCCGGTGCGCCGCGCCGAAGAGACTCCGTCGACCAGCATGCGCTTGGCTTCATCGGTACGCTCGGCATTGGCCAGCGTCTGCGCCGCCATGAAGTACGCGGGCGTGTAATCGGGATTCTTCTCGATCAGCGTTTTGAATTCCGCCAGCGCCTGCTCGATCTGTCCAGACT
>JBAQJU010000067.1:0-10134 GCA_049300475.1 Terriglobales bacterium | reverse complement strand
GTGCTAGCCAGCTTGATTGCGGGGTAAGACATGCCAACGCGAAGAGTCAAATACGCGTTTTGGCTGGTAGGGATCGTTGCTGCGTTCCTGATTGTCTGGTACCTCTGGCTGTCGAAAGGAACGCCACGGCTCGCGCCTCACTCAAGAGTCTGCGCCTGTCTTGATTCTGGCGCGTAAGCGCCGACATCCGCTACTTGGCAACAGCGACTCACCTTGTTGCAACTCGATCCGAATCTTTGCGAATCTTCTTTCGGGCACGCTGTTGCGCCAGAGCTTGTTTCACTCGACGCTTCGCTCCAGGCTTGAGGTAAAAGGAGTGACGCTTCACTTCCTTAATAATCTCTTCCGCCTGAACCTTGCGCTTGAAGCGCCGGAGAGCGTTTTCTATTGACTCGCCTTCTTGCAGTCGAATTTCTGCCAAACTCATCCCCCCTCAATATCAGGTAAACGACTGTCAGGCGTGGAAAATATCTCTGGTCACAGCTTCGCCGCGAATCCCCACGCTTCCAGCAAATCTTGGGGGACATACTTGTTGTCTTTATGCTTTTGCGCCCAAGCCTTCAACGGAGTCGAACTCCGATATTCCGTCTCTGATAGTTTCAATCGCCGCACCATCTCCTCAAACGAAGACGGCGTATTGGGGATGTCTCCCCCAGCTTTGCCAAAATTCGGATTGCCCTTGTTTCGCAACTTGAGCACCTCATAGACATCCTAAACTGACGAGAGAAGTGCACAAACGAACGAAGGTCACTGAATCGACCTCGGATTGTGCGATGCGGTGAGACCTGAATTTCTAGCGACCCGAAACGAAAGCGCCCCAAACCCTTTTTCGAGTCACGGGGCGCCAGTCGAACAGCCCTCTCCCCAGAAGTCTGTTCGGACGCACTTTACATTCTGAGTCCGCATGTGAGAAATGGCACCAATGTGCCACACGGCGGCACAGGTGACCTAATTACTTTGCTGAAACCCGACCGCGAGATGGAAGTTGGGGAGTGATCCGACTTCATATACTGCCCATGAGTGCTAGCCATTTGGAGTAGTGTTTTCCGGCTGAGAAGTACTGGCAATTCTTATGCGACTCACGAAATGGTAAGGTTGCATCGTCGGCTGTGCCCTCCCCCATCAGGCAACTCAAAACAACCGGGGAGGAATCGCTCTGTGTGTGAGATAGCTGATCGTGTGGAACAATTCGCTAACCGTTTTGTCCCGAAGGCCAAAACCTTGACGGCTCGCCTTGTTAGCTCCCGGCGGTGGGCAGAAATCGATACCGACCATCCGAATGCCGTTGTGTTCCGGAAAGAGATCGTGATAGTTGATCCAGAATTTACAAGTATGCTGGATGACCTCACGAAGCTCACTAAAGACTGTGAGGCTTACGTTCAGGGAGAGGAGCCTGTCGATGTTCCCGTCCCGTTGGCTGACAAGCAGCGCATCGCCGCAGCCGTGGGTGAAATGACAGCCGTAGTCAAGGAGTACACCAAACAGAGAGAACGCGACACTGCACTACCGAAATGGCTCACAAACTGTGGCGTTTTGCGGCGAAGCGAAACTTCAGCCACTCCCGTGCTCTCCCTTCAATCTCCAGCGGGTTCGGGCACCAATACTGAGATTCTTATTGGGAGCCACCGCTTCCATGGATAAGACGCGCACAGAGCACGCGGCTACAGACACGTTTTGCTGTCGCTGTTGATCCACATGCACAGGTAGAAGGTAGAGCTTTTCGCCCTTCGCTCGGCGTCTGGGACATGCGGTTTGGAGGTCTATCACGACATCGGCTAAAGCAGTTCGCCCCTCCGCAGTAGTCATATTGGGACTCTTTGTAGTTCTCTCGGTCCTCGTGGGCGCGGCTTATGTTTTCTGCTCTTATCTGAAATGATTTCGGGACTAGGCGTCGAACTGGCGACCTCAGATGCAGCGAAACCGTGTCGGGATCAGGCGATGCCGGAGGCTAATTCACTCGAAGGGACGGCTTTCAGTTCCGGTCGTAGGATGGGCAAACGGGCGCAAAGGCACGGGAGGCGTTGTGGGCAGCCATATGCTTCAGCATGTCCGTTGCCGATTGAAGGGGCGTCTCACAAATCGCGTTCATGCTGATCGCGTGCCCGCAATCGTTGCATGTCATTAGAGTGCCGCCTACGATACTTCTGGTCGTGGTGTACATGCCTCAAGCCTACTCTCTATTTGCGGCCAGCGCCGAGAGCATTGGTACATTGGTACAGCACCCACGGATGTCGATTCCTCAACATCTCGGCGTTCACGTATTGAAGTAAATAAGGGTAGGCTTGCTCCGGGTACAAACGAACGAAAGCCACTTGTTGAAATAAACTCGGATTTGTTTCGATGCCGGGTGAGCCAGAACCTCAAGGCATTGCGAATCTGGTGACCCCAAAACAAAAGCGTTCCATATTGCTCTCTCTGGAAAATCTAAGGGACACTCAACAGACACATCTGGCGGCAAACTCGTTGTTGTCGTGATCAGACCACGTCGCTCACGACTACCAAAGCGATCACAGGTGTCAGCTATTTTGTCCAAACGATCCGCTGCACGTTTCCACGGGCGTTGCGGAGCGTTTCTCTCGCAGGCATCTGGAGTGGACCCCAATTTTGAGACAACCAGTTAAGCCCTAAAATGCAGCGAAAGGGGAAACTGGATGAGATCTCGAAGGAAGTTCACGAGGGAGTTCAAGCTGGATGCGGTACAACGATTGCGTGGGGGAGAGCCGGCGGGCTTGGTGGCGCGCAGTCTGGAAGTGAGCCGCCAGGAACTGTACCGCTGGAGCCGCGATGTCGATAAGTTTGGGGAGCGGGCGTTTCCCGGCGTGGGGCAGAAACGGGCGGAAGAGACGCGGATCGCGGAGTTGGAACGTAAGATCGGCAGCAGGTCCTGGAGATCGATTTTTTGAAACGAGCCTTGCAGCATGTGGAACAACAGCGCCAGCTGCGGGCCGTCAGTGGCGGCGCACCGTTTACCAACAGATCGAGCGCGAAATGAAAGCGGGGACGCCCTTAACCATCCGCCGGATGTGTGCGCTGACCAGAGTCAGTCGAGCGGGTTTCTATCGGCGCGGAGTTATCTCTGAAGTCCGCGTCCGTGGAACTGCGTGATCAGGTGCAGCGCGTGGCGCTGGAGTGGCCGACCTATGGCAGCCGGAGGATCACGGCGGAGTTGCGTCGTGGCGGCCTGTCGGTGAATCGCAAACGGGTGCAGCGGCTGATGCGGGAAGACAACCTGCTCTGTTTGCGGAAGCGCAAGTTTGTGACGACGACCGACTCCGCCCACGGGTTGCAAGTGTATCCGAACCTGGCGGCGGCGCTGGTGGTGAGCGGAATCAACCAGCTCTGGCGGGCCGACATCACGTACATCCGGCTGCTGGAAGAGTTCGTTTACCTGGCAGTGGTGCTGGACGCGTTTTCGCGGCGGGCGATCGGCTGGGCGCTGGATGCCACGCTGGAAGCCAAGTTGGCCGTGGCGGCGCTGGAGATGGCGTTCGAGCGGCGGCGGCCCGCGCCCGGATTGGTGCACCATTCCGATCAGGGTGTGCAGTATGCCAGCCACGACTATGTCGCCCTATTAGAGACGCACCAAGTCCGGATCAGCATGTCGCGCCGCGGCAATCCCTGGGACAACGCGACCTGTGAGTCGTTCATGAAAACGCTGAAGTGCGAAGAAGTCTATCGCAGCGAGTATCGCAACCTGACCGAAGCGCGGGCTCGCATCGGCGAGTTTCTGGAAGAGGTCTACAACCAAAAACGCCTGCACTCGTCTCTCGGCTATTGTCCGCCCGCCGAGTTCGAACGCCGACAGCCGTCGCCCCTGCTGGCGGTGGTCGTGGCGCAGGAGGCGGTATGAGTTTTCTGAGGCATGGGGAAATCTATCCCTGCGATGAGGGCACGATCTCGCGACCGTGCCCCCGCTCATCGCCGTGGATGAGTCTCCAGCTGGTTATTCCTGGCAGGTTGCTCTGCAGCAGAGCCCGCTTCCGCTTCACCAGCCGAAGCTATACTGCCAATCACCAACCGCGCCCGACAAGGCTTTGGCAGCGAACGGCGAAATGTCGCTTAACTGGTTGTCTCACCCGAGGGGTCCAGTCCACACACTCCCAGAAGTGCGGGGACCTTCCTTCCTGTCTAAACTGTGGCAACCGAACCTTGTCACCATCTTTTTCACGAACTCAAACAACTTTGCCGACGGGAGTGCGGAACTCTCTGTTAAGGCGCGGCGTGTAAAAGATATCCGTTTGAGATTTTCGGTAGGCACAGGATAGACATTCGCTGCCTTTGGCGGCTCTCATCGAGATCCGAATAGGTGATCTCGACGGATCGAAAAAAGGTGCCCTCGACGGATTTCGCGGATGCCGCCAGCTCGTCGAGAACGTGGCTCCGCCCTGGAGGGAGACTCACAAGGGCTCACCCGTCTGCATCCGACGAAACTCCAGAATCAAATCCCGCGTCTTGCCCTGCCGGATGAGTTCGCGGGGCGTCAGGCCGCGAAAAGCTTCGCTGGGCGCATCCATCCACTTCGAGATGTTTGCTGGATCAATATAGCCTTGAACCAGTTCTTGTAGTTCCTGCAAGTCTCGCAGCTTGCGCGCGGGTGTATGGCCTTTCGCTTCCCAGTTTTGAACGGTGCGCGCACTCACACCGATGGCGTTGGCCACATCCGCTTGCGTGAGCTCAAGCTCTTTCCGCAGAGCCGAGACACGGTTGTGAGCGGCGGCACTCATGACCGCGTCCAGCAGAAGATGAGTCTTCCCGCTACCCGGCAAGCCTAGAACGGTGACGACGTCCTCTGAGTTGAAGCAGATGAAGATGCGACGGGATTGCAGCTCTCCGACGATTCGTCCCAGCTCCGCCGCCTTTTCCTGATTCGCATGCACAGTAAACACAACTGTCTTGGGAGCATGCTGCCGGCTGACCTGGCGAAGGCGATTCCGTACCGTTCCGAGCGGCTCATTGCCCTTGAGATAAATCATCAGTCCCTTGGTCTTCTCCAAAGATGATCTGATCTCGGAGTAGAGAGAACGGCTCTCGGGGTGCCCTCCGAGGCTGGTCACGAATTGCGCCGCTTCGTTCTTTGCCTCTGGTTCGGCATAAACAATGACCTCACCCATAGATCCTCCTCATTTTCACCGAAACCCATCTTGACACGAAATATTTCGTGTGTCAACACGCAAATGTTCGCTCTATGCGTAACGTATTGCAGCATAGGCTGTTAGGGTGTGAGTCCCAAAGAATATGGGGCTCTTGAGTCAGCAGAGAGGCGCACTCCTCGCACACTGCGTCATCGAGAGAGCAGGCATTCATGAGTTAATTGAGGAATGGGCGGCTGATGGGCCGTCAGTCATCCATTCTGGACGATCCTTTTTCTCCGTTGCACCACCAATGAGTTGCTTGAATATTGTCTCGGTGGTCGTCTCTCCAAGCTCCTCCCATTCCTTTGGGATCCTTATGGTCTGGGACGATATCGTTGTAGTCGGTGAACCGTTCGTGGCAGATGGCGCATATTCCGTTCTGTTCCCTGACCTTCCGCTTCAAGAGTTTGCGCATTTCAGCCGGCGACCTGAGTTCCCGGTATCCTCTCGGGTGATGTGGGTCCTCGACTCGCCGCACGCCCGGCTGCAGGATGCGTGCACGATGGATCGCTTCGCGACCACAGCAGCTGAGGGATCTGTGGATCGGGCAGTATTCATTACGGCGAAGTTTCATTAGGCGCTCCTGCTATGAAGGATTTCGTGTATTGCTGGCGATTTCGAGACTTTCGACTGCCAAAGGGGCCGCAAGAAGGCAACAAAATAACCCAGAGTAATGGGTCATATCAGTTGCACCATTGTATTAATTAGGGTACGATATTACCCATTATGAGTCGCACCGCGCCATCCTTGCTGCCCCGCATTTCCCGTCTTCTACGTGGCTATGGCGATAACTTGAAACTCGCCCGCCTGCGCCGCAAGTATTCGGCGGAGATGGTGGCCCAGCGTGCCGGCATTTCCCGCAAGACGCTGTCCCGGGTCGAACGGGGTGATTCCGCGGTTGCGCTTGGGATCTACGCCCGAGTGATGCAGGTATTGCGGCTCGAAGATGACCTGGCAAAGTTAGCTGTAGACGACCCTTTGGGCCGGAAGCTGCAGGACACCGCTTTGTCTCCCCGGCGCAGAGCTCCAAAACGTTCGACACCTCTGCCGCCCACAGATACTGATAAGGCGAAGGAAATCTCCTGATGGCCACCTTCGATACGGTGCAGGTATACATCGATCTCGAACGCTTCGAGCGCCCGGTCTCCATGGGCGTGCTTCATCGCCAACAAAGCGGCGCGGGAGAGATTTTCTCCTTCGAATACGACCGTGCGTGGATAGAGCGACCCGAAGTATTCGCCTTTGATCCCGATCTCGCTCTGGCGGCCGGTCACCAGTATCCCGCCGCGAACCGCAAGAACTTTGGCATTTTCCTCGATTCGTCCCCGGACCGATGGGGCCGGGTGTTGATGCAGCGCCGCGAGAATACCCGCGCCCGGCACGAAAGGCGCAAGCCGCGTGCCCTGACCGAGTGGGACTTTCTCCTTGGGGTTCACGACGAAACTCGCTTAGGAGCACTGCGCTTTCGCGTCTCGCCCCACGAGGCTTTCATTGACAGTGATACTCGGTTCGCGGCGCCTCCACTTACCTCCCTGCGTGAGCTGCAAGCCGCGAGTTTGCAGTTTGAACAGCATATGGACGAGGAAGAGAACCCGCAGTACGAAAAGTGGCTCACCCAGCTATTTGCCCCTGGATCTTCCTTGGGAGGAGCCCGGCCGAAGGCATCGGTGCGCGATGAGGCCGGGATTCTATGCATCGCCAAGTTCCCCAGCCGAAACGACACTCGTGACGTAGGAGGTTGGGAACTGGTGGCTCAGGGACTCGCGAGAAAGGCCGGCATCGATGCTCCGGATGCCAGACCGCTTCGTATGGCGGAGAGTCCGTATACCACCTTTCTCGTGAAGCGTTTCGATCGCACAGCAAGGGGAGGCCGCTTGGCGTTCATTTCCGCGATGACTCTGACCCAGCATGCCGACGGTGAGGCAGGAGCCAGTTATCTTGAACTCGTCGATCTGCTGCAGTCCCGCGGCGCAAACACTCGGGCCGATTGCGAACAACTGTTCCGACGCGTGTTATTTAATATCCTGATTCACAATACCGACGATCATCTGCGCAACCACGGCTTCTTTATCGACGAGGGCGGCATCCGATTGTCGCCAGCCTATGATATGAATCCCTCCCTTGATCGCCAGGAACTAACGCTGGCAATCAACGAAGTAGAGACCGCGTGTGACGTCTCGATTGCCATGGACGCATGCCAAGACTATGGGCTGAGCCCCCAGCAGGCGGGTCATGTGCTGAAACAGGTGCAGGCCGCCGTCGACGGATGGCGGGACGAAGCCAACCGCCTGCATATTCCAAAAGCAGAACTAGATCTGATGATCGATGCATTCCAAACCACATGACGCGAGTCGCAGGAGAATTTCTCTATCGCGGCATGGACGCGCCTGGCAGATCGACATGTTCGCTCTGCGGATTTGTTCCGCTCCAATCCAGGGCCCAGCGCTATGCGTGGAGTCGACATGTTGCACACCGAGCCGTATCGGTTTCGGCTTGCTCGAAGATTTCTTACCGGCGTATATCGACAGCTGGGAAACGATAGATCCGTGCTTTGAAATCGCGTCAGATTTCCTGTGAGGTTTTTGAAGAGTACCGGGCGAGGGGAAGGTCTTCTCGTTCGGACGGCACTCGCACCAGCGATGGCCGTTGTCTTCGACGATCGTGAGTGTGCCAAACCTCTCCACGTACCATGGCAAGGCGCACGCGTTGATCTGCTCCACGATCCATCCCCGATTCTGGAATTTGCCGGTTATGGTGGAAAGGTGAAGCAACCCACACAAGAAAACGACGCGCTCTAAGCGATACCCATTGATCTTCGAGAACCAAAAGTCCTCTCTGATCCCGTCGGCCTTCGGCAGGTAGTATTCTTTGTAGCCTTCAGAATCATCATCCAGAGGCGCCCCACCGCGCGATGGCGGTGTGCTCGGCCTTGTAGCAGATGCGGCGCTGACGCGGCCAGCTGCGGGCGCGGTGGCGGAAACTGGAAAAACTGCGCTGCGGCACTTGGGTACGGCGATAGCGACGCTTTAGCTGCTTCTGCCGTGGTTCGGCACGCTGTTGGAATACGCAGTTCGCCGGGATGCCGATGGCGTACTCGATGGCGAAGAACTCGCAGAACTGGTAGAGAAGGGGAAGAGCAAAACCGGCATCGCCGCGCAGCTTGATCTGCACGCCGGGGAAAGCGGACCGCAAACGCGGCACCAGGCGTAGCAGCATGGGCACGATGCGGGCATGACCGGAGGCGTTACCCGGACGCAGGCGCGCCGCCAGCAGACATCCGGTGTGGCGCTCGAAGACCAGCATCGGATGATACATGTGCTGGCCATAACCACCGTTGAAGAAGCTGAGTTGCTGCTGGCCATGAGTAGGATCGTCGGTGGAGTCGATGTCGAGCAGGATCTCGCCGCGCTGGCGGACTTGGTCGCCACAGAGACGGATGAACTGCCGACACAGCAGGTCGTTGGTGTGCACCAGATCGCGAGCGGAAGGCGCGTTCTCCCAGCGACTGAGCGTGGGCTGTGAACCGAGCGCGTCGCCGAGTTTGTGATCGGCGACGATCTGCAACATCGGATCGTGGCGCAAACGATCGGCATCGTTGGCATCTTCATATCCGGCCACGATCTGGTAGATGCGTTGCCGTAACAAGGCCAGCGAGTCATGGCGCAGGCGATCCCCCTGACGCGGATCGCTTAGACCAGCGGCCCACTCGCGGGTCAGATGATGGCGCTGATCGAAGGCTCGCAACGGCAGCAGACCGGCGTCACTGGTAATCTGGCCACCGGAAAAATCGGCCTGGATGGGTTGATGACGGTAGAAGGAGAAGTTCAGTTGTGATAAAACACTTTGTATCAAGCGATGGATGCTCCGAAAGGGAATGCTGGGTCCACGAAACCCAGTGTTCATCTACCTTTTAGAGCATCCTTTCTTTTTTGGCTAGAGATTTCGTGAATTATTCAGGCTAGGTCAGTGTCTCTCCACTGGAGTTTGTGGTGTACGGCAATGATCGTGATGTTTCTCAAACTTTTGCCCACTACGATCTGAACTATCGGAGTGAGTGATGAGCGGCGACATGAGATTCTGTCCCTGAGGAATCGTTCGATCCATGATCGTCTGACCCGGCATGATCGCTAGGGGATGGAGCATAGACATAACGATGGGACATCGCGGTCTATGCGCCTGTTTTCAATGTTTTACGCCGATTGAAGGGTCATGCTATTTACATGTAATTATCTTGTCATTTTAACGTCATTGTGATACGCTGGCATTGAGTTCGGAGGTCCAAGACATGGCAGTATCGACCCCGGCAAGACCGGATTTGTTGGCTTATCGCGAAGCCACCACTCTGGATTTTTCCAAACTCATCACGGAGTTGACCACAATTCTGGGGAAGAAACTGACGGCCTACATCGCTTCGGTCAAAGACACGAGAGCAATCGAGCGCTGGATGACCGGCTCAGAGCCGTACAAGGGAGTCGATGAAAGATTGCGGCTCGCTTATCGGCTGGCGAAAGTGATTAGCGATCATGAGGGGCCACGGGTGGTTCAGGCTTGGTTTACGGGCCTGAATCCAGAGCTAGGTGATCGCGTGCCAGCCCGGCTTTTGCGAGAAGGGAATGTGGAGACCGTCGGTCCGGAGATACTTGGCGCCGCGCGCGCCTTCTTAGCCGGAGGATAGCAATTCATGAAAGCCCCCGGCGTGATTTACAGGCTAGGAAGGAAACCTGATCCCTGGGCTCCCCCCGATTGGGCTTCCGCAGGGCCTGACGGAACCTTCGGCAACCGCTTTGACGACCCGGATGCGACCTACCGTGTTCTCTACGCCTCGTCACAGAGACTGGGGTGCTTCGTCGAAACCCTGGCTCGATTCCGCATCGATCCCACACTGCTGGCAGAGTTGGCTCAGATCGAAGGAGCGGATGACTACTGTCCGCTTGGGGAAGTGCCGATCGAATGGGTCGAGAAGCGGATCCTAGGAGTTGCCACGACCGACAAAGACTACGCC
>JBAQJU010000066.1:0-2112 GCA_049300475.1 Terriglobales bacterium | reverse complement strand
CAATTTGCATAAGGCCCGCGTCCGCCGCGCCAGCGGCTTCCTTCTGACGGCTTTTTCGAACGCGCGCCCCAACCTTCTTTTCCACTCCAAGCGCACACCGGGGCGCGCCTCCGAAAAAGCACTAGCGTGATCCAGGCGCCATCGCCAAGGTAAGAAGGCGAACTACATCTCAAGTTACCCCGACTACACGGGCAAAGTGTTGCGCTGCGCCCCTTCCGGCTTCTACGCAAGCAGGAATGGCTGGCGGGCGTTCTCCGCGACCTTCGCCCTGACGCGGTTCTTGCGGCTAGCGCAGGATCAAGGCAACTGCGATGGCTGCCAGAATGAGCTTCACGAGCCATCCGAGCGAATACGCTGTCGCAATCATCGGTTGCAGTTTCATCCAGAGGGATGTTGTGATAATCCAGGGCAGGGGTGCGATGAGCCACACCTCGAACGCCAATTTGACCGTGGCGCCATAGGAGTAGAGGTGCAACTGGGCGCACGCGAGGGCAAAAACGGCGCACGTCAGAAACGGCAATGGGGCGGACCAGGCGATGGCTTTGGATGCTCCCTTATCGCCCGGATATCGCCAGATTTCGGGATGCTTATTAAATCTCTTGTAAAGCAGATCGCCCATGAAAAACCAGTCCGTGAGCGAGGAAGCTAGGCCACCGGCGAATACCGCAAGAGCAAAGCGCATCCAACTCATTTCACCCGTCTCCGATTGCAGCGCGGAACGGCCCTCCGACTAGCTTGCGGTTCCCTTAGCCGGGATTTCCGTTTTGACTTCCCGACCGACAATGTACACTCGACCCCGTCGGCATGCAATGCTCCTGCCAGGCTTTTGAGTGCAAGGCCTTTCCGACGGCCCGCGGCAAGATCCCAAAGCCAAAAACTGACGCCTCTCCCACCCATTCCTCAGACACTTGCCCTTTGGCCGAATAGCGCGCTACCGTAGAAGTCCGTTCGCGCCGGGCGCATTCCGGGTGTATCGTCGCAATCCGGAAGTTGGGAACTCCGGCCCGGAATGCTGCACGGTGTCCGACAACTGACGACTCGTCGGCGCGGTCCGTAAAGTCGAGTTCAAAATATTACGTGTGATGAGATTCCCGATGCGCTGGTGCGCTTGGTTATCCCGACAGGACCTATCAGTGGAATGTCACGTCTCCTGGGTTCAACAAGCATCGATGTAGAACACCAGTTCTCCGTGTTCTCCGATGGAACTCCGCCACTGTTTTACCAGGCTCCGCATATTGTCGATCAGAGTGGTCAGGTCATTCTTGTTGATGACTACCCCTTGCTCTTCCATGCTGTCCTTGAAACTGGCGGCATTGAAGCGCTCGTCCGCCTCCATGTAGTCCAGAACCTTGTTGCCGTTTTCGAGCCAGACTGCCTTGTTGTCTCCGTATTCGTGTTCGTCGCTGGCCGTGCCCACTCTGGCGGCAAGGTCGTGCAGCAGCACGATCAACTCGCCCGGTGCAACGAAGCAGGAGGAATGCATATTCCATATTTCTTTCACTGGCCGAAAACTTTGGCTCATGGTCTAACCTCCTTCTCCTTTCTTCTGCGTTCCGATGATTCAGTCGATGCATCGTCGGCCGCCGCCTCGGGAGGTCTGCTAGCAACACGTTTGTAGGAACTTGTTCTCAGACAAAGCTGTGTTGATGGGTGGGCTCTAGACGGGAATAAATGCGCAGGCACTCTTCTGTGAGGCTCTCAAGAGCGTGCGAACGCGAGAAGGGGGCCGATATCGTTCGCATCGGCCGCGCGCAGCGCGTCAATATAACGTCGACGAAAGTCACCCGCTCGCGCCAGATCTGCGCCGCCCCAAGTAAAAATCGGCCTGTCTTGTCTCTGGGCCAGCACATCCGCAATTAGGCGCGCATGGCGACCGTTGCCGTTCGCGAAAGGGTGGATAACAACTAAGCGGTGATGAAAGCGGACGGCGAGTTCATCGGGAGCATAGGTTCCGTGTTCCAGCCAATACCGCGCATCGCCAAGCAGGGCGGCGAGTCTCTCGCGAATTTCATGGTGGGGAACACCAAAATTCTTTTCGGTGGTCCGATAGGCTCCGGCCCACCTCCAGGTCTGATCGAACATACGCAGGTGGAGATCTCTCACGTATGGCTC
>JBAQJU010000065.1:0-9739 GCA_049300475.1 Terriglobales bacterium | reverse complement strand
GTTCGGCCTCGGATTGACCGATACTCATGGACCATATCGTCAACAACCTGTGGCTCGGCAGCCAGCATGACGCGGACGAACTCGTCCGCAACAATCGAGAGAAGATCACGGCGATCCTCAACGTTCGCGGCGTCGACGCTTACAATCCCCCGGGGCGAGATCAAGCTGCGGAGCATCCCGGGAAGACATATAAATGGATTCCGGCCCCCGACATAGGAATCATCTATCCCGAGCATGTGAACGAGGCCCTGACTTGGCTACAGGAACAGACAGACAGAGGCGAGCGGATCTTGATCCACTGCAAGTTCGGCATCTCCCGCTCCCCAGGCTTCCTCGCCGCCTTCATGGTCGCTAGCGGAATCTCTTCGAGTCTGGAAGAGGCGAAGGCTGCAATCTCGGTTCATCGGTACGTGCTGCCGGCGACGCAGCTTGTGGAATCTAAAAGGCGTCCCGTTTTAGTCTCCGCGTTGACGGGATTGCCTAACCGTCTGGCCTTCGACGAAGGGAGGGCCAATCCATTCGTAGCCATCGCCGACGTGGACCTCATGAGTTCTTTCAATGACTTTTACGGTCAGATCGCCGGTGATGCGCTCTTATGCAGGCTTGCCGAGACGCTCATCGGCGTTGGGTTGGACGCATACCACGAACAAGGGGATGAATTTCTATGCCAAGGAGAGTTTCGCCAGGAATTGGACGCCAAACTTTCTCAAGCTCGGCAGATCTTTCGCGAACCTTTTCAGCTCTACGGAGAAGGTCGCATCCAAACCATCAAGGGGACGGATTTTTCATTTTGGATTGGCACGACTCTAGAGGAGGCTGCTTGGTACAAGGCAAGAAAGGCAACCGCACGGAACGAATTGCCGGAGTGGCTGCAGGAGATTATAGGGACGGGCGGCCACGGACAAGTTTGGTAGTGACAAACTCAGCAGGTCGAACTGCTTAAGCAGTTATGAAGCCATTTTCGGTGTTCGCGTTCTTCCTCGCGAGGTCCGTTCCCGAAGAACCACGACCTCGGGAGAGGCGTAGTCGGCTTATGTACAATCGGGTACAGGAAGTGACTCGCGCCAAGACTCGGCGCTAATGGCCCGGCCATCCGATACGATGGACATTCATCCGGCCTGAGCAACAAGGCCAGGAGGGGGCCAGGCTTGCAAGCGCGCAACTTTCCCCATGAATCGTAAGGTACTCGTGATCGGACCATTGAACGAAGGCGCGCTCGCTGAGAGCTATGCGCGGGCTTTTGAGCGCCTCGGGATGGAGGTGGTCCGCTTCGATTCCGAGCGCGCTTTCATGCAAGCGAGCCGCTTCACGGGCAACCGTATCCTGCGACGCATGCTGAGATCGTCCCTGTGGAATGCCGTGAACAGGGAGGCGATCGGAATCGCGCTGCGCGTTCAACCAGCGCTCATCTTTGCCCTGAAGTGTACGTTCTTTCATCCTGAAACTATTCGGCAGATCCGCAAATCCACAGGCGCGCCGTTTGTGAACCACTATCCCGACCATCCTTACATTGGCATTCGCTGGGATCCGAGGGAAGCGTCGGCGCAGCGCCGCGATCTGATCGAGGTCTTTCGCGAGTACAGCATCCTGTGGATGTGGGAGAAAAGCCTGGTTGAGCGCCTGCGCAATGATGGCGTCGAATCGCAGTATCTTCCGTTCGCGGTCGATCCAGATCTATTTCATCCGCAGCAGGTCGAGAGGCCGCAAGACGGCAATTCCAACCCGGAAGAGGGAATTGCCTGCGAGCTTTGCCATGCAACTCATGATGTCGGGTTCGTCGCGACTTATACGCGCTACCGGTGCGACGAAGTGGCTGCGATTCGTCGGCACAGGGTTGCCATCTGGGGCAACAATTGGCCGCGCAAGTGGCGAGAACGCGGAGGGCAGCATCGCGTACATGCGCCTGTTTGGGGCAAGGATTTTGCCAACATTTGCGCTCGTGCAGCGGTGTCGCTGAACATATTGAATGCCGAGAATCTGGGCGGGCCGAACATGCGCACCTTCGAAGTTCCGGCGAGCGGAGGAGTGATGCTGGCACGTTACTCTCCCGCGCAAGACCAGTTCTTCCCGGAGGGAGAAGCGGCGCTTTACTATCGTTCACCCGACGAGATCGACGACAAGCTCGACCTGCTCCTGCAGGATCGCGACTTGCGTGCGGGACTGCGACGGAACGGAGCACGACTAGCTGCGGCGCAAACCTATGATGTGCGCGCGGCGGAAGTGTTGCGCGCTTGCGGGTTGAGCGCTCCGAGTCTGGCGAATACGGGTTCGTCCAGGCCTGATTCCTCCGGTTCTGACTCTTCCGATTCCGGGAGCTTGCCTCGGTGAGCGGGGAATTGCGCGTTGCTTTCGTCAGCGGCCAGAGACAATGGTGGCGCAAGCAGCGGCTGGTGGCGAAATACCTCAAGATGCGGCTTGAGGGCATTGTCTATCCCGACGTTTACTGCCTTGCGCTGATGCTGGCTGACAGGTTCGACTTCCTCCTGGAAGACGAGAACGTTCCAGCGGGAAAGTATGACCTGATTCTGGCGGAACTGGGGAGTTCGGACAGCCAGCTGCGGTATCTGGAGTCGCTGGTGGTTGCTGGCGATCCTGCAGTCGCTGTGATTCCTGGACCGCCAGCGATTCTCTCGCGCGACCTTACCGACGAGAAGCTGCGGCGTGTTAAGCGTATACTCGGCTCGGCACGCTTCATCTGGGCCTATTCTCCGGAGCTCAAAAGCTTTTGCGATGGGTTGATTGCAACGGATCGGGCCGCTGTCATTCCCTGGCCTTACGATCTTGCGGGTACCCGGAAGCTGGGAACCGGCTTGCAGCGCCCGGTTCGAGGGCACAAAATTCTGGTGCAGGTGCCGATGTGCTTCCATGACATTGTGCTGAACCATCCGTTTGTGCTGAAGGGCGTTCTGCTCGACGTTTGGGCTGAGCTGCCCGCCGCGCTGCGCGAGCGAATTACGTTCCACACATTTGTGTACAACTCGATCGATCGCGAGAAATACCATTCGTCCGGATTTGCCGATGGATTGCCATTTGTAATGGAGGGCAAGCGCGGTTATCGATCATTTGTGCGTTTTCTGGGCGAGTGCAATGGAGTGATCAACCTGACTTCTGGAAGTATTTTGGGGCGAATCACTTTTCTTTCGGCAGCACTATCGCGTCCTGGAATTTTCAGCGATAACAGTTTACTCAATGCGCAGCTTTATCCCAATTCTTGTATTGAGATGTTTGATACTTTGCGCTTGCGGGAGAAAGTACGAGCGATGTTGCTTGGGCTCGATGCCGCGATTGACTCCAGGCTGATGCCATCCGAGTCTGCGGCGAGCGAGATTGGAGACTTTGAGCGCAATCGGGAACAGCTGCGAAGCATTGTGCTGCGGACTGCAGAGCAGGTTTCTCAGAATCCGGAGGACTTCGATCTTAAGAAATAAACCCAATGCACCGAGGGGTGATGTCATCAAGGCGCCATTGTGAATAAAGGATTTGTTGGCTTTGTTTCGTAGAATCTAACCTTTCCGACCCAGATTTACATTAAGCGGAGGCGGCACAACCTCGCCTCGGCGCAACCACTGCGTGCGCTCAAGTTGGTCCATGGCGCGATAAAGTTGCTTGTCTACATGGGACTCGTAGCGTATCAGCTTGCCCGTGACCTCCGCACGAGGCATCTGAAGCTTCGGGCTTCCGCAGCTGCTTAGAGTTCCCCGCGCTTTCGGACATGTTTCCTGAGGCGGTCGATGAGTTCCAAGATCGATAAATAAGCCGATGTTGCTGAGCTCGTTTGTCCTCAGTGCTGTTGGGCGTTTGGCATTCCTATTCCGCTTCTGGCGGACCAGCCTCGGCGCACAATGATCGCGAACGAGTAATCGCAAAAACAAAAATGCCATAAACACACTCCTGGTGCTCTGCGATTTCTTGAGATCGGGGGCGCCCGTTGAGAATGGGATCGAGTAGCTCTTCCACCATTTTGGACAGCCGCCTTTTCACGACGAATTTCAGTGGGTCCACCTACCGCTCAGTGCGTACAGGGTTCCATTTTGAATCAAAAGAGTTCGACGGATGCTGCATGGCCAGAAGCAGATGCCAGTCGAGCATCCCTTGTAACTAACGCAGCTCCGAGCTTTTCGGCAAGCACGATGTAGGCAGCATCATAGGCAGAAAAATTGTGACGGAGTTGCCAGATGCGGGTCAGGAGCACGAGATGAGGATATCGAGTGATGCGGAGATCCAGGAGGTCGCGGACCGCCTCGTCAGCGCGATGTGCAGAGACCGCTCCTTGCAATGCTAGACGCCGTAATACCTGGGTGACCTCAAGATCGAAGAGTTGAGGCGCGTGTAGCGTTTCGTTACGGGAATAGATTCGCTTCTCAATGCTCTGCCCCTCGGATGTCTGAAGTAGCCAGTCAACCGCGGCAGAAGCATCGAGGACGATCATCGTGCCTCGCGCTCCTGTCGAACTAAGAGAGCGGTATCGATCTGCGCCGAAACCGGCTTACGTTTGTGCAAGCGATCCCGCAGCTCCGCGAGCGTTGGCCTGTCTGCAATCTCCTTGATCTCGGCTAATAAATAGTCCGAGAGGGACATTCCTGCCATGGCAGCGCGAGCTTTCAAGCCTCGGTGCAGGGCATCGGGTACATTACGAAGCTGAATCATCTTAGCCATGCGACAAGCATACTTTCATGTGATTCACATGTCAACCTCACCCCGAATGGCAATCTCACTGAATGGACGCTGGTTCGCCCTTCATGTTGAGAACCCCGGACTTATTGGCTTCTTCAGCCGAAAACCCTCCTTCTCGCAGGTGGACGTAAGAATATAATGTTTAGGAGCTTGAAGGGATTTTCAAGCTCCTATTCAAGCCAATTATTGACCTTCGCGCTCGAGCCGGTCGGCCTGCGCGACGCGAAGCGCTTCCATCGCGCGGTATCGTTCTCTTACGAGAGCCGTCCGGTAACGTCGCAGTTTGTCGAGGGTAGAACCGAGTTCGGCCTGAATTTCGAGGCGCGTTCCGTCATTGTTGTTTGTGCCTTCGCGCATCTGAGCCCCAGGCCTAGGCTGTCCCAGTTGGTCCAACAGTGGGCCGCGGCTGGCACCTACCCGGATGTTGTCCTTCGTTGTGCTTGCCCGGATGATCAATCTCTCGCAGTTGAACCCGCGCTGGATCGGCAAATCAAGCGCATCGATTGGTAACGTAAGGTTGCTGGCGAAGACGCCATCGACACTGCCGATCATGGTGCCTTCGATTTCCGCTAAGAAATTCGACGTTTCCCGATCCAGCAATTTGTCGGCTCGAGCAATCTGCTTGCTGAGGGATACAGCCTCGGAAAGGAGGTCTTCTTCCCACATAGTGTGGGGCTCGTAATCCTCGTACCACCGGTCAAGGGTGCCCTGGTAGTCGGGGTTGTTAGGATCTCTTTCCGGCCCGTTCACTTTGGCCGTCAGGCGGTGTTTTGTAGCGTTCCCACTGGAGGCCCGCTTGCCTCGATCTGTAGTTGGCCCGGTCGACGCCTCTGCGTTCTTCTGGTTCGCGGCGAGGACTTTGTCTGTTACTTTCTTCCGCCTTTTCATAAAGCCTCCATGGCATTTGAATTTCGCCGGTGCGGACCTGTTCGGGCCACCCAACGCGCTTTGGCTGCACGCGTGCGCTCGTTTGGTCGCAGCACTCGGAGTGTTCCGTTGGAGACAAGTCAGAACGTTGGAGACCATCCAAGGGAAGTGCTTGGTGACGCTTACGAACAATTTGTGGGATGACGTTGGTGACAGAAGAACAGAAGATTGGACTCGGTCGCCCTGGCGGCAACCACTACTAATTATGTCGCGACGCGACCCGTTCGCAGCAATTTTTTTTTTGCCGCAGCCAGGGTTAACGTTTCGCCCAGTCCGATCCAAAAACGCTAAGATCCATTTCCACCGACATGGTGCCGCATGTTTCGAGGACGAAGGGGCTACTACTTATAGTCAGAGAGTCGGCGTTTTCCTTCTTTCTCGCCGACTTGGATTCGATTGGTCGTCGCTGGGCAATCGGATTGCACAAACTTGGAACTCGGTACGCTGTTTAACTTAGGACCAAGGGCGACGATAACGGCCGCATTGGTTAGCTCGGGCAAATGATGAATACAAATCGAGCATGGCAGCCGATCGCGCACCATTGATCCTATGGGAACATAAAGCGAAAGTCAATAGTATGCTGCGATTTTTGCGATCCGGGGCGTCGTGCGAGACCCTAGCTTTGGTCCAGCTGGCGGAGTGGGATGCGACCACGCAACGGTTGCACTACTTGCCCTTCTCTTTTGGCCGTTCTACAAAACGATGGAGGTATCGGGATCCTTCTCTCTCGTAGTCATGAATCCCGCCTCTGAGAAGGAGTTCGCAAACTTGGGCCAAACTCCTTCCCTCCTTCTTAGCTATCTGCAGTAGAGCACCTTTGATTTCACTAGACACTCTGAACCCAATCCGTTCATCTTTGGCGGTCATAACTTTGCGCGGATTTTAGACCTTTCAGCAAGAGCTCGCAAATCATTTGTCTGCTTGACAGAGTATCAATTATGGTTCACAATGTTGAACATTGGTCGTCGTTGGACAACATTGAGGAACTATATGAAATCTCCGTTTTCTAAGACTCAGCAAGCCTTGGTGAGCGAAAACGTACGATTCGCGAAGCGATTCGTATCCGATGCCTTACCACCTATTTTGCTCGAGCAATTGCGCGAGCTAACCCGCAACTTTTCACTCTCTCTAAAGTGTGGCGATCTCCTTCTTCTGCGTGGCGGTTGGTACGTGACCCACGCTGGGCTGATTCGCTTGGCCAAGCGTTGTCGTTGCTCTGGGATGCAGGTCCAGCCGGTTCGTCAGCTTTCGGATCAAGCAATCAGTCGCTACGCTTTCCGAGCCACCGTCTACAAATCTACTCATTGTCGAGGTTTTGTCGGCTATGGCGACGCCGATCCCACCAATGTTTCTGCACTCGTCCGAGGCGCCGAAATGCGCGTGGCCGAAACCCGAGCCGTCAATCGGGCCCTCCGCAAGGCCTACGGAATCGGGATCTGCTCGGTTGAGGAAATCGGAACGGTTCCGAACTCCGGCGAGAAGATTCCTCCGCAAAACGCAAATGGGAACGGGAATGGCAGCGGCCCCAAGGTTCGGGATCGTCTCTGCCAGATCATCCGCCAGCACAAGCTCGACCCGGAACTGGTAAAGGCCTATGCGGTCGACTTCTGCGGCACAAAAACGCTCCGAGATGCCACCCGCGAACAGGTCGAGAACTTCGTCCAGTCGCTGGCCGACTGGGTCGAAAAAGATCGCAATGCGCTGCTCTGCCAACTCAACAGCTACTCGCTCCCGAAAAAGGAGGTGGTCGCATGAAACGACAGGTACCGGGCCTCGCCGAAACTGCCCGCGATTCGCGGCCGGAAATTCCAGACGGCATTTTCCTCGTCCGCGTCGATGGCGCCCAGTTCCGCTGGCACGCCACCAAGCCGTTTTATGTTCTCCGACTCCACATCCTCGAACCAAGTGGCTCAGCCGGGCAGCCTATTGTCGGTCGTCTCTACTGCACTCAGAAGGCGATGTGGAAGCTGGGCTGGTTCCTGCGCGATTTTCTCTACGATCCTGAACTGCTCGCCCACGAACAGGTCGATGAGAAGGCTTTGCCCGGACTCCGCGGCGTCGTCAAAATCAGCCACACCGTCATCAATGGCATTTCGCTTATCAACCTGGATGGCTTCGCACCGGCCAGCCAATGGGAGGAACTGTCTGTGGCGCCAGTATCGAATGCTTCCCGCACTGGCACCGAGGCTTCCCGATGACCTACTCCTACACCCAGATCAGCCAGTACCTTTCTTGCCCGCGTCGTTACCGACACCGCTACCTCGACGGATGGCAGGAGAAAGACACTCGCGCGCCCATGCTTTTCGGTCGGTCCTTCGAACAGGCCGTCGCGGCTCTCTTCCGCCGTGAAGACGCAGCGGCTGTACTCTTCGAGCAGTGGAGTGTGTGCAAGAACGTGGCCTTGGCATATTCCGGTAATGACACCTGGGATCGCATGCTGCAGCAAGGCATCCAGTTGCTCGAGCGCTTCGCTCAGGACCGCCGCGTTCGCATTCGGCGCCCCCGTTCAAACCAGCAAATTCAGTTCAATCGGAAACTCAGTACCGGAAATAGTTTCGTGTCCTATGTCGATGCCATTGGTGAACTCGACGGCACGCCATGCGTTCTGGAATGGAAGACGACATCCGCACGGTATCCCGAAGAGCCGGCGGGTATTTCAGCTCTGGATCCGCAGCTCGTTTGCTATTCGTGGATGACAGGGATCGACGAAGTCGCCCAGGTTGTATTCGTCCGCAAGCGACTGGTCGAAGTGCAGTACCTCAGGGCCACCATTTCCGACGAGCAGCGCCAGGAGTTTGCAACTCTGGTCGATGACACTGTCCGACGGATCGAGTCGGGGCTGTTCCTACCGCATAGCGGCATCCGCTTCCCGCAGAATCCGTGCACAACTTGCCCCTTTATCGGGATCTGTCTCGACAAGCCCGAGTTGATCGAAGCTGCGCTCGTGCGCAAGCCCGGAGTTGACCTTGGTCTGTTTGACGAACTTATTTACTGAGTTTCCACCGATGCCGCCCGAGCTAAATCGCAAGCGAGCATTGTTTGTCCTGACCAAGATCGACGAGATCCTGGCGTGGGAGAAGCAGAAAGAGATGGAACGCGACACGCGTTTCGTCGAGCTTGGCCGGTATCTCTGCGAGGTGCGGGCAGGACAGTACTGGCGACTGGAAAACCTGAGCTCATTTGACGAGTTTCTGGCGAGGCGGTTCCCGGAATCGAGAAGGAAAGCATACTACCTCATGTCCATCCACGAGCACCTGCCGCCGCAAGCCAGACGTGAGCTGAAGGAAGTGGGATGGACGAAGGGGCTGGAACTCGCGAAAATCGCGCGCCGCGACAGGCAGGACTTCGATTGTGCAACCTGGTTGCACAAAGCGCGCGAGATGCCGAAGGAAGACTTCCGGCGGGAGGTAGAGAAGGAACTGACGGGAAGGGAAGAGGAGTCGTCAGAGCTGATCTACTTCAAGGTCTACAAGAGCCAAGTCCCGATCATCGAGCAGGCAATCGAGACGGCTGCCCTAATGCTTGGTTCAGACAAGTCGCGCGGTTACTGTCTGGAGATGATCTGCGCCGACTTCCTCGCAGGAGCGAGTGCGGACAATGGCGACCCCGAGATCCTGCTCAAATCGATCTCACGCTACTACAAGTTCTTGCCTGGCAACCAGCAACAGGCATTCCTCGAAAACCTCAGGGAGAAGGCATCCTGAGAATGATGCGCCCCAAAGCTTCACGATTGCGGCTGGACCGCCCGTCGTTCCAATGTTTGCGCCAACAAGTCCTCCGTCGGGACGGCTGGAGGTGTCAATCCTGTGGCACAATGTCGAATCTTGAGATACACCACCGGGAGTTCCGCAGCCATTCCGGATCTGATTCGGAGGAGAACCTGATCACTCTTTGCACAGCTTGCCACCATACTCTCCATTCAGGTTAAGAGGATTCGCATCCGCTTTGCAAGCGGGACTTGATTGCGCCAGGCATTTCCAGCCCTCTGACGCCTCGGTGGGCCTCCGCCTGGCTGAATCCCTTTGCTGACGCCGTCTTCCGGCTAAATACGGTGATGCTCTGACGCGCTCTACGTCGCCTCGCCGTCTTCTCGACCAATGCATCCTTAGTTGCTAGCCTTTGGGTAATAGGCCAACTC
>JBAQJU010000064.1:0-15007 GCA_049300475.1 Terriglobales bacterium | reverse complement strand
GAAGAACTTCTTGTTGTCCCTCCTGCACCTGATGGCGCGTCACGAACCATACGGCTGCCGTCCAGGTTGGAAAAAGGTCTGCGCCGGGAATCAGTTCGGCCGCCAGTGATGGCAAGAATGCCCAGTGCCATCCCAATAGGCGAATCAGAACAAAGGCAACAATCAGATCAAGCAGCGAATCGGCCGGCGACAAGCCGCCCTCGGCGAATAAAGGAAACGCCACGATCTGCAGCGCATCGGCCCCAATCGCTACCGCCCATGCCAGCCGCTGCTCGGGCGACTTCAGGGACTTGAAATAATCCAGGATGGACATGGCCTTTCCTCTCCACCGTTAGATGCTTCGAAATGCGCTCTGGGATTCGAGGATGACGTCGAGGAATGACCTCAATGACCGCCAGCGCTGGCGGACCTAGAGCGCACCTCCTGTTGGCATCACGATAAGTTTTTCTACCGTGCTGTTGGCCGGCAAGAGCAACGCGTTCACCACCGTGCGTGCTACGGTCGAAGCCGACATCATCTTGTAGCGTGGCGCCCGCGGCCAGAGCTTTTTCCATATCTCCGTATCGGTCGCTCCCGGCATCAGTGCGATGACGCGAATTCCTTTTGGCCGCAAGTCTTCGCGCAGCGTATCGGTAAATCCGAGCGCTCCATGCTTCGAAGCATTGTAGGCTGCCGATCCCGGAAAGACGCGCTCCGCCGCAATCGACAGGTTGTTCACGATCGTGCTTCCCCGCTTCATCACCGCCAGGCCCGCCTGCGTCATCAGAAACATGCCAGTGAGATTGGTATCGATCACGTCCCTCCACAGCGGATATGGCAACTCGGCGACTGGATGACTTGCGTGTCCGATACCAGCATTGTTGATGAGGAAATCCAGTGGCCGCCGCAGCGCCCGAACCAGCACGAAAAGATAATCGACCGAATCGGGATTGCGGATATCGCAGGTCTGCGCGAGCACGCGCACGCCCAGCTTTTCGATTTTTTGACCGGCCCGAATCAGCGCTTTCTGATTGCGCCCCGTCATCACCAGATCGCAGCCCTCGCTTGCCAAAGCCCAGGCGATCTCGAAGCCGATGCCACGGTTGGCGCCGGTGATAAGAGCAAGATGATTCTTGAGCGTCGATGGGCTCTCCCGCTTCATTGGGGGTGTCCAGTCTATCGCACTCGGAGGCGCATGGTTAGACGCTAAGTTCAGTCACCGCCGAATACGGCAAAGATACATGAGTTCCGCGTTTTGGGAAGACTGTGGAACTCTTTCGGAGCAATGAATTTCCCACAGCGGCCAAAGCCTGATTCGGAAGAAAGAGTTTATCGCAGCGCTGAAAACGCCGCGTCACCCGAAACCAGGAAAAGCCGGGCGCGAAGGCCCGGCGTCTGCACAATCTTCAACCTGCTCAAACCCCATTCGTTCGTTGGCGAATCAGCGACAGAAACTCCGTCCGCGTTTCCTCTTCGCTGCGGAAGCAGCCGAGCATGGACGATGTCACGGCCGAGGAATGCTGTTTCTCGATGCCGCGCATCATCATGCAAAGATGCCGGGCTTCGATGACCACACCCACGCCTTGCGGCTCAATCGTCTTCTGAATAGTCTCGGCTATTTGCGTCGTCAGCCGCTCCTGGATCTGCAGCCGCCGCGAAAATACCTCAATCAGGCGGGGAATCTTGCTTAGTCCGATTACTTTCCCGTTGGGAATGTAAGCCACGTGAACTTTGCCGAAAAATGGGAGCATGTGATGCTCGCACAGGCTGAACATTTCGACATCTTTCACGATCACCATTTCATCGTAGCTGACCGTAAAAAGGGCATCGCGCAAGAGCGCCTCGGGATCCTCCTGGTAGCCCTTGACGAGAAATTGCATTGCCTTTGCAACCCGCTCGGGCGTGCGCGTCAAGCCTTCGCGATCGGGATCCTCGCCCAGGCGTACGATCATTTCGCGCACCAACTCCTCATAGCTGGCGCTGGTAAGGGTGGTGGGTAAGTCAGCGGACGTTTTCATAGGTTAGATACAGGCACACAATTACAATCACCAACCGCAAATCTTCTCACTCCCCCGAATATTCGAATGAGTTCATCATGGTCTCTTCAATGCGCACCTTCTCTAGATGCGCAGCCTTGAATCCACGGTTCACGATTTCATAGATAGAGATGCAAAGATTTTCAGTCGTAGGCACCGCGCTCGCAAATTCCCGGAGCAGGTTCAAATTCTGATGGTCGTAGCGTTCGAGAATCCGATCATGCACAAAGCTGTCGAGATCCACCAGGTTGCACACCATCCCGGTCTGCTCATCGACCGGCCCGCTGACCGTGACTTCGACCATGTAGTTGTGACCATGTCCGTACGGATTATTACATTTGCCATAGGTCGCCTGGTTTTCATCGTCCGACATCTGGTCGCTATGCAAGCGGTGCGAGGCGGAGAACAAGTAGCGCCGGGTCAGGTGAACCTTCACGCTTCACCTTTCATGCTTCCCCAAGCCCTTCTTCGCCGTAGACATCGACAAACAAGTCGGGTGTTTCGTACACGCGGACGCGATGCAACTGCGCCGAGGCAAGCTTCGGCGCCAGCCGCTGCCAGATCGCAATCGCTATATTCTCGGTGGTTGGAATCCTGGTGAAGAACTCAGGCACTTCCTTATTCAGGAAGCGATGATCGAGTGCATCGAGCACTTCCCTGCTCATCACGTCCTTCAATTGTTTGAGATCGACCACGAAGCCAGACTTGGGGTCGACCGCTCCTTTCACGGTAACTTCCAGCGTGTAATTGTGCCCGTGCCCATGCGGGTTATTGCACTTGCCGAACAGGCGCGCGTTTTCCTCCGGCGTGAAGGCCGGGTTGTGATAATAGTGCGAGGCGGAGAATTCGGCTTTACGAGTTAGATAGACCATAGATCAGCTGCCAGTTGCCTGTTTCCAGTTTGCAGTCGAAGTGGCCGGCGCCTCATTACCACCATACTTCCGGCCCTTCCACGATACACTGCCCTTCCGGTGCGCGCTCTTCGACCGGAACAGCAGGTAGGCGAACATCGGCATACCGAATAACGCGCCGAGCACTTCCATGTACCATGTGAAGTTCGCGCGCCGCAACCGCATTCCGAGGTACATTGGAGCCACAACGATAGCTGACAACCACCATGGCCCTTCCTGCCCAGCGAATCCGATCGAGCCCCAAAGGAACATGCCCCAGGCGACCCCCCAGATGAACAACAACCTTGTCGCCAGCCACCCCGGCTTCGGGAACAGCAGCGCAAGATTTTTCGTCCAACCCTCGCGCAATTGACGAAAGTTGCGGTACATGCGCGTACGGACCGCGTCGGCCGCGTAACGAAAGAAAATCTTCCGTCCCGCACCTTTCACGGCATGTGCGAGCGCCACGTCTTCCAGCAGTTTGTCCGCGATGGCTAGATGTCCGCCGACTGCCGCATAAGCCTCCCGGCGAATCAGGATATATTGGCCGTTCGCGGCGGCAATGGGCGATGCGGGATCGGAAACCTTTTTCGGTGGGTACGCGCGCGCCAGTTCGGCAAAAACGACCGGAAGAATGGCCATCTCCCAAAACGTCACCGCAATCTGTTCGGGCGAATACGACAGCATGGCCACGTCGTGACCCTGCGCGTCCGCCAGCGCCCGTGCGAGCGAGCCCGGTACATGCACGGTATCGGCATCGGTAAACAATAGCCACTTCCCGCGCGCCACGCTTGCTCCGGCCACAACCGCATTGTTCTTTCCCGTCCAGCCTAACGGCAGCGGCCCCGGGGAAATCACCCGCACACTCACCCGGACATCCGCCTGCACCACGGCAAAGCTCTCTGCAATTTCGCGCGTGCCGTCGGTCGATGCGTCGTCCACGACGATGATCTCGTAGTCCACGCCCGTCTGCCCGATCAGCGATTGCAGACAGTCTCCAAGGCTCGCCTCCTCGTTCCGCGCGGGAACGATGATCGAGACTTCGGGAATCGGGCCTTCAACCGGCCGCGCCGTGCCTGAAACATCCATCGGTTTTTCGCTATTATAAAGGGGTGAGACGAACGCTCCGGATTATTACGTTTGGACTGCTTGCCCTCTTCGTGGGATGCTACAGCAGCAATCATCCTCCCCGCATCGGTTCCGCCGCCCCCGACTTCACCGTGCAGGATTCCGACCATTCCGTCACGCTCAGCCAGTATCGCGGCAAGGTGGTGGTGCTGAATTTCTGGGCCACCTGGTGTCCGCCTTGCATCGAAGAGACTCCTTCGCTGGTTCGCATGCAAGGCCTCATGAAGGATAAAGGAGTCGTCGTGCTGGCCGTCAGCATTGATGCTGACGATGCCGCCTACCACAAGTTCCTGAAGGACTACAGCGTGAACATGGTGACGGTTCGCGATGAGGCAAGAAAGGCCAGTTCGCTCTACGGCACATTTGGATGGCCTGAAACCTACATCATTGACCGCAATGGCGTCATCCGCCGCAAGTTCATTGGCCCCGTCGACTGGACCAGCCCGGAGATTACGGATTATCTGAGTAAGCTGTAAGGCAGCCGCCGCTTTTTCTCCGTGTCTCTGTGTCTCCATGGTGAACTCACAGCCGTACTCCCCGCAGCCGCAACGAATTCATAATCACCGATACCGAACTGAAGCTCATCGCTGCCGCCGCCAGAATTGGACTCAGCAGCAAACCGAAGAAGGGATATAGCACTCCTGCGGCAATCGGCACGCCGATCGAGTTGTAGAGAAAAGCGAAAAACAGATTCTGCCGGATGTTGCGCATAGTCGCCTGGCTCAACTTGCGCGCGCGCAGGATGCCTTCAAGGTCTCCTTTAAGGAGCGTGATGCCACCACTCTCCATCGCAATGTCAGTGCCCGTTCCCATGGCGATGCCAACGTCGGCCTGAGCCAGCGCTGGGGCGTCGTTGATGCCGTCGCCGGCCATCGCGACCACCCGCCCTTCCTTCTGCAGACTCTGAATGATCTCGCTCTTCTGCGCGGGCAGCACCTCGGCCCTAAAATCTTCGATGCCGAGCCTTTTTGCGACCTCTTGCGCGATCAGCTGGTTGTCGCCGGTCAGCATCACAAGCCGAATGCCATCGGCCTTTAGGCCGCGCAAGGCCTCCGCGGTTGTTGGCTTGAAAGGATCATCGACGGTGATCACACCGGCATAGTTCGCGTCGATGGCCACATAGAGGCGAGTAGCCCAGATTGGCCCGAGGCTCGAAACGGCATGGAGGCCCTTTCTCTCAAATACGCCGAGATCACGCATAAGTGCACCGTTCCCGGCCGCAACTGACCTGCCTTCGACGACACCCTTCACTCCTTTGCCGGGCGTGCTCTCGAATTCCGAGACCTGTGACAGCGTGAGGCCGCGCTCGGAGGCTAGTTTGACCACCGCTGCCGCGAGCGGATGCTCGCTCGCTCGCTCCAGACTGGCCGCCAGACGCAGCACTTCATCGGCTCGCTTCTGGCTCGCCACTTGATCTGTCGCTTCTTCTTTGCTCAGCCCGGCAGAGTCGCCTCCCCAGCTGACCACCTTCGGCTTCCCTTCCGTCAACGTCCCCGTCTTGTCGAAGACGATCGTGTCCACCTTCTCCATCGTCTCGAGCGCCTCAGCGTTTTTGATTAGTACGCCAGCATGTGCGCCGCGCCCCGTGCCCACCATGATCGCCATCGGTGTCGCCAGGCCAAGCGCGCACGGACACGCTATGATCAGCACAGCCACAGCATTCACGATGGCGTGCGCAAAACGAGGTTCAGGACCGAACCCTGCCCACACAACAAACGTCACTACCGACGCCCCAATCACCGCAGGAACAAACCATCCTGCCACTTTGTCCGCCAACCGCTGAATGGGAGCGCGCGTTCGCTGCGCCTGGCTTACGAGCTGCACGATCTGTGCGAGCATGCTCTCGCTGCCCACGCGCTCGGCGCGCATAATGAGCGCGCCGGTTCCGTTTACCGTGGCTCCAATCACGCGTGCGCCACTTCCCTTCTCCACCGGCATCGACTCGCCGGTAATCATCGATTCATCCACCGCGCTCGAGCCATCAAGTACCACGCCATCCACAGGGATCTTTTCTCCCGGACGCACGCGCAGCTTGTCTCCGGGCTTTACCTGCTCCAGCGGGACGTCGCGCTCCGATCCATCCGCCGCAATCACGCGCGCCATCTTCGGACTCAAATCGAGCAGCGCGCGAATCGCGCTCGAAGTCTGGCTGCGGGCCCGCAGTTCGAGCACCTGACCGAGAAGAACGAGCGTGATGATGGCGGCCGACGCTTCGAAGTAAACATCGGGGCGATTGCCCATGCTTCGGAAAGACGCCGGGAAAATTCCCGGGAACAAAGTGGCCACGACGCTGTACACGTAAGCCACGCCTGTGCCCATCGCGATCAGCGTGAACATGTTGGTACTGCGATTTACCAGCGACACCCAGCCGCGCTGAAAGAATGGCCAGCCGCACCAAAGAACAACCGGCGTCGCCAGCAGCAATTCGATCCATGGCAAGATCGAGCTCCACGGCGTCCCCACGGCGCGGTCGCCTCGTTGAATGGCGCCGTCGCCCATGAATACCTGCGGCCAAATCATGCTGCCCATCGCAATCGCGAGCAGCGGGGTCGTGAGCACAACGCTGATCCAGAAGCGCCGCGTCATGTCGCGCAACTCAGGATTTTCTACTTCCGCCGTCACCGTGCGCGGTTCGAGAGCCATGCCGCAGATGGGACAACTCCCCGGCTCGGCCCGCACGATCTCGGGATGCATTGGACAGGTATATTCGGTCTTTGTCTTTGCCAGAGCCGGCGACTCCGGCTCCAATGCCATCCCGCACTTCGGGCATGGCCCCGGCCCAACCTGCCGCACTTCCGTGCACATGGGACAGATATAGACGCGCGTATCTCGGCCGGTCGCGGCATGGCGCGCATGTTCAGGCGGGACGGGCGAGGGTGCCCGCCGCTCCATTTGGGAGGCGGGCTTCGGCGCGCCGCCAATTCCGATCGACACGAGCCCCGATCCCATGGGTTTTGGCGGAGCAGCCAGTACGCCGGCAGGATTCGCCTGAAACTTCGTCATGCACCCGGCGCAGCAGAAAAAATAATCCTGGCCGGCATACGAGGTCTTGAACCGAGCAGTCGCCAGCTCCACCTTCATCCCGCACACCGGGTCTTGCGCCATGTTCGCGCCCGCCGCTCCTGCTTTCGCGTTTTCCATAGTTTCGGCTTAGTTTCGGGTGCGGATTTGACCGCCACATCGTCCTTGGCGGAATCCCGTCCTTATTAGATACTCAAAGGGGCAACCTCGAACCTTCCAGTTTAAGCAATGACGCTTGGAGATTTGAGAAAAAGAGATTTGAAGTGATGAATCTTGGAGAAATGAAATGACCTACCTCGAAGCCGCCTTCCGCTATCAAACGATTCCCGGAGAAAATGAGTTGCGAGCGATCGATAGTGTTCGCGAGGTCTACGGCATCCAGCGCATCCAGTTCAACGAGAAAGAACGCACGGTGCGGGTGCTGTATGACGCGTCACGCCTGAAGGCCGATGCCGTTGTCAAGCTTCTCCGCCAGGCCGGTATTGACGTGCAGGAACAACTCGTCCTCGCCTGACGACCTGACTCGCTCGAATTTTGTCCACCCCACGCGAGCGAACTCGGGCAACTCTTGTAGGGATTTTCAGGGAGACGATCAATAAAGGCGGGGCGCCAACCGGCCAGAAAATGCAAAGGGGCATTCGGAAAGACCTCTGGCCGAAGTATTTTCCGAAATGCCCCGTTGCGCGCCACTTCGTCTACCCAAAGGAGAAGCAGGTCAGCTGCCATCTCTAAGGCGTTGCTAACGTGCATCCATAGAACGTTCGAGCAGGTAGCTTTTGCGCATTACCCGAAAAAATTACTCTTCAGATCCCCTACCCCCCAGGGAACCCAATATCCAGCGACACTGAAAATATCCCCCCGAGCAGCAGGTGAATCACACGCAAACGCATTCTTTTGTATGATTCCAAACGAAATCTACCGCTAGTCTTCTCCATTACCCAGCCTTCTGTATGATTCCAAGCGGCCTCCTACGAAGCGGAGGCATGGGCGCGGGAATATCTTGAAACACCGCTTTCCGCGCCGCATTTGGGCATTAAGTTTTGTTTTCTCCTGACGCCAAGTGTGTTAAACTCTGGGTCTCGAACATATCTGAGGGCTCCGCAATGCAACCTACTCAATCGAAGCTGTCGGTCAGGCTGTGCCTTGCCGTGCTCTCCTGCATGATTCTGCTTGCGCTTCAAGGTATCCCCCTGGCGGCGCAAGATTCACCGGCAGCTCAAACGACAGATCAAAATCCCGCCGTTAGTGAACCGAACACCTCCGACAGCTCCGAATCCCCTGTCCCAAGCACAGGCACCGCAAGTTCCGGGCTGCATCTTGGACCGGGCGACCTGGTTGAAATGAGTGCGTACAACGTGCCCGAACTGAACACAAAGGCTCGTGTGACCGGTAAGGGCGATATCTATTTCCCGTTTATCGGATACACGCATGTCGCCGGACTGACGACCGAAGAGGCGCAGACGTTGATCGAGAAGCGGTTGGGCGAGTATCTGAAAAATCCCCAGGTATCATTGTTCGTAGCCGAGTACACCTCAGAGGGTGCGAGCGTGTTGGGCGAGGTGAACAAGCCCGGCGTCTACCCGGTGCTGGGCCAGCAACACCTTTTTGATTTGATCTCGGCGGCGGGCGGAACGAGCGAGAAAGCGGGCCATAGCATTACAGTGACGCATCGCAGTGCTCCCGATCAGCCGATTACGGTGCCGCTGACCCGGAATCTCACCGACCAACCTGAAAGCAATGTTGCCGTTTTCCCGGGCGATACCGTCATCGTGCACAAAGCCGACGTCGTTTATGTGGTAGGTGACGTGGGAAGACCGAGCGCCCTGCTCATGGATACCGGGAATCTGACGGTGCTGAAGGCGATTGCTCTGGCTGGAGGAACAAACCGCACGGCGAAGCTCGGGGGCGCGAAGATCCTCCGCAAGACAGCCAATGGCATGGAAGAGACTCCAATCCAGCTGAAGAAAATTCTCGCGGCGAAGGCTCCGGACCCGGTGCTGGTAGCCGACGACATTTTGGTTGTCCCATCTAGCTTCGGCAAGATCCTCGCGGGACGTTCGCTGGAGGCTGCCATGCAGAGTGCGACCATGGTGAGCGTGCTCGCAGTGCCGTAGAATCGGGCCATATATTTCGAATCAGTTCGCCAGCGGTCTTCCGAGCCGCTGCAAAATTCGCAATACCAATTCGCAATACTTAAAGGACTCCAGAATGCCTCTCAATCAACGAACGATCGTTCCCTGCGTACTCACAATAATTTTCCTGATGGTCGGCAGCCTCACGGCGATGGCCGCGACCTCGGAGACCGTGCTCTACAGTTTCCCTGGCAGTGGCAGCGGATCCAACCCCTATGCGAACCTTGTCGCCGATACCACGGGGGATCTTTACGGTACAACAGGCGGCGGAGGCACAAGCGCGAACTGTAATCTGGGCTCTGGTTGCGGGACTATTTTCGAGTTGACCCAGCAAAGCGGTGTGTGGAGCGAGACTGTTCTCTATAGTTTTCAGGGCACATCCGCCGGCGACGGCGCAGGTCCGCAAGCGGGTCTGGTCTTAAAGGCCGGAGCGCTCTACGGAACGACGGCCAGCGGCGGGAAGTATGGGCAAGGCACGGTTTTCGAGTTGGCTCCGCCTGCTAAACAGGGCGGGGCTTGGACCGAAACGGTCCTGTATAGCTTCGCAGGCGGGACTGACGGAAGCAGTCCCGCCAGCGGGGTGATTTTTGATGGGACATCGCTGGTTGGAACAACTCCTTTCGGAGGATCGTCCAATTTTGGCACCGTATTTGAGTTGACGCCGCCCAAGAAAAAGGGATCTCCGTGGACCGAAGCCATACTCTACAACTTCACAGGGCGCGCCGACGGCGGCAAGCCTTATAGCGGACTCGTTCTTAAGGCAAAGAATTTGTACGGTACCACGCTCGATGGTGGTCCTTCGGGCCAAGGCGCCGTCTACGAACTGGTTGCTCCCGCCGCAGTGGGCGGGGCCTGGACCTACGGAGTTCTTTATGGCTTCACCGGAGGCACGGACGGAGGCAAGCCCTACGCAGGCGTGATCTTCGGCAAGGCCGGAGTGTTGTACGGAACGACTGGCCTGGGTGGAAAGAGCGGATATGGAACGGTCTTCGCGCTGACTCCGCATAGCGGCAAACCGTGGACGGAAAGCGTGCTCTACAGTTTCGAAGGCGGTCCTGATGGATCGTACGCACGTTACGGCGTTGTCGCCGACAGCAAGGGTAATCTCTATGGCACGACTGGGGTTGGCACTGGCAACTCCGGTGTCGTCTTCGAATTGACGACCTCCAAAACCGACCCATGGCCGGAAACAGTTCTGTGGTCCTTCACCGGTGGCAGCGACGGTGGCAGTCCGACGGCGGGACTCATGCTCAACAGTACACTTCTCTATGGCACTACGAGCGTGGGAGGACAGTACAGCGAGGGCACGGTATTTTCGGTTGTTCCGTAGTCCAAAGACCATTCGGAGCGGGCTTCTTTTCGACTTCGTCCAGGCTCGCTCCTACTCGGGAAACATTGCCACGGTATTTGCTGTCACCCTGGGCCAGTGTCATGAAGAGACTCAAAGCCTTTTTCTGGGCTCGCGATTCTTCGATGCGGTTCAGGTTTTTATCTACAAACGCCAAATCGCTTAGTGTCCGCGCACATCGGGCAAGTACTTGCCGGAATCCTATTGCGCGAGTTGGCGGCGCAGTGCCAAAGCCCTTTCAAAATGCTGCCGCGCGTCATCGGGCCGGTTCTGGAGGAGATCCAGATTTCCGAGGTTGTTTAATGTCGTGGCCATGTCAGGCATATAGATCGCCGGATTTTGCTCTCCCAATCGAGGGTAAAGCCGCAACGCCTCCTCATAGTAGCGGCGGGCTTCATCCAAACGATTGTCGCGTCCATCCAGATTTCCCAGATTGTTCAACAACGTGGCCATGTCGAGCAGATACGCGTTTGGATTTCGCTGCGCCAGTTGACGGTAAGACTGCAGCGCTTCCTCATAGTGCTGGCGAGCTTCGGCAGGTCGGTTTTGGAGTCGATCCAGATACCCAAGGTTATTCAAAGTCGTCGCGAGGTAGAACAGGTATGCATCGGGATTTGTCGGTGCCAGTTGACGATAAATCTTTAGGGCGCCCTCGAAGTGCTGACGTTCGTCGTCGAATCGATTCTGTTGGCGATCGACCGTACCCAGATTAGTCAGAGTCCCCGCCAGGTACGGCAGATAACGTTCAGGATCCTGTCGCGCCAGCAGTTGGCGCAATTCCGCCGCCCGCTCGAAGTGCCGGCGGGCTGCGTCTAAACGTTTCTGCTCAGTGTCAAAGCTCTCCAAGTCGTGCCGCGTCATTGCAGAATCCGGGTCCATAAGCGCAGCGCCCACAGCGTTATGGGCGAAGGGATCTTCCGCGACCGCCAGCGTATGCGACCACAGATCGTATTCGCTGGCCCAGAAGCCTATCTGTCGTGATGTCACGGCAGCGAGCGCCGTCAGCGCGCACAATGCGGGAACAATCCTCCACACTTTCGCAACTTTTTTCGCATCGGCGAGATCGGCAAGTCCCCAGACGATCATCACGAAGATGCCGATCAGCGAGATGTAGGCATAGCGGTCCGCCATCGAAGCTTCCCCGACCTGCACTAATCCAATGACCGGAACCAGCGTACCCAGAAACCAAAACCATCCCACCGGCAAGTAGCCTTTGCCGCGGAAGGCAACTACAAATGCTGTAACTCCGATCAACACCAGGGCGGACAGAATCCATTGCCACGCCGGTGGAGCAAACAAAGAATGGGGATAGAACGCAAGGTGCGCGGGCCAAGCCATCTTCCAGAGATACAACCCGTACGCCACGATGGCATTCTCGATTCGAATGGGAAGCGGGAACTCCTCGAAGCTCCGTACGGCATTGTGCTGTGCCTTTAGAGTGATCAACGCGCTCGCCGCCGAGAGCAACAGCAGTGGCACTTTCTCCAATATCAATCTTGAAAGAGGAATCCGCGGCACTTGCGTCGAGGAACTCGGACCGTTTTGCATTCGTTCCAGCGGCCAGTAATCCAGCAGCAACAAAACAAAAGGCAGCGTGATGACCATCGGCTTGGCCATCAGTCCCGCGGCAAAGAGGACGACCACCAATAGATACCGTTGCCACTGCGCTTTCCGCGCGTACCAAACGTAAGCTCCGATCACCAGGAAAAAGAACAGTGCGCTGAGCACATTCTTACGCTCCGCAACCCACGCCACCGACTCGACGTTGATGGGATGCACGCCAAACAGCGCCGCTACCAGCAGGCTTGGTCCCACGCGCTTTGTAATCCACCCCAGCAACAGAAATAGCAGCACGGCATTCAAGGCATGGATCAAGACACTGTCCAAATGATGGCCCGCCGGGTTCAGCGCGAAGAGTTGGTAGTCGAGCGCATGTGAAAGCCAGGTTAGAGGATGCCAGTTTGCCGCAGCAGTTGAAGTGAATGCCCACTTGATGGTGTTCCAGCTCAGGCCATCATGAACGTAGGGATTTGCGGTTACGTAATCGTGATCATCGAAGACGACAAACGAATGACCAGTCGTGGGAAGGTACAGTGCGATGGTCGCCACCCCCAGCAAAACGCAGAGAACAGCATTCAGCTTTTTGCCGATGGGGAACGGCCCGGTCGTTAAAGGTGCCCTGGGCTTTGGCTTTTTGTGGGCTTGAGCACGCGCTTTCGCGAGAGTTTGGGCGCGGCTCATTTCGTCGTCCCTATTTTAGAGCGGACTTTCGTATCCAGTGCTTGCAGCCTCGCTTCGACTCTTGCCACATCGCCGGCATAATTGTTGTCCCCTTCCAGCTTCTGGAACAGCCTCAAGGCCTCTTGATAATGGGCACGCGATTCCTCGAGTCTATTTTCTTTTTCATCCAGGAACCCCACGTTGTACAGTGTTCTGGCCACATAAGGGAGGTATTTGTCCGGGTCTCGCTGCGCAAGTTGACGGTAAATTCTTGAAGACTCCTCATAGTGCGAGCGGGCATCGTCCGTTCGGCTCTGAATCCTGTCCAGGTTCCCCAAGTCGTTCAGAGTTATACCCAGGAAAGACAGATATCTGGCAGGATGCTGTTGCGCCAGTTGCCGATAGATCGTCAACGCTTCCTCGTAGTGTCGGCGAGCATCTTCGTTTTGGTTCTGGATTCCATCCACAATTCCCAAATCGTTCAGAGTCATCGCCAAACCAGGCGTGTACGCGCCCGGATTCTGCTGTGCCAGTCGCCGGTCGATCTTCAGCGCCTCCTCATAGTGCAGGCGGGCCTCGTCTGTCCGCCTCTGGCTTCGCTCATGGTTTCCCAGATTGACCAAGGTATCAGCCAGATCCGCCAGATATCCTGGATTCTGCTTGGCCAATTCGCGGCGTAGTTCCAGAGCCTGCCAGAAGTGCTGGCGAGCTTCGTCCATTCGCTTCTGCTCTGTGTCCAAACCATCCATGGCATTCGCTGTCGCTGCCAAGTTTGGATCCTCGAGTGCGGCTCCCATCGCGTCATGCGCGAACGGATTCGGTTCTGTTACCGCCAGTGTGTGCGCCCACAGCGTGTACTCGTTCTTCCAATAGCTCAACTGACGCGAGGTCACGAAGCCAAGCGCTGACAATACGCATAGCACCGGAATTACCCGCCAAACCGCGGGGACTTTTTCCGCCTCCGCCAAGTCATCAAGGCTCCATGCAACCACTATGAAAATTCCGATCAGAGGAATGTAGGCATAGCGATCTGCCATCGCCGCGTCACCCACTTGCACAAGGCCGATGACCGGAATTAACGTACCGAGAAACCAAAACCATCCCACGGAGAGGTAGCGTTTGCGGCGAAGGACAACTACAAGAGCAGTAATAAGGAGAAGAATTAGTCCGGACAGAATCCAGGTCCACGCCGGGAGTGCAATCGCGGAATGGGGATAGAGCGGCGCCAAACGCGCTGGCCAGACCATCTTCCAGAGATATAGCGAGTACGAGACAATGGCGTTTTCGATTCGCGCCGCGAGCGGAAACTGGTGCAGGCTCCGAATTGCCTGTGAAGAGCGCTGCGCCTTTACTGTTATCACGGCGCTTGAGGCCGAAAGAAAAAGTAACGGGATTTTCTCGAGCAGCAGCCTCGAGAACGCAGGCTGCCGCCCACTATAGGAAAATACGTCGCCATAAGAAGATGTCGCACCCCGAATCCTCTCCAGCGGCCAATAATCCAGCAGCAACAAGACAAAAGGCAGCGTGATGACCATCGGCTTGGCCATCAGTCCTGCAGCGAACAATCCGATTACCAGCAGATAGCGCTGCCACCTCGGTTTCTGTGTATACCAAACATAAGCTCCGATCGCCAGAAAAAAGAACAGCGTGCTGAGCACGTTCTTACGCTCCGCGACCCATGCCACCGATTCTACGTTGATGGGATGTAAGGCAAACAGTGCCGCCACCAGCAGGCTTGGTCCCACGCGTTTGGTAACCCAGGCCAACAGCAGAAACAGCAGCACCGCGTTTATGGCGTGGATCAACACGCTATCCAGATGATGGCCCGCCGGGTTCAGAGCAAAGACTTGGTAGTCGAGCGCGTGCGAAAGCCATGTCAGCGGATGCCAGTTCGCCGCCTCGGTCGATGCGAAAGCCCACTTGACGGTACGCCAGCTCAGGCCACCATGAACATAGGGATTTGCGGTTACATAATCACGATCATCCAGAACGAGGAATGAATGACCAACGACCGGGACGTAGAGCCCGATGGTCGCTGCAGCTAGCAGAACGGAAAGAACAGCAATGAGGTTCCCGCGACGAAGAGGCCCCGTTTTCGAGCGTGTCCTCGGGGTCGGCCTCTTGCGGATTTGTGGTTTCGAGAACGTACTGGCACGACTCATTTCGTCATCCCGAATATACACAGCCGCCACAACACCCGAGAGGCACACAGGGTTGTCATTGTGACCCCCCGCTCAGGTCCAACTCGTACCT
>JBAQJU010000063.1:0-15536 GCA_049300475.1 Terriglobales bacterium | reverse complement strand
GTGAGGGATCTGCGGTTCTTGTTTTCTCGGTGTCCTCGGCGTCTCGGCGGTGAAAGCTTTGACCTTGTCCTTCCAAATCGATAACGTGCGGGTCGGCTCGGGAGATCTTTTCCTGATCGCGGGACCCTGTGTGATCGAGAGCGAAGAGCACGCGCTGCGCATGGCGGAGATCATCAAGGGCGTCACACGATCGCTTAATTTTCCTTTCATCTTCAAAGCCTCCTACGACAAGGCGAATCGCACGTCGATCCGCAGTTTTCGCGGCCCAGGGATGAAGGAGGGCTTGCGGATTCTGAAGAAGGTGAAGGATGAGGTGCACATTCCCGTGTTGACGGATGTGCATCAGGTCGCGGATGTGGCGAATGTGGCCGAAGTGGTGGATGTGCTGCAGATCCCGGCATTCTTGTGCCGCCAGACGGATTTGATTGTGGCGGCGGCGCTCAGCGGGCGTCCGGTGAATATCAAGAAGGGGCAGTTTGTCTCGCCGTGGGATATGAAATATGTGGTTGAGAAGTGCCGGGACGCGGGCAACAGCCAGGTATTTGTGACCGAGCGCGGGTCTTCGTTTGGTTATAACAATCTGGTGGTGGATATGCGGTCGCTGGCGATCATGCGCAAGATCGCTCCCGTGGTATTCGACGCGACGCATTCGGTACAGCTGCCATCGGCCTCGCATGGAGACGAAGCGCATGGAGACGAGGATAGTCCCGCGGTCAGCGGAGGGCAGCCTGAATTTATTCCTGTGCTGTCGCGGGCGGCGGTGGCGGCGGGCGTGGATGGGGTGTTCATGGAAGTCCACGACAATCCCAAAGAAGCGAAGAGCGACGGCGCCAATGCGCTGGATACCCGCAACCTGCGCGTTGTCCTGAAAGAATTGCAGGCGGTACACCGGGCGCTGGATGCGGCGCATGCGACACCGTAAGCGATTGCAGAGGGCAGAGGTCAGATTGCAGAGGCAAAAACCTGTAGTTTTAACGCTATGGCGGGACCCATGGGCCTTTACCTTGCAATCCGACCTCTAAGCTCTTAACTCCCGTGAATCTGATACCATTCCCGCCACATCTGAATCTCATCGCGTATGCACTTGTGGGCCTCGATTGCCGGCGTAGTTCTCATCTTCATCATCCTGCTCGATGCGTTTGAAACTGCCGTGCTGCCGCGGCGCATTCAGAGGCATTTCCGGATTACCGCTATCTTTTTCAGAACCACCTGGCCGCGCTGGACTGGCATCGCGCATCACATCAAGTCGACATCACGGCGGGAAGGGTTTCTGGCCTACTATGGCCCGCTCTCGCTCATTCTTCTCCTCGGCTTCTGGGCCATTGGACTGATTTTCGGTTTTGCCTGCGTGCAGTACGGGCTGGGAGAACATCTTCAGTTGAGCGGGGAAAAAATCACCTTCGGCAAGTTGCTCTATCACAGCGGGGAGACATTCTTCACGCTGGGATATGGCGACATCGTGCCTACCAACGGGGTCGCACGGGTGCTGGCGGTGATGGAAGCGGGCATGGGTTTTGCGTTTCTGGGGGTTGTCGTCGGATACCTGCCGGTGGTTTACAACTCATTTGCGGCGCGCGAGATTGAGATCTCGCTGCTTGATGCGCGGGCCGGATCGCCGCCAAGCGCGGGCGAATTCCTGGGGCGCCTAGGGTGCTGTCCAGAGCAAACGGTGCTGGATGACATTTTTCGCGATTGGGAGCGCTGGTGCGCCGATCTGCTATCCAGTCACATCTCTTATTCGGCGCTGGTTTTTTTCCGGTCGCAACACAGCAATCAATCGTGGCTGAGCGCGCTGACCACGATGCTCGACGTCACCTCGCTTGTCATGATGGGCATTGATGGAATTCATCCCGAGCAGGCGAAGCTGACGTTTGCTATGGCGCGCCATGCCGCCGTCGACCTGGCACAGCTGACGAAAGCGCAATACGATCCGAATGCTCCGGAACGGCTGTCGGAGGAGGAGTTCGGCTGGTTGCGAAAAGAACTCGCACAGCATGGTGTGACGCTGTACGATGGCGCGGATGCGGCGGAGCGACTAAGGGACCTGCGCGCGCTTTATGAGCCGTATGTGCATGCCATGAGCGGACGGCTGCACTTTGCACTGCCGCCCTGGGTTCAACGCGAATACAAGAAGGACAACTGGCAGGCCAGTCCATGGGATCGCATGATCCAGGCGCAGGCGCTGCAACATCCGGGGCGGCCGGTGGACGATCACTTCTGAGTGGGAGCTACGCTGTTGCCAGCTTCCGGCGCTTTTTCGCCTGAGCTCATGGCTGCCTTGAAACCGCGGATTCCCTCGCCCAGGCCTTTGCCTAATTCGGGCAGTTTCTTCGGGCCGAAGATTAAAAGAGCGAGACCTGCGATCAGGAGCAGATGCATGGGTTGAAGTAATCCTTCGAACATAAATTCCTCCACATCTTTCGAACACAAGTTGCCGCGACTCTTTCCGGCCGCGCGGTTCCGTGGTTAAACGTTCTGGTTGAATCTGGAAAAGAAATCACCAAAGAGGCCGACAGCACACGCCCGCTTCCTTGGTGAGCGTCTTTACTGTGGTGGCAAACTGCCGCCGACCTTCGCGGCAACCGAGGAGGCATTCGCAATCGCCTCCGCGAAAGAGTACGCCGGTCCGGTGGAAGAGGTGAGAAAAGGCGTGAGCGCGACCACGGCAGAATGCTGTCCGTTGTACACGCTATAGATTCCATCCACGAGTTCGTAATCGCGGTTGTTGGCGGGATTTGAGTTGGAAATGACTCGTCCTAAAACTCTGTGTTCCGACTCGACTCCGAGAATGGCGGCCGCGACTTCGGAGTAGTACGACAACTCGCGATAGGTATAGTTCGAGCCGGTTCCGGCGGCGGATGCCATTCTGGCGAACTCCACGATGGCATTCAGGTAAGCGCCGATGAAGGCGTTCTCCAATGCTTCCAGCGTGGCGATGAAAGGGCTAAGGGTGTCGAACACGCCAGCGGGGAAGTAGAAAGTTTGCACGGGATCCTTGGCGGGAGTGGAAATTCCGAGGAGCGCGCGGAACAGATTGGCGTGAGTGATTTCCTCTGTCAAGGCGGCTCGCAAGTAATCTACGTTGCCGAAATTGCCAGCGGAGGTCACGTGGGTGGCGGTTCCGCCGGGGCCGGCGAGATTCGGGTCCTGGATCACCGAACCCACCAGGCCGTTGTAATAGAAGGTGGTGGCCAGGTCTTCCGCGATCAGTGCCGCCGTGAAAATTTCAGCGGGAGTGTCTTTCGTTATGGGATCCTGGACTCCGCTGGTGGCGGATGTAGGTGCCAACCACTGGGCTAACAGAGGCGCTGCGCTGGCACCAATGAGAGTGGTCGCGGCGAGGCCGAGGCCCGCTGCACTACTGGCCTGCAGGAATCTGCGACGGCCCAACTGTTTGTTAACTATGTCAATTACGTTATCGATTTCCATGGGTGTTCTCCTGAGAGTGGCTCTTTGCGAGCAAATCCTCGCCTGTGCAAAAGGCACTTGCGGCAACACCTGGAGTACGCGGTGCTTACGAAGTTGGATTGCTCTTTACCGACATTTTCTTAAGAAATGCACTTGATCGCCCGATGTGCGATTGCGGGCATGACGCTCTGCTCCTTCTGCTAACATTTCCCCTTCCATGAAACACACGGGCGAAAACGTGGTGCGCATTGAGGCGGAAGCCTTACGCGCGCTCGCCGACCGGCTTGCCGGGCCGATGGCGGCAGACTTCGAGCGCGCCCTCGACTTGATGTTTCACTGCCAGGGACGAATCGTCGTTTCGGGCATGGGGAAGAGCGGGCTGATCGCGCGGAAGATTGCGGCGACTTTGAGTTCGACTGGGTCGCCGGCGCTTTATCTGCATCCGGTGGAAGCGTTGCATGGCGATCTGGGGATGATTGTGCGCGGTGATGTGGTGCTCGTTCTGTCGGCGAGCGGCGAGACTGAGGAAATTCTGCAGTTGCTGGCGACCATCAAGCGGTTGCAGGTGCCGCTGATCACGATGACGTGCGATGAAACGCAGGGGGCCTTCGACTTGGCCTCGCCGCAGGGCGGCTCGGGCGGCGCTCAGGATGACAACCCGAAGAAGAAGTGGGTAGTATCCACTTTGGCGGCAGCGGCTGAGGTGGCTTTGGACTGCTCAATCTCTCAAGAGGCTTGTTCGCTGGGTCTGGCTCCGACTGCTTCCACTACCACCATGCTGGCTCTGGGCGATGCGCTGGCCGTCGCGCTTTCGGAAAAGCGCGGGTTCAAGGAAGAAGACTTTGCCAATTTGCATCCGGGCGGGAAATTGGGGAAACGGCTGGCGCGAGTGGAATCGCTGATGCACTCCGGCGACGCGGTGCCGCGAGTTACGGCGCAAACGAAAATGCCGGACGTGATTTACGAGATGTCGCGCAAGAAACTGGGGATGACGGCGGTGGTTGAGGGCGACCGTCTGTTGGGCGTGATCAGCGATGGAGATTTGCGGCGGCTGCTCGAGCAGCGCGGCAAGGACACGCTTGACCTGACGGCGGAGGAGTGCATGACGCGGACTCCCAAAACGATTGGCCCGCATGAATTTGCGGCGACTGCGCTGGCGCGCATGGAGGAGATGAAGATTACCTCGCTCGTCGTGGTGGATGGCGAACGGCGCGTGCTCGGGATTGTGCATTTGCACGATTTGTGGGGCACGGAGATGGTGTAGGCGGTGCGAGCTACGAGCCACGAGCAAGTCAACAACAGTCTCTTTCCGGGCTCAAGGAAGCTTTCAGAGACAAAAATGGACGGGCGTCCTCTACTTGAAATTAAGGGACGGACTGTTCGGCCGCCCCCCTCAAACAACAACTGCAATACGAAAAACAACCGCAACACCAACGGCCGCGGGCGAGGGCGCCCGCGCCACACCAACGGCCGCGGGCGAGGGCCCCTTCGACTTCGCTCAGGGCAGGTCCGCGCCACATACGCAAGCTACTCCAGCACAAAGATATTTTTCTTTGCACAGATCTCTTTCAGGATCTTTGGCCATACCGTTACGCTGACCTCTCCCAGATGCGCTTTGCGCAGTAGGAGCATCAGGGTGCGGGATTGGCCGATTCCTCCGCCGATCGAGAGCGGCAGTTCGTTGTTGATGATGGCTTGGTGATAGGGGAACTGGAGATTGCCGAGCAGGTTCGACATCTCGAGTTGCCGGCGCAAGGTTTCGGCATTCACGCGAATGCCCATGGAGCTGAGTTCGTGGCGGCGCTTGGTGACAGGATTCCACACCAGGATGTCGCCGTTCAGGCCGTGAGTATCTTTGTGGGTTTCTTTCTTCGTGTCGGTGATCCAGTCATCGTAGTCGGCGGCGCGGTTCTCGTGCGGATAGCCGTCTTTTAATGGCCAGCCGATGCCGACGATGAACACGGCCGGATACTTCTGCAGAATCTCGGTCTCGCGCTGCTTTCGGGGAAGCTTGGGGAACATGTCGAGAATTTCCTCAGCTTGCAGGAAAGTGAGTTCCTCAGGCAGGTTGGGGAAGCGCGGATCGCGCAGGGCAGGGAAGAGATCCTGGGCGAATTTTTCGGCTCCTACCAGCACCTTCCAGATCTTCTGCACAATCTCTTTCAAGAACGCCACTTTGCGGTCGTCGGGATGGATCGAACGCTCCAATCCCACTGGTCGACGTAGGCGGAGTGATCGTGATCCAGAAAATAATCTTTGCGCACGGCCCGCATGTCTGTGCAGATGCCTTCGCCGGATTTGCAATCGAATTGCTTGAGGGCAACCCGTTTCCACTTGGTGGCAGCCTGTACGACCTGGGCATCGATGGGATGCACGCCCCGGTCGTTCGAAATGTGGAACGACACGGGGGTGCGCGAGCCGTCACGATCAAGCATGTCATTGACGCCGCTGTCGACATCCACAATGAGCGGTACCTCAACCATCATGAGATCGAGGGCCTTACATAGATTGTCTTCAATGTAACGTTTGACCTGGAAGATGGCTTTTTGGGTGTCGCGCCGGTCGAGCAGGGAGCGGTAATCGTTGGGCAGTACGCGTTCGAGTTCCGTATAGTTGCCAATGCCGGGGCCGGCAAGATCGGCTTGCTTATCGTAGCTCTCGTTATGCTGGGCTTGCGTGTCATGGGTCAGAGTTGCCATGATTCCCTCCGCGGATGGAATGAAGACCTGATTCATCTTATTAACTACTCCCGTGAAAGTGCCTTGGTCAGTGACAAGGGGCACAGAGCAGTGTGTCGGAGAGCTGCTGTCAACTGTCAGCCATCAGCTCTCAGCCGTCAGGTAACCCGGGCCTGGGGCGGGCGCGCCGCATTCTCGAACGTGAATGTAATCCTCTCGCCTTGACGAACGTTTCCAACCAACGCTGGACGAAAGCACGCGATGCAGGTGCCACCTTTGTGGCGAACGCTGGGGTAGACGATCCCGGCGGATCCTTTACTTAGCAGGCCGGCGGCCAGGCGTTGCGAGGCTCCGTAGCTATCGGGATCGAGGCAATCGGCGAACGGGGAAACCTTGCTTCGATCGTTCTGCTCGCGCAGAGCATTCTTACGCAGATCATTCTTGCGGAGGTTGTTGTTCCGGAGACCGTTGCGCAGATCATGAAAGTCAGCGTGGAAGTCTGCAAGATATTCGCGGTAGGAGACGACTTCTTTTTCGCGCCAGTCGATCTCGCGCAATCCCTGGGCAAAGTGGTAGGCAACCTCGGCCTGCGCGGTCTTGCGGGCGAAGGCGGCATACCAGGCTCCGCGGTAGGGGCTGCTGAAGCGCGTGCCACCGGGGCGCGCGTAGGTGAAGGCGGCATTGATGATGTGGTAGTGGGGAACTCCGAAGACGAGTTCGTGCACGGTGATGCCGGGGAGAAGATTCGATTCGCCAGCGACGCGGTCGTTGGTGGCGCCCTCCAGTTGCAGGAGGTGATCGAACTGCGACTGCGGGAGGTTGAGACGCGCCAGCACGCCTTCGGCATCGTCGGCGTAGCGGGTGGGGATGAGACGGACAGTGTTGTTGCGCGAAACCGGCGTGGTTTTGGGTTGTTTGGCAGACACTACTGACCGCCGCGGCGTGCATCGAGTAACTGGCGAACATACAGCATCGCCGGCACTCCACCTTTCAACATGCGGGTAAGCGGCGAATCTCCGCCGAAGAGCGGGTTCGTGTTTGGCAGTTGTACCCAGGCATCGGCGAGCTTGGCGTTGTAGAGAATGTTCAAGGCTTTGAAGATGCCGACCAGCAGCGAGATGCGCGTGAGTTTGTCCTGATCGAGGGTTCGGGGAGCGCGCTTGAGCTGATAAAACGAGCCGTTTGACATGCCGCCGAGGAGCGCACGAGCATCCTCGTCGCGGAGCTTCCAGTGGGAGGCGAGGCTAAAAAAGGCGCGGGCCGCGACGGGGCTCAATTTCTCCTGGATCTCGCGGCTGGAGAGATCGGCCGGACGATCCCAGCGAATGCCGGGAAGTTGGTCGGGTCCAGATGATTGGGCCGAGATATCTCCAAACATGGATTAAGTATACTCTATATGTGGAGAGATGAAACAACTCTTGGGGAACATTCCAACCAATATAAAGGTAGAGTCGCCAGCCCCTGAAGGGGCAATCGGTTCGGAGGTCATCGCTAAAGCGATACCCTGATATGAACCTTCTCGGCACCTTGAGAGGTTAGTGGCAGAAGCGCTGCAGGTTGGGCGGAGGCGGGGTGGGGAATTCGGCGAACTCGCCGTCCCAGCCGGAGCAGCCACGGGCGGTCACGGCGCGAATGACGACTTGTTCTAGATCGCGAGCTTTGGCTCTGGCCTGGGTAATCTCCTCCAGGCTAAGAAAGCCGCCGCTGTGGAGCTCATTCAGGTCTGGGGCAGCCGCCGTATAGCCGGCGTCGACCGCGATGGTGAGCCAAACATAGGCAGTAAAGCGGTCCTGGGCGACGCCGCGTCCATCCTTCAGCGCTTTGCCGTAGAAATACTGTGCCTGCGGCAACCCCTGGTCGGCTGCAAGCTGGTAGAGTGCCGGAGCCTTGGTGTAATCACGATCCGCCATAAGCCGGCCGAGGTAGTAGGCTCCGAAAGGATTGTTCTGGTCGGCGGCGAGTTTGAGCCACTTGCGGGCTGCGTCAAGATCGCGAGGCACGCCATTGCCGAGGAAGTATCGTCGTCCGGCGAGCCATGCGGCGAGAGGATCGCCCTGCTGGGCCGCTTTCTTATACAGATCCAAAGAAGGCTGGCCCTGGTTGCCGGTGATGACGGTTCCCATTTCGTAGTAGTATGCGAGCGCGATTTGGGCCGGTCCGTAGCCAAGATCGGCGGAGCGCTTGAAGTAATCGATTCCAAGCATGTCGTTGCGGGAGGATCCGACGCCGGTGATGGCATCCATGCCGCGCTCGTAGAGCGCGTCAGGAGATGCGCTTTGCGCTGTGGTCAGCACGCTCATCATCAGCATGAGAGCCGGCACGAGAATCAGCACGCGATTCGGGATAGTGAGCCTGGGGCGCATGACGGACATCCACCCTAAGTATAGGAAACACGCGGTCCCAGTGTAGAGTTACGAAAGTTCCTATGAGCGAATCGAGGGGATAACGCGTTGTCTAGCACGGCGACGGCTGCAAAAGCGGCGTTTTATGCGGTGATCATCTGCTGGTGGTGGTTTGTAGCGGCCTTCTGGCTCCGGAAACACCCGCCCCGCGCGCCCGAGGCCAAACGCGACCTGACTTCCTACCTCGGATTGGCGCTACAGGCGGCAGGCTACTTTATCGTCTGGTATCACCCCTTGCGAAGCCATGAGGTTTCGCCCGTCTCCTTCGGAGGAGAATGGCTCAGCTGGGCCATGGCAACGTTTACCGTGGCGATGGCCGCAGGTTCGGCATGGCTGGTGAATTCCGCGGCGCGACGTCTGGGAAAGCAGTGGGCGCTGGCCGCGCGAGTGGTGGATGACCACACGCTTATACAAGACGGACCATATCGCTTTGTGAGGAACCCGATCTATGCCGGAATGTTTGGAATGCTGATCGCGACCGGCCTGGCGGTGAGCCATTGGATTCCGCTTTTATGTGCGATCGTTCTCTTCGCAATCGGAACCTATATCCGTATTCGCATTGAAGAGCGTTTACTGCGGGAAGCATTCGGGAGCCGTTTTGAGGAGTACGCGCGCAAAGTGCCAGCTCTGATCCCGGGGATCTACTGAAGAGCGCTAAGCAGGCAAGCGGTGCTGCTTCTGAAATTCTGGAAGCGGCTGCTCTTCGCTATCGGTAGCGCTCGCGCATGAAGTTACCGATGGCAGAGTACGCGGCGGTGAGCGTCTTTTCGTCGGGCAGGAACACGATGCGGAAATGCTTTGTGCCGGGGCGCTGGCCGAAGCCCGAGCCGTGCACGACCATCACGTGTTTCTGGCGAATCAACTCGGCCACGAAGATGTCATCGCCTTCGGGGATTTCGATTCGGGGATACGCATAGAATGCTCCGCGCGGAGCTACACAACTTACGCGTTGCGTGTCCGCACACCACTTCATGGTCAGATCGCGGCGGCTGCGCAGCTTGCGCTTTACTTCCGTCAGATGATCCTGCGGGCCTTCCAGCGCGGCTGGAATGGCATATTGCTCGGGATGATTGGCACAGAGGCGGGCGCGCAATAACTTGTTTACGCCTTCAAGGTACGGCTTAATCACCGACGCTTCGCCGCTGGCGATGCCCCAGCCGATGCGCCATCCGGGCGCGAGGTAATTTTTTGACAGTCCGCCGAAAGTGATTACGGGGACGTCGGGTGCGACGGCAGCGATTGCGATCTGTGGAGCTTCACCCTGAACATCGTCATCGATGATCAGTTTGTCGTAGATTTCGTCGGCGAAGACGATCAGGTTATGCCGGCGGGCGAGTTCGGCAATTTCTTCCAGCATCGCGCGCGTGCAGACCGAACCTGTGGGATTGTTGGGATTGATCAGGACGATGCCGCGCGTGCGGGGTGTGATCTTGCGCTTGATGTCTTCGAGATCGGGCTGCCAGCCATCTTCTTCGTTCAGGTAATAGGCATTGAGACTGACGTCGAGCTTGGCGAGAACGGCCGAGTAGAGCGGGTAGTCGGGGCAGGGCGTGAGCAGATTGTCGCCGGGATTGAGGAGAGCGGCGAGGCAAACATCGACCGTCTCGCTCACGCCGGAGGTGATGAAGACATCCTGAATGGTGGTGATGCCTTTGCGCGCGGCCTCGCCGCGGATGGCGTCGAGGGCGGGCTTGATGCCGGAGGATGGCGAGTATCCGTTCTTGCCGTCGCGCATGGCTTTGTAGACGGCCTCGATCATGTGGGCGGGCGTCTGGAAGTCAAAGTTCAGCGGATCGCCGATGTTGAGGGGCAGGATCTTGTGGCCCTGGTGGATGACTTCGTCGGCGATGCAGGCGAGATCGCGGATGGCGTAGCGTACGTTTTCGAGGCGGGAGGCGGGGAGGATTTCGCGGAGTTGAGTTGTGGGCATGCAGTCCTAAGTTTACCGCCGAGACGCCGAGTGCGCCGAGAAATGCAACTTCTTCCCAATCTGTGATTTGGTGGTAGAAACCTCCGGTTCGGGGCAATGAGCGCTAACGAGATATACGCCAACGATCCACAAAAGAAGGTTTGCTATGAAAAACACGCGCAGGACCTAGCTGCTGTGATCGTGGCAAGACCTTTCGCGGCGAAGAGCGGGAGATTGGCATGGATCGCCATTGGCTTTGCGCTGAGCACAAATCTTGCGGAATATTTAGCGAAAGAAGAGGCCATTATGATTGCTCCTAACGCTATGAATTAAAGGGAGATGATTGGGCTTGCGCGGAGGGAGAATTGAAAAATGTGGGGGGTACCCCCCCTACCCAAAAACAGTTAAGTTGGTGATAATGAATAGGTTATAAGTAAAGTATTCAAAAGACTATACTTAGGGGAGATTCTTCCGTCAGAATGCTTCCGTCGCTTGCCCTGAATTTCTTTTCAGTTGTCGAAGAGCTGGAACGTGGTTTGAAACAAGCGATGCGTCCGTCTCTGGAGACAGGCGCACTTCTCGATGGTCTAGTGTCAAGGAATCATGGCACCGATTTTGGTGCAGGTCTGTGATGGCGGTTACGCGGAGAGTGTGATGAAAGAAGGAGGACGTAATCGGGGTTTTTTCACCAACGATCCGCCTCACCGGTTTTCAAGCGTCACTTCTTATCAAGTGGAGCAGTGGAAGTGGAGCAGCTTTCGAGCGTATCGTTCCGGAGAGATTGGACCGGTGAGGGTGAAGTTCCAAGAGTCGGTGGAAGTCAATCGTCGCCCGGTCGAGAGCTTTGCCGCAGTCGAGAGCCCACTCATTCGCAAAGTGCGCGAATGAGTGGGGCACCCTCATTGTCTGGGCCACCCGCCGTTTTCCTGGGCCTGCATGCTGCCACTCACCAACCAGGGGAACACGACAACAGCCACGATCATGAGACAGAACCTCTTTGTCACGACAGCCTCCTCGTTCGAAATAAAACTATGTTACGGATCACGCCATAATGCCCAGCTTTTAAGCCCGCGAAGCGTTTCACGTGGAACATGCATATTTGTACGTACATCATTACACTATGCGCAACCAAAGAAACGAGTTACTGGGCGCTTGGCCCGCCTGCTCAGGTTAGGCAGCCCAAAGAATGGGTACGAACCTCGGCTACCCGTCACCTGCCGACATCCCCGCCCGGGACAAGCTTGGACGGGGCACCCTCTTGCGTCGGAACTCGTTTGGTAAGACGCCTGCAATATCTCCTCCACCAGGCTCCGCCGACTGTTGTGATGGCCCACCCTTCGACTGCGCTTAGGGCAGGCTTATCGAAAAGCGCGAGACGTGGGACACTCCTCGTTTCCTTCTCCTTTAACTCGAACAACTAACCCTACTGATGCCCGCCGAGTAATTGGGGGCAGTTCCGTCTGTCCCCGATTTTCCCCGGTTCAGGAAGGGATCAGTAACGCCGAACAGTCAGGCAGCCCAGGAGAACCACACTCCTGTAATTTTCCACGCTCCCGAGTCTTTCTGCAGCACTATCTGATAGCCATGAGGATCTTTGTTGCTGCCGCGAACATCCACTGATACCAGCGCACGTCTCCCATCTTCGTAAGCGTCCGGTTGTGACCGTCTGGACAAGCGCATAATTGAGAGCCATTCTCCGGAAGTGGACACTTACGGAATAGGTGTCCACTTGGAGCGGAGATGGACACTTCCCGGCAAGTTTCAGATGGGATCACGAGTAAGAGTGAGTCGTTGGGCGCCCCCCAGCGGCAGCGGCGCAGTATCGCGGAGAAGCGGCGGATTGTGGAAGAGACGTTGGTGGAAGGCGCGTCGGTGGCGCGGGTAGCGCGAGCGCATGGCATCAACGCGAACCAAGTATTTGGCTGGCGTCGGCTGTACCTGGCAGGGAGACTTGGGGATCGCAAGGCGGCCATGAAGTTGCTGCCGGTTTGCGTGAGCGAGAGTTTGCCGGCACCTGTGCGGGTGCGTGGGTCCGCCGACTTCTCGAAACCAGAGGCGGGCACGATTCACATCGAACTGCGGCAAGCGCAGGTGCGCATCGAAGGCAGTGCCGATGCGGCGTTGGTGCGCGTGTTGCTGGAGTGCCTACGGGGATGATCGGACCGCCGACGAACACGCGGGTTTGGATTGCCGCGGGAGTGACGGACTTGCGGCGCGGGTTTACGGGGCTCAGTGCGCTGGTCGAGAGCAAACTGGAGCAGAAGCCGTTCTCCGGGCACGTGTTTGTGTTTCGCGGGCGGAGGGGGGATCTGATCAAAGTTCTGTGGTACGACGGCGATGGTTTGTGTTTGTTCGCGAAACGGCTGGAGCGCGGGCGCTTCGTCTGGCCGCAAGCCACCGGCGGCACGGTTTCGTTGACGCGAGCGCAGTTGTCGATGCTGCTGGAAGGCATTGACTGGCGGCGGCCGGAGCGGACATGGGAGCCGCAGCTGTCGGTGTAACCGGCGAGATTCTTTCCACAACTTTTTGTGCCGACACGGGGATGAAAACGCGCGTGTTCATGCGATACTCCGCGCATGTCAGTGGCTTCGCTTCCCGATCTGAAAGTCCTTCCCGCGGATGCGCTGCGAGCACTGATCCTGGCACAACACGAGCAGTTACTCTCCACCGAAAGCACACTGACAGCCACGCAGGAGCAGTTACAGTCGCGGGAGCGCGAGATTGAGCATCTGAAGCTGCTGCTGGCTAAACTGCATCGCATGCAGTTCGGGCGTAAATCGGAGAAGCTGGAGCGGCAGATCGAGCAGTTGGAACTGCGGCTGGAGGAACTGGAATCGAAGCGCAGCGAGCAAGAGCCCGACGCACCAGAACCGGCTCCCGTCACCGCCGCTTCGACTCCTACGGCAGCGAAACCCACGCGCCGCGCACTGCCGGATCATCTGCCGCGACAGACGCGTCGACACGAGCCCAAAGAAACGGTGTGTCCGCAATGCCAGGGCGAGTTGCGCAAGTTAGGCGAGGATGTCTCGGAGATGCTGGAGTACGTGCCCGCCAGTTTCGTGGTGATTCGTCAGGTCCGCACGAAGCTGAGCTGCACCCAGTGCGATTGCATTGTGCAGGCGGCGGCGCCGAGCCGACCGATTGCGCGCGGTATGGCCGGGCCGGGGCTGCTGGCGCACGTTCTGGTGAGCAAGTACTGCGATCATCTTCCGCTGTATCGGCAATCCGAGATCTACGGGCGTCAGGATGTGGAACTGGAACGCTCGACGCTGGCCGACTGGGTGGGCGGCAGCGCACAGTTGCTGGAGCCGCTGGTGGAAGCGCTGCGCCGCTACGTGACGGCTGCGAGTAAGTTGCATGCCGACGACACGCCGGTGCCGGTGCTGGCTCCGGGCCAGGGCAAGACCAAGACCGGTCGATTATGGACCTATGTTCGCGATGACCGACCCGCGGGCGACACCGCATCTCCCGCAGTGTGGTTTGCCTACTCGCCGGATCGGAAAGGGGAACATCCCGAGCGCCATCTGGAGAAGTTTCGTGGCACGCTGCAGGCCGATGCCTACGCGGGATTCAATCAGCTCTACGAAAACGGCCGCATTCAGCAAGCCGCGTGCTGGGCGCATGTGCGGCGCAAGTTCTACGATCTGGGACAAGCGCATGCTTCCCCGGTGGCGCGCGAGGCGCTGGAACGAATCGGAGCGCTGTATGGGATCGAAGAACAGATCCGCGGCAAGCCTCCGGACCAGCGCCGCGCCGTGCGCCAAGCACAATCGAAGCCGCTGCTCGACTCTCTGCGACAGTGGTTCGAAGAGATCCTGTCGAAGCTCTCGCGCAAGTCGGAGACGACAGCGGCGATTCGATACGCGCTTTCGCGCTGGGACGCGCTGACGCGCTATATAGAAGATGGACACATCGAGATCGACAACAACGCCGCCGAACGCTCGTTGCGCGGCGTGGCGCTAGGGCGGAAGAATTACTTGTTCGCGGGATCGGATGCAGGCGGAGAACGCGCCGCAGCCATCTACAGCCTGATTGGTTCGGCGAAACTCAATGGCCTCGATCCCGAAGCCTATCTGCGCGATGTGCTGACCCGCATCGCCGATCATCCCATCAATCGCATCGAGGAGCTATTGCCTTGGAATCTCGCCGCCAGCGTGCCACCCACAAACGCAACCCCAGCCTAAAAGACACCGCCGGAGCGAACGATTCCGGCAATGCTGGTCTGCCGCACATCGCCGCGCTCATCTCCGATGGCGAAATCACCGTGGGTATGCTCAACCCCGTGGGATGTGTGGCCGTGGCCACCGACGGCCACAATAGCCTAGCCATGCTCAAGCGCCGGCCAGGCGAGACGCTCGCGCAATTACTCACGCGGCTCGATCTGGCTATCGAGCGCGCCTGGACCGAAGAAATCTATACCGACGAGATCAATCCTCCCGTTTCATCTATCTTCCGAACCACTCACAAACGCCGACACTGAACCTCCCGTCAACACGGTGCTGCCCGGACGCTTACCCATCTTCTGTAAACGTGATTTCTTCAAAGGACAGGTTTTCAGACTCGGTCGTTGCAAAAAACGTTCCGTTCAGAATCGTTTGCTTGATCTGGTCGGAATCAGGGCCATTGCCAATCGATATTGGTGCTTTGGAAGAAGATCTATCGTTGATCCACCGAATGGCTCGCCCTGCTTCTTCTACAGTGTCGTTTTTCGATTCTGATACCTGAGCTGGGGAGCCTACAGATTGAAGTAGCTGAAGTGCCCTGGGAGAAGCATTTATTCCGAGAGCAAGTACTGCGGAGAAAGATGCAAAACCGTGAGCCTGGTCCTTGTATCCCTTGACACAAGACTCCAAGAAGCCCCACTCCTCCGCAGATGCTGGCTCAACGAGTGCTCCCGCCAGAAAGCTCGCAATTACCCATTTCTTCTCAGGGTCCTTCTCGGCGGCGACAAACTGGCGAACTACACTACGCTCTTTGGGACCTCCCAAGTAGAGCAGCGCAAGGGATGCTCGTTCTACGTTTGTTCTCTTCTGCAAAGCTCCAACAAGGGTCGGCACGGCTTCGCGTCCAAGCCGAAAAATGCGCACCGCTGCCTCGGCGTCGTCAGTTCGATTATCAGATAAGAGTTGTTGGACGCTC
>JBAQJU010000062.1:0-1965 GCA_049300475.1 Terriglobales bacterium | reverse complement strand
CCTCTAAACCGGAACAAGTAGGAGTTACATTTTGGAGAAAAAAATAAAGGGAGCACGTTCGCGCTCCCTGGCTGTCCCGAGTTATAAGTCACCCTATTTACCGGAACTGCCGCCCATCGCTGCGCGGTCTGACAAGCCGAAAGCGAATGCGGTTTTCTTTCCGGCGAAGCGCACTTCGGAGACTGTTGCTTTGCCGCCGCTGTGATCGATCTCCGCCGAGTCGTAGACCGGAACCTGATTCAGTTCGATCTCTTTCGCCGAAGTCTTGGCGATTTCCTTCTTGCCCTGCATGAAGCTCAGTTCGACGTTCGACCCCGTACCTTGCCAGCGAACTTCATAGTAACCCGCCGGAAGCTGCTGGCCATTGATCTCGACCGCTTCCTGCACGTGCAAGCTACCTTTGTTGTTACTCGCGAAAGCACCGGTTGCCAGCAGGACTGCCATCCCGAGCACCAGGCTCTTGGCCACACTCTTCACCATTGCCAGATTGTCCAGTTTCATAATGCTCCTTCTCTCTGCCCGGTTTCTGCCGGGACGGGCGGCTGGTTCAGAGCGGGCACGACAGGCTTGCCTTTTTCGGGCGAAGTTTTACAATGCGCCTGTCAGGGTGACGCAAAAAGACGCGGGCCTCAAACTCGATCTCTTTGCCGGACTCGGTTCGCCAGGGCCGCCAAACCATGCGCGAGCCAGTCCTGTCACCCTGCAAAATATCCAGATTCTTCGGGTCGAGAACTTTTCTCCTGCCCCACTTCAGTTCGTTTCAGGATACGAATCCCCGCGTGAGGAAGTTCCCGATTTTTTTCGAACTGCTTTTCTTGAGAGCATGGTTGTTGGACGCACACATCGTAACTGCGTTAGCAGGCGATTGTCGTGAGTTGGCTGGCAACAAAGCGGAACTGTTTTGTGCAATGCGACGCCGAAGGAATCAATCCGGAAACACAGTAAGGTGCTGACCTATGCGATCTTCAACACGATCTTGCCGTAGTTCTTGCCTTCCTGCATCAGCGTGTAGGCGGCGCGCGCGTCTGCGAGCGGAAAGACTTTTCCGATCACCGGATTCAACTTGCCCGCGGCCAACCATTCGGAGAGCTGCTTCCACGCCGATTCCATCAGCGCGCGATTCTGGCTGAGATAGCTGAGCCAGAGTCCGTGAACGCTCGCGCCCTTGGCATAAAGCAGGCGCGTGTCGAGTTGCGGTGTTTCTCCGGTGGCCGCGCCGTAGACGATAACGCGGCCGAAATCGCGCAGGCAGCGCACGCTTTTAGCCACGTGCTCGCCGCCCAGCATTTCAAACACGGCGTCGACGCCTTCGCCATGGGTCAACTCTTTAATCGTTTCGACGTAATCTTTCTGCTTGTAGTTGATGCCATGTTGCAGTCCCAGTTCGCGAACGCGGGCGAGCTTCTCTTCGGATGAAGAGGTGCCATACGTCTCTAGTCCGAGAATCTTTCCGATCTGCACGGCCGCGGTGCCGACGCCTCCCGCGACTGCATGAATCAGGACGCGTGCGCCAGAGGGTTTGTCTTTACTTAGATCGATATCAAGCAGACCGGCTTTCCAGAATGCGAAGTAGGCGGTGAAGAAGTTGACAGGGAAGGCGGCGCCCTGCTCGGCCGTCCAAGTCTCGGGAACAGGCCAAAGCAGCGCGCGACGGGCGGTGGTTTGCTCGGCGAAGGCGGCCCACTGTGTGTATCCCATAACGCGGCTGCCGCTGGGATCGATGCCGGCAAACTCTCGCCCGGCAATCAGCGGAGGCTTGGGAGTGCCGGCGTACCCGCCGCGCGCGGTCATCAAGTCAGCAAAGTTGAGGCCGCCAGCTTCCACTTTGACAAGAACCTGATCGGGCCCCGTATGCGCATCGGGCAACGTCTGCAATTCGAGGACTTCGGGGCCGCCAAAGCGAGTGATCACGAGAGCCTTCATGCGGAAAGTGTACAGGAAGGCAGTCAGAGGTCAGAGTGAGAG
>JBAQJU010000061.1:0-30573 GCA_049300475.1 Terriglobales bacterium | reverse complement strand
CGGCGGCCGTGACTCCGCGTGCCCCCGGAGGAGTAGGTATGCGATCACCCCAGCTCCACGAAATCGCTTGACTTAACAACAGGGAAACTCAAGATAGATGTAGTGCACATGCCTCGTCTTCGATCTGCTCTTCGACAAAACAGATTTCTACAAGGCATTACGTGTAACCCATTATTCTGGAATACTTTGCGGATGGAATTCGGGAATTCCCAGTCTAACTCCAAGGCACTCAATAGTTTACCTATAACAGTTTACCGCTCAAGACTTTGCAAGGAATTTATCGCTAAAGTCTTGATTCCAATATACCGGGGGGGGGGTGCCTGGGTGCCGCCGGCACTAGAACCAAACAGCAAGGTAGAGGGGCCTGGCCTCGTCGATAGAGGAGCGCCCTCCCAAAACTCCACCCAGTAGTTGCTACCGCAGCGGGAGCCGTGAACGGGACGGGCACAGCGCCTCAGCCGTGCCGCTCGCAGCAGCGAAAAATGCAAACGCTGCTCTCCATTTTAGGATTGTTTATGAGACTGTCGACCTGTAACTACAGTCTTGATCACGCGTAACTACACGAACAAGCCGCCGCATAGCACAACCGTGGACTATACGCCAAACAGACCTGTGGCATCCTAGACTACAGAGAAGATGTGGGGTTTGCGGCGAACGCAAACCGGGAACGTGGGGTTCCGGTGAAGAGTCTGGGAAAAGTGATCCGGTCGGTACAGGCGTTTAGCCGGGAACTTTCCCGGAAGACCGCCGAAATCACACCCGCTCCCGTCATCGGAGTGGCCCTCGGCGGCGGATTCGCGCGCGGCATCGCCCACGTCGGAGTTCTTAAAGTCCTGGAAGAGGCCGGCATTGCCGTTCGCCTCATTGCCGGAACCAGCGTAGGCGCCCTGATTGGCGCGGCTTATTGCAGCGGACTCTCGATTGCCGAACTGGAAGAAGTCGCCTATAAAGTCCGCTTCACCACCTTTGCCCGCTGGACGCTCTCGCGCTTCGGCTTTGCGACCAACGACCGCATGACCGCTTTCTTGACCCGCACTCTCAAAGCGAAAACATTCGAAGACTTACGCATTCCTCTCGGCATAACCGCGACCGAGTTCAGCACCGGTGAAGGCTCGGTATTCCGTTCGGGTTCGCTGATCGATCCCGTTCGCGCGAGTTGCGCCTATCCGGGAATGTTCTTGCCCGTAAACGTCGACGGCCGCTGGTTCGTCGATGGCATGCTGTCGCATCCGGTGCCCACCGAGCCGCTCCGCCAAATGGGCGCCGACCGGGTACTGGCCGTTCATCTCAAGGGACAATGGACCACCCAGACCGCGCCCCGGCACCTGTTCGATGTGATCGGACAATCTTTCGCCATCGCGCAGGAGCGCATGAGTGACAATTGGCGAAGAGCCGCCGACCTGGTGATTGAACCCGATGTCGCAGGTTTCGATTATGACGATTTCAAGCGCGCCGGAGAACTGCTGCGCGTCGGTGAGATGGCAATGCGTAAAGCGCTGCCGGAAGTGCGGAAATGGCTTGAGACTCCAGTCGAAAAATTTACCAGCGCCCCATTCCGGCCTGCGCTTCCAAGTCCCTCGCCCATGCCCGCCGACTAAAACTAGTCGCCAACTAGAGCTGTTCGCAAACTAAAGCTGTTCTCCAATTGAAAACTGTTCACTCAAGAAACGTTACTTGCGGCTTACGATCACCGGTTTGGCGCTCTCCGCCACCAGCAGGTTCTCGGCAAACGGCCATTGCGCATCGATCCACTGAGCTTCGCAGCGAAACCCGGCATCGAGGGCAGTCTGGAAAATTTCCTTCGCCGAATATTTATGACTGCTTTCGGTCCAGATCGTCTCGCCCTCCAGAAACTCGACCACGATTTCTGCCGCTGGAATGCTCACCGTTTGACGCCTCTTCGACCGCAGATGCATCTCAACACTGCGCGCATCGCGATTGATCTTCGCCACGTGAGCGAACTGGCCCAGGTCAAAATCGGCGTCGAGTTCGTGGTTGATGCGGGCAAGCAAATTGAGGTTAAAAGCGGCAGTGACGCCTAATTCGTCGTCATAGGCCGAAATCAGTTGTTCGGTAGGCTTTTCCAGATCCGTTCCTAGCAGCAGTGAATCGCCGGGTTCGAGAATGCGCCGAACCTCGGCCAGGAACTTCACGCCAGCTGCCCGATCGAAATTACCAATCGTGCTGCCCAGAAATAGCACACACAGATGTTGACCTTTCTTGCGATATGCGGCCACTTCCCGCAGTCCATCGAGGTACTCGCGCTCAAAGCCCACAATGCTGATCGCATCGATATCCCGCAGTTCCCGTTCGCACATGGCCAATGCCGACCGCGATATTTCCACCGGATAATAAAATGTGCGCTGGCGTCGAGAGAATGCTTCCAGCAGCCAGCGAGTCTTCTTGCCGCTTCCACTGCCCAGTTCGACGACCGCAACCGGTCCGGCAACACGATTCACGATCTCGTCCGCGTGCCGCCGAAGCAAACGCTCGTCGGCCCGTGTCAGCCCATATTCGGGCAGGGAGCTGATCACCTCAAACAACGCCGAGCCCACCTCGTCATACAGGTATTTCGAGGGAAGTTCTTTCTGCCCTCGCCGGCAAAGTCCCGCACGCACGTCATCGGCGAAATCATAAGTGGCATTGGGAGTAACCGCGGGGACAATCATCGTTCAGCTCCTTTGATCCAGCCTTTGATTTGATCTCTTATCGCTCAGTCAATGACTCGCACAGCGGAATCCCGCGTAAACGCATTGGTAATGCGGCTGAAACCAGTTACGAAATGTGGGCCGCAGCATGCATGCTGCGGTGCGCGCCGATCCGCCCTTCATCACGAAGTGCTTGCCATCGAAGAAGTCCGCTGAGTAGCCACGGTAGAACGGAAACGGTTCGAAACCAGGGAAAGGAGAGAACTTGCTTGAAGTCCATTCCCATCCATTGCCCAGAAGGTCGTTTACGCCAAAAGCGCTCCGCCCCTGCGGAAACGCATTCACCGGCGCAGGATCCCAACGCTGGAAATCAAAATTACCAAGGCTTCGATCGGGCGCTGCGTCGCCCCAGGGACAAGGACGACGATAGGTTCGTTCCGTATCGTCTGCCGTGCCGTAGGCAGCGCGGTGCCATTGCTCTTCTGTCGGAAGCGATTTCCCAGCCCATTGCGCATAGGCCGCAGCTTCTGCCTGACTTACATACACAGGCCAATCCAAAGGCATTGGGATTTCTTCGAACATCGCGCGCAGGAGCCACGCATCCCCCGTTCTCTTCCAAAATGCAGGATGAGAAATGTTCTGAGCCGCCCTCCAGTTCCAATCTTCCTCTCTCCAGTACGCGCGCGTCTCGTAACCTCCGGCCGCAATGAAGTCCAGATATTGCCCATTCGTCACTTTGTATTGGTCAATCTCGAACGCAGGCACATGCGCCGTTTGAGCCTCATACTCGTTGTCCCAGCCAAAGTCATCGCCGCCTCGTGCCAGACCCAATGTCGCGAGCCCTTCCGGTATTTCGACCATTCGATGACCGACTGGCCGACCGGCGACAATAGGTAACGCTGCTTGCCGAGCCTTACGATCCAACGGCAATCGATGCAGCATGTAGGCCAGCGTTTCGACATGCATCAGCCTGTGCTCAATGGCAACGTTCAGTAAGGTGTCGAGTGAGAATTTGTCGCGCGTGTCCGTGTGTGCATCTTGAATTCTCTCCAGCTTTTCGTCCAGCGCGAATCTGATTCTGGTCACATAGTCGCGGACACTTCCCAGCGAGGGCCAGTCCGAGGGTCGATCGGAAGGCAATCCTCCATCGACCGGGTCGATGCCGAAGGCAAACAGCCGGTCAAATTCGGGATGAAAGCTCCTCAGACCGAAAACGCTCTCGTGCAGCAGGTTCCAGTCAAACGCTTCCAGATGTCCCACATAAAAAATGATGCGGTGCCGCTCAGGAATTGGCCGATCGTACAGCGAAGCCGGCTGCACGATGCCAAACAGAGCATCACTATGCCGACGCGCATCTGCGACTCGTTCCAGCAGATTGCTTCGGACCGTCGCATGGTTACGCATGGTAAGCAATTAAAACCCTCCCCATTGCCGCCTGGAACGGCAGCCCCACTCTTGTCACCCTTAGATGTTGAATTCGTTGGGGAGGTCGCAGCAAAGACTAGCTTTTTATCACGCTTTTTATGTGGTTGGAAGGCGTCCAAAGACCGTGCAGATCCGACAATTTAGCGTCTCAAGGCCGCGGCGCATTGGATGAGGCTCCAGTTCAGCATCATTTACAGGCAGGATTCGGTTCGAGTATCCCGGGCAATCCTGCCAATCCGGATTCCCTGCTCTCATGTTGCGCGAAAGCAATCATTTCCTGCTCGCGCTCCGATGCGAGCGCCGGGCGTTGATACGCGGACAGCAATTCCTCGACTCTCTCGCGGGCGCGGTCGAGAATGCCGGGCGATGCATCGCTCACATTCGCGAGTCCCCGGTCGATGACGGCAGAGGGAAAATGCTGCTCCTTACGGAAGAGTGCGCGGGTTTCCTTCAATTTCAGAAAATCTCCAAGCAACCCCGTCTGCGCGAACATGGCCACGGCCAGCGATTCCGTGCGCGGTTCAACGCCTTCGACCAGCCGCTGCGCCGAGGCAATCGCCTCCGCATCAATCACCAGCTTTTCGATGCTGTGGCAGGCGAGGAAATCCAGCATGCCCGCCCCCGAGATCATGTTGATGCCGGCGAGCGCGCCCAGCACCGCCGAAATACCGCTCTCCATCTCGGCCTGCGCATCGATCAGGCGGCCATCGCCCGCAACCAGATAAGCGTGCGTCGGCAGCCCAAGATACTTTCCAACCTCCGCGCAGCCCAGGTCAAGCATGGCGGTTTCGATAGCACCCATCGGAGTCTTTCCCGTGCGCATGTCAAAGATCGCCGGCGCACCTCCCCAAACAATGGGCGCTCCCGGCTGTGCCAGCTGATGAATCACAATTCCACTGATGCACTCGGCCGCGTGCTGTACCACCGAACCGGCAAGCGTCACCGGAGCCGTCGCTCCCGCCAGCGGCATGCTGACGATTTCCGCCGGCACTCCTGCTCGCGCCAGATCTACCAAATTCTGCGACGCGAACTCCGACCAGTTCAGCGGCGGCGAAGGACACACATCGAAAATCGCCCGCGGCTGGCGGCGAAGCGCATCGCGGCCCCCACTTTCAATGGCCAGCAGTTCGAGCAGCGTATGCAAACTCGACGCGGAAAAAGCGCCCGTGACGACCGGCTTTTCTGAATACCAGAGCACCAACAGCAGACGGTACCAGTCGCCGATTTCCTGCGGGACGTCGTTGCACACCATGGCCGTTGACTGCGCGGCAAATTGCGGCAACATCTCCGCCACCTGCACGAGTCGCACCAGGTCGGCCGACTGCGCCGGACGCGCCTGCCAGGTCTGCGGATCAAGAATATTCAGGCAGGACGAGCCCGGATCGAACTGGACATGATCGCCCCCATAATGCACCGCCGCTCTGCCGCTCCGGTCATAGAGAAAAAACTCGCGCGGCACCGACTCAAGCGAACGGCGTGCGAGTGTTTCCGGGATGTGCGCGACCCCATCGTGAACACCGATGCCAGCGGCTCGCAGAAGTTCCACCACATACGGCGCGACCCGCACTCCCGGGTTTTCGATGAGCTGGAAAGCTTCTTCAAGAATGCGTTCGATCAGCGACTGGTCGAGCAGTTGGAGTTTCGGTCTCATGCCTGCTCTTTCACTGGGCTCGCCGGTTGGCCCATGAGTTCGCGCGCCAGAGCCACCGCGCTCATCGCGTCTTTGGCATAGCCGTCAGCGCCAATCTCTTCCGCCCAGCGGCGCGTCACCGGTGCCCCTCCTACCATTACTTTGACCTGTGACCGCAAGCCCGCATTCTCCAGCGCTTCGATCACGCCCTTCTGATTTCGCATCGTTGTGGTCAGGAGCGCCGAGACTCCGACGATATCGGCGCTCACTTCGCGCGCTTTCACGGCAAACTTCTCGCCGGACACGTCCACTCCCAGGTCGTGCACCCGGAAGCCATGCGCCGTCAGCAGCGTTCCCACCAGAGTTTTTCCAATTTCATGGATGTCGCCCTTGGTCGTCCCCAGCACCACCACGCCCGCCATGGGACGCTCCGCTCCCAGTCTCTTCAGTTCCGGCTCGAGCACGCCCATCGCCGCCCGCATGGCCTCGGACGAGGCCATCATGTCAGGCAGGAACATCTGTCCGCGCGCGAATTGCTCGCCCACGTCATGCATGCCCGGACTGTAGCCGTAGTTGATCGCGTCCAGCGGCGCAACCCCCGCCGCAACTGCCTCCTGCGCCAGCCCGAAAGCCGTGTCCGGCGCGCCGTCGATAATGCTCTGCCGCATGGCAGAGAAAGTCTCTTGCATAAGAACTCCTGCGCCATGCTGGCCTGCCCTGCCCGCTTGAGTCTGTGATTGGGATCACATAAGGTTTTTCGACTTGCCGGGAGGTAGCGCAGGAACTACAATCTAACTAACTGGTTAATTAAGTATGACAAATTCAGTGGCGTCGAACAGAGTCCGGACAAAGAGCGATATCCCGGAGAAAATTAGTGGCAGTGGCAAGAAAACGAGGAACGTCCACGTCGGCACGCGCCTGGGAACGCGTGGACATCCGGAACAGAGCCGGGCAGCCATCCTGAGGGCGGCGGTGGCCGAGTTCGCCGAGCACGGCATTGCCGGCGCGCGAACCGATTCAATCGCTCAGGCTGCGCACGTCAATAAGGCCCTGCTTTATTACTACTTCAAAGACAAGGACACGCTCTACGAAGCGGTGCTGGATCACGTATTCAGCGGACTCCGGGATCGCGTGATGCCGGTGCTCGAAAGCAAACTCGAGCCGCGCCAGAAACTGCTGCAATATCTCGGTTGTTACTTCGACTACATTGCGGCGAATCCGCGATTTCCGCGGGTCGTGCAGGCGGAGTGGATGCGCGTCGGCCCCAAGGGCAATCCCCAGATGCTGCGCATTGCTCGGGAATATTTTGCGCCCATCTACTACCGGGTAGCGGAGATGTTGCGCGAGGGAGCGGAGAAGGGACAATTTCGCCACGTGAATCCGATGGACTTTCTGCCTTCGATGGTGGGAGTCATTATTTTTTATTTCAGCACTGCGCCCGCGATGAGGACGCTGCTGAAGATCGATCCGCTCTCCAGCAAGAGGATTGCGGAGCGGCGGAAGTTTGTGCTCGAGTTTGTTTCGGCCGCGTTGTTCAAGCACAAGATTTGAAAGCTGCAACGGTTCAAAGCGCAGGAGATTGGAATGAACGCTCGGAATAAATTTTTGATTCTGCTGGCAATCATCGTGGCGATTTCCACGGCCTACTATTTTTACTCCACGCCCCGGGGCACCGACCTGGTGCTGATCGGCACGGTGGATGCGAATCAGATTGTAGTGAGCCCGCAGATTCAAGGGCGCATTCTTAAACTGCTGGTAGATGAAGGAACGCAGGTGAAGCAGGGAGACCTGATTGCCGTGCTGGATCCGTCGGAACTGGAAGCCGAAGAACGCGCCGCAGCGGCAACAATCACAAGCATGCGGTCGCAGGTGAATGCGAACCAGTACACGCAAAAGTCGACCAAGGGATCGACGGCGAGCGACGTATCCAATGCACAGGCGCAATTGCAGTCGTCGCGAGCACAACTCGCGCAGGCGGAGGCGACATTGACTCGTATCGAAAGCGACAGCCGCCGCACCATCGGCTTGGCTGATGCCGGCGTCGCCTCCGAGCAGGAGAAGGTACAGGCCGAAATGAATCTGAAGGCGCAGCAAGCGAGCGTCCAGTCCCTGAAGGATCAGGTGTCCGCTGCGCAAGCGAGTCTGAATGCCGCATTGGCGCGTACCAACCAGGCCGCTGCGGCCGCCAGTACGGTGGCTTCGACGCGCGCCCAGACCGAGAACGCAGTCGCACAACTTAAGGAAGCGGAAGTGCGTCTCGGCTATACCAAGATCTACTCGCCAGTCACGGGAACCGTTCTGGTGCGGGCTGCGCGCGAGGGTGAAGTCGTAAACGCGGGACAAGCGATTGTGACGGTAGTCGACTTGACCGATACCTGGGTGAGAGCTCCGATTCCGGAGACGGACGCCGATCACATTGGATATGGCGACACGCTGACCATACGTCTGCCCGGAGGCACGGAAATTCCGGGGAAGGTTTTCTACAAAGCAGCGGAAGCTGACTTCGCAACCCAGCGCGACGTGAGCCGCAGAAAGCGCGACATCCGCACGCTGCTGTTGAAGGTGCGCCTCGATAATCCAAAGGGAGCTTATGTCCCGGGAATGACCGCCGAGGTGTTGGTGCCTCCGGCTCTGCTGAAGGGGAACACGGGCGTGAAGAGCGCCGAATCTGCGGGGAAACCATGAACGGGGAAGTGAACGGGAAACAGAACGGGATAGATCTGAAGAACGCGAATGGCACGAGCGTCGCTTCCTCGGAACTTAGCTTGCGCGGTGCAATTGCGTCCGACGCTCCGAACATGATTGAGGTGGAACACATTGTGAAGAAGTATGGCGACTTCACGGCGGTGGACGACGTTTCATTCAGTGTGAAAGAGGGAGAGATCTTTGGGCTTCTGGGGCCAAATGGCGCCGGCAAATCAACCTTGATCCGCATGATGACCACGCTGATTCCGATTACATCGGGTAGCGCGCGAATTGCCGGGCATGACGTGAGCAAAGACCCGGATGCGGCGCGGCGGACGATCGGGGTTATCCCGCAGGCACTGACCAGCGATCTGGATTTGACGGTGGAAGAAAACATGTCGATTTACGCCAAGCTCTATGACGTGCCACCGAAGCGGCGCAAGGAAGCGATTGACGATCTGCTGGAGACGGTTGACCTCACCAAGTGGCGCGATGCGCAGACCAAGACGCTGTCAGGCGGAATGCGGCGCCGGTTGGAGATTGCGCGCGGCCTGGTGCACAGTCCAAAGATTTTTTTTCTGGACGAGCCCACTACCGGACTCGACCCGGTGTCGCGCGTGGCCGTGTGGGAGATGTTGACGAACATCAAGTCGAAACGCAAGCTCACCGTCCTCATCACCACGCACTACATGGATGAGGCGGACCGGCTCTGCAACCGCATCGCGATCGTGGATCACGGAAAGCTGGTGGCACTGGACACGCCGGAGGCATTGAAAGCGACCGTGCCCGGCTCGACCGTGATCGAGGTGCAGTTCGAAAATCCCCCTGCCGATTGGGAAGAACGGCTTCGAGGACTGCCGGGAGTGACGTCAGTCCAGAACGAAAGCGCGGGAATGTTCCGGGTGCTGACCGCAAACGGGTCGGGAACGACCACCGATCTGGTGGAGATGGCGGTCGTAGTGGGCGTGGCACTGCGGACTCTCACCGTGCAGAACACAACGCTGGACGATGTATTCGTCCATTACACCGGCCGGCAATTGCGTGACGAGCTGGTGAAAGCCTATTCGTTCGTGATGCCGCAACGTCCGGGGATGCAGCCATGAATCGTATGTTAGCGATCATCGAGCGCGAGATGCGCAAGTTCTTCCGCTCCCCGGCGCTGATGATGGTGTCGATGATCTTTCCGCTGGTGCAACTGATCGTGCTGGGCAATGCCTTCGGCGGAAAGATTCGCGACGCGAAGATGGGATTCGTGGACGAGGATCATGGCACGCAGGCCATCCGGATCAAGGAGGCATTCGATTCGGTGCGGGCTACCTCGCGCACATTTGTGACGATCCCCTATGACAACGAAGTGAAGGCGCGGGAAGACGTGCGGAACGGGAAGATCGATGGAGCCGTCATCATTCCCCCGCAGTATTCGGCGATGGTCTATGAGAAGAATCATCCCCGGATTGCGTTGGTTGTCGACAACAGCGACAACTTCATGAGCTCGACTCTCGAAGACAGCATGACCGCGCTCACCAATGCTTTGAACCAGCCGGATATCGAGCCGCGCCTGTTACAGCAAACGGCGCTCGATATTGTCGAACTGTATCCCTACATCGAGTATATGAAGTTCCTGCTGCCCGGCTCGATTGCGCTGGCCATGTTCGTGTCGGCGATGATCGGCGGAGGAATGTTGTACATCGACGACAAGGCGCGCGGGGTGCACGAGGGATACCTGGTGACTCCGATTACGAAGGCGGAGTTAGTGTTCGGGTTGAACGGTGCGGGCGCGATCAAGGGGATCCTGACCGGAGTGGTGATCACGATGATTGGATCGCTTCTGGCAGGCGTGGGAACAATCTTCAATCTGCAGACGATCGTGGGGCTGCTGTTGATGATCGTGGCAACCGCGACGGCATTCAATACGATGATGTTCCTGATGATGGTGCGCGTAGAGGATCCCCTGGTACCAAGGGCAACATTCGGAATCCTGAACACATTGCTGTTTTTTCCGAGCGGCGCGATTTATCCGATCCAGGCATTCCCCGTATGGCTGCGGGCGATCGCGATAGCGGATCCATTTACGTATGCCGTACACGGGTTCAAGTCGCTGCTCCTGAAAGAGACGGGATTAGCGGCGATCGCGCCCGATCTGCTGTTCTTGTCGCTGTTTGCGCTCATCACGCTCGGCCTGGCCGTGCCGCTCTTTAAACGAACACTGTAGAAAGGCTTCGTATTTTCATTCCCCATTTTCATTCTTTGAAGACGCGACCGTCTCTACGTTCGTGTCATCTAGATAAATGATGGCCTCATTTCAAACTCGAACAGCGCGGCTCGTGCGCTCTGTCCCGCTCTCGGAGTTTACCAAGCACCTGGAGTTCGAAGTTGAACACGCGCCCCACTTCGGGTTCGTTCCGGGACAATGGCTTTCACTCAAGGCCAACACACCCGAGGGTGAGGAGATCACGCGCGCCTATTCGATCGCTTCGCCGCCATCCGAAAACGGACACGTCGCCTTCTGCCTGAACCGCGTCGACAACGGATTCATGTCGAACCACCTCTGCGGTCTCGCGGAAGGCTCGGAGATTACGTTTCAAGGCCCATTTGGCGATTTCACTCTGCATCCTCCGCTCCGCGACACGATCTTCATCGCCACCGGAACAGGCATCGCTCCGTTCCGCTCCATGCTGCATTGGTTGCTGGCTGACCCGCAACGGCATCAAGGGTGCGAGTTATGGCTGCTCTTCGGAGCACGTTGCAAACAGGACCTCTATTATCGCGACGAATTCGAGCGCCTCGCTGCCGAGCACTCGACCTTTCATTTTGTGCCTACGCTCAGCCGGGCGTCGACGGAATGGAAAGGCTTGCGCGGATACGTGCAGGAGCACGTGCGAGAGATCGTTGGCGATCGCAAGGATATGCATGCTTACATCTGCGGCCTCGACAAGATGGTCAAGGCCAATCGCGAACTGCTCAAAACCCTCGGCTGGGAGCGCCCTTCCATCCGTTACGAAAAATACGACTGAGTCTTACAATAAGTTTTGATCTCCAGGAGAAAAAACATGCACGTCGCCGACAGCCATCGTTACGACTCCATGCAGTACCGCCGTTGCGGCCGCAGTGGCATCCAACTTCCTGCCATCTCCCTTGGGCTCTGGCACAACTTCGGAGGCGTCGACAATTTCGAAAGCTCACGCGCCATGCTGCGCCGCGCCTTCGATCTCGGCATCACCCATTTCGATCTCGCCAACAATTACGGGCCGCCCTATGGTTCGGCGGAAGAAAACTTCGGCAGCATCTTCAGGAAAGATTTTCTCCCCTACCGCGACGAGCTCATCATCTCGACCAAGGCCGGCTGGGACATGTGGCCCGGTCCTTACGGGAACCTCGGCTCACGGAAATATCTGCTTGCCAGCCTTGAGCAGAGCCTCAAGCGCATGGGCCTCGATTACGTCGACATCTTCTACCATCACCGCCCTGACCCTGAGACGCCCATGGAAGAATCTCTGGGTGCGCTCGACACCGCCGTGCGCTCCGGCCGGGCGCTCTACGCGGGCATTTCGGCGTATAACGCCAAGCAAACAGCGGAGGCCGTGAAGATCATGCGCCAACTCGGCACGCCCTGCCTGATTCACCAGCCAAAGTATTCGATGTTCGTGCGCGAGCCGGAGCGCGGATTGTTCGACGTGCTCGAAAAGGAAGGCGTGGGCTCGATCGTCTTCAGCCCCCTCGCGCAGGGACTGCTCTCCGACCGTTACCTCAAGGGAATCCCAAACGACTCGCGGGCCGCACGCGACTTTTTTCTGAAGAAGAAAGATATTAGCGAAGCCCTGCTGGCCAGGGTGCGCGCCTTGAATGAAGTTGCGCAACGGCGCGGGCAGACGCTGGCGGAGATGGCGGTCGCCTGGGTGCTGCGCGATCCTCGCGTCACGAGTGCGCTGGTTGGGACGAGCAAGGTCTCGCAGGTAGACGACAACGTGGCTGCGCTCAGGAACCTGAAATTCTCGAGCGAGGAGCTGCGCACCATTGACGGGGTCTTGCAGGAAAAACAGTCTGCTGCTTAGGGTCGGGCATAAGCTCCTTTCACGGAGATCTTCGGATGCCACCTTAGAAAACTGAGATATGTTCCACGTGGAACACTGTCAGATGTTTGTGTTAGTATGTTTCTGTACGTACAATGATATCTAAATGAAACAACGAAAACGAGTTACGAAGCGAGCGAAGACGCGCCAAAAAGTGACGGCTTTGGCGGCATCGGCCGGGTCTGGAAAGCGTCCGCGGTACTTGCCGGAGGAGTTGGCAGGCATGTACCGGCCGGTAAAGACGCCGGTGACGCTGCGGCTGGATGCCGACTTACTGGCGTGGTTTCAGCGAGATGGACGTGGGTACCAGACGCGCATCAACCAGGCTCTGCGCCGGGTAATGATGGAAGAGAGAAAGAAGGCGCGGGGGTGAGGCTTACCGGCCGGCCTCGATCAGATTTAGACTTTTGCTGATTGGAAGATGGTTGCAAAGGCTGCGGGTACACGAGCCAGCAGTTCTGTCGCTTGCGCTTTTCCCTTGAAGCCCAGGTCGTGACCAGCGCCATCGATCTCTATTAATTCGACCTTTGCCGGAATCAACTGCAGCGCTCTCTTCATCTCTTCAATGCTTCCGAACGGGTCGCGGGTTCCGTGGACAAACAGGCTTGCAGTGCGCAAATTCGGCAGATGCTGAATGCGAAGCTGCTCGGGCTTGCGCGGTGGGTGCAGAGGGTAGGAGAGTAACAGCAGGCCCGAAACCAGGTCTGGGTTTGCGGCGCACAGCATGGTGGCCTGTCGGCCTCCGTAGGAATGGCCCCCTAGATAGATTCTTCCGTTCATCATCTTTATCTTTTGTATCGCTGCTACCGCATTTCGCAGGCCCGCTTGATCGCGCTCAGCTTGGCCTGGAAATGGTGGGCCCGTTCGGCGCTCGTGGCGGAATGGCAGGTCACAGAGCAAGACCGTGTAGCCGCGTCCGCAAAACATCTCGCTCATCGCGACCAGCAATGGAGCGTTGCAATTGCCCCCCGCGCCGTGGGTGAGGATCAGAGTGTCGCCGTTTGGATTAGCAGGCGAGTGCAGGAATCCGCGGACCGGCGGGTCTAATGTGTCGTCATGAAATTGGTCACAGCGAGAGTCAGGCATGGAGTTGTTCCAATCGATTCAACCCAACGTTCGTTGCGGCTGTGCGCACCGCTGTATCCGCCAATTCGCAGGGTGCCCTTTCTTGTTCAGTTAAGAGCGTAGGGGTCCCTTCGGCTCCGCTCAGGGCAGGCTCTTCGACTCCGTTCGGCATTCGCCTCACTTCGCTCAGGATTACACCGTTACTTTGTTCTTCTTGCGTTTTGCAGGGAGATCGCTTTCGCCAACCGTATGCAAGCGCATGAAATTGGTTGCACCGGAAGTGAACTTGGTTCCGGCAACTAGGCCGAGGACTTCTCCGGCACGGATTAAACCTTTCGGGAGTAGCTCTCTTTCGGCCGTCTTGAGCATGGACTCCGCGGATTCCCATTTGTCTTTGTGGACGGGATGCACTCCCCAGAGCGCATTCATGCGGTTGCAGACTTCCGGGTTACGGCTGAAAGCGTAGATGCATACTCGCGGACGGTGTTTCGAGAGCATGCGGGCGGTGTTGCCGCTTTCGGTGAAGACGGCAATGGCGCGCATCGGGAGATCTTCGGCGGCGTGAGCGATGGACTCACAGATGGTTTCGGCCACCGAGTACCGATGATTCTCGTGACGGCGGCGCTGGATCGGGGGCAATTGCGCGATGCTAGTCTCCGCTTCGACGACAATCCGCGCCATCATAGCGACAGCCTCGCGCGGGTAGCGGCCGCTGGCAGTTTCGCCGGAAAGCATGACGGCATCGGTGCCATCAAAAATTGCGTTGGCCACGTCGCTTGCTTCGGCCCGTGTGGGACGCGGGTTTTCGGTCATCGATTCGAGCATTTGCGTAGCCGTGATGACCGGCTTGCGCCAAAGTCCGGCGCGTTGAATCACGTGCTTCTGAATGATCGGAACCCGCTCGGGTGGCAATTCCACTCCGAGATCGCCGCGCGCGATCATGATGCCATCGGTGATTTCCAGGATTTCTTCCAGGCGCTCGATAGCCTGCGGCTTTTCGAGCTTGGTAACAATCGGCACCGATTTTCCGAACTCGTTCATCAGGCTCTTCGCCATACGGATGTCATCGGCGGAGCGGACAAAAGAAAGGGCGACGGCATCGACTCCTTGTTTCAATCCGAACCTGAGATCGAGCTTGTCTTTTTCCGTCAGAGCAGGTACCGCAACTGCCGCGCCGGGCAGGTTGATTCCCTGTTGTTCAGCGAGCAGGCCTCCATTGCGGACTTCGCACTCGACCTCGTCGCCGTGAATGGCAAGGACTTTGAGTTCTATGCGTCCGTCCGATAGAAGCACGCGAGCGCCGGGCTCGACTTCGCGCGCCAACCCCGCGAAATCAGTGGAGATGAGCGATGCTGTTCCGGCTACCGGGCGGGGAGTGATGGTGAGCAAGCTTCCCGTTTTCAATTCGACGGGTTTGCCATCCTGCAGGCGGCCGGTGCGGATTTTCGGCCCTTGCAGGTCTTGCAGAATGCAGATCGTCCGCTTCAAACGGCGCGCCACACGCCGCAATCGCTGGATGCGCCGGGCGTGCTCGGGATGAGTTCCGTGGGAGAAGTTGAGGCGCGCTACGTCCATCCCCAGGCGCATCAGGTCGGCGATACATTCCTCGGAATCAGAGGCCGGGCCAATGGTGCAGACGATTTTTGCGCGGCGGAGAGGCTCGGTATTCTGGTCAGGGACAGGGGCGGCGGGCGAGTCCCCTGCCACGAGATCTATTTTGCGGCTTCTCAAGTCAGCAGTCCTTTTTCAGAGTCGACTCATTATTCCCAGGTTAGCGCCCGAAACAACGGGCGCGAACCTGGGGCACCTTCGGCTTTTCGGCTCTTGCATTGCCTGATGAAATGATACTGGAATCTTGACGGACTGCGGGTCAGCGCGTTTCGTCGTTTACGCGCGGCGGAAGTTTCGTCAGGCCACGGGGGAAGAGCATGGCGTTGAACTCGGCGCCGATCAGCACGACCAGGGAGATGATGTACATCCAGGTCAGCAACGCAATTCCCACACCGAGCGAACCGTAGATGATGCTGTAATCCGCGTAGCGCTGTAGGTACCATCCAAAGAGCGCGGTGGAAAGCAGCCACAGGGCGGTGGCAAGAACTGCGCCGGGCAATACCGTGTGCCATGGTTGGGTGCGCGGCACGGCGTTGTGATAGATCAACTGGATCACGGCGATGCTGGTGAGAATCGCGATGAGCCAGCGAATCAATCCCCACAGCAGCAGAATCAAAGGACCGAATTCGTGGCCGATATTAAACAGAATGCGCGTTTCGATGCGGCTGCCGAAGGCAACCAGGATGGTGGCGAAGGTGAGTGGCAAGCCCGCCATCAGGACCAGCGACATGGCGATCAGGCGCTCCTTTACGAGACCCCAGGTTTTCGGAAGCTGGTAGGCGCGGCGAAAGCCGTCCATCCAGGAGATGATCGCGCCGGAGGCGGTCCACATGGTGAGAAGTGAAGCGGTGACGAGGAGTCCAACCGGTTTATTGTTACTGCCCCTAAGGTAGGCTAGCGCGGTCGCACCGCCGGCGGGCAGGATTCTCCCGAGCGCGTACGAGATCTCGCGGAGATAAACGTCGCCTCGGCGAACGGTGGCCATGATCGAGCCCAGGACTAACAGAAAAGGGAAAAAAGTGAGGATGGAGGAATAAGCGCCGCCCTTGGCGGTAGCGAACGCGTCGTGCTCGAAGGCGCGCCAAATCGACAACCGGAAGAGACGCCAGAAACGTCCCAGGGCGGGGGCGAGGATGAGTCCTCCAGGAATCGGTTCCGTCTTGCTATTGCGATCCCCAGGGGGCCCGGTGAAGCGCTGCGGTTCAAGAGCTAGAGCCATTGGATGGTCGCCTAGTCAGCGTCATTCTATACCGAGCCCAGAGCTGTTGTAGCGGCGGCACTTACCGAACCGGGTCCGGCTGGGACGGGGCAGAGCCCCGTCACCACACGAGCAAAAATAAGGGGCGACTCGCGTCGCCCCTATAGTCGTTTCGGTTCGTCTTACTCCGCAGCGAGTTCTTCGGTCTCGCCTTCGTGGCGCATGAGTTCGAGGGCGCGTTCGGCATCCTCGTAGGCTTGCGAGACTTCCTCCTGCACCTTGCTGGCGGCCTCTTCCATTTCCGGGGAGAGACGCACGTTGCGGTAATACTCCATGCCGGTGCCGGCGGGAATCAAGCGGCCCACGATCACGTTTTCTTTCAATCCGCGCAGATGATCGACGGCTCCCTGAATGGAAGCTTCGGTCAGCACGCGCGTCGTCTCCTGGAAGGAGGCGGCGGAGATGAACGAATCGGTGGAGAGCGACGCCTTGGTGATGCCGAGCAGCAGCGGACGGCCGGTCGCCGGCTTGCCACCCTGCGCGATGACACGCTCGTTCTCCTCGTGGAAGCGGAACTTGTCGACTTGCTGTTCGAGCAGGAACTGGGTGTCGCCTACGTCTTCGACCTTCACCCAGCGCATCATCTGGCGGACGATGACTTCGATGTGCTTGTCGGAGATGTTGACGCCCTGGAGGCGGTAGACTTCCTGGATTTCGTTGACCAGGTAAGCCTGCAGCTCTTTCTCTCCGAGCACGGCCAGAATGTCGTGCGGGTTGAGCGGGCCGTCCATGAGCGGTTCGCCGGCGCGGACGCGCTCACCTTCCTGCACATTGATGTGGACGCCACGCGGGACCGAGTATTCTTTTTCGGTGCCGTTGTCGGCGGTGACGTAGAGTTTGCGCTGGCCCTTGGCGACCTCGCCGAAGCGAACCACGCCATCGATTTCGCTGATGACGGCGGTTTCGCGCGGCTTGCGCGCCTCGAACAATTCGACTACGCGCGGCAGACCGCCGGTGATGTCCTTGGTCTTGGTGGTTTCGCGCGGGATCTTCGCGAGCACATCGCCCGGGAAGACCGTGTCTCCATCCTGCACCATGAGGTGAGCGCGCGATGGCATGAGGTAGCGCTTGCTGGCCTTACCCTTGATCACGATTGCGGGCTGGCGTTTTTCGTCTGGCGAATCGGCGACCACATGACGCGACAGGCCGGTAACCTCGTCCACTTCTTCGTGGAGCGTGATGCCTTCCTGCAGGTCCTTGAACTGCGCCGTGCCGCCGATTTCGGTGAGGATCGCGAAAGTGTAGGGATCCCATTCAACCAGAGCCTGGCCGAGTTGCACCGGGCCGCCTTCGGTGACTTTCACCTTGGCGCCGTAAACGACCGCATAGCGCTCGCGCTCGCGGCCCTTCTCGTCGACGACGGCGATGGAGCCCTGGCGGTTCATGACCACAAGGTCGCCGGTCTTCGATTTGACGGTTTGCAGGTTGATGAAGCGGACGAGCCCATTGCTTTTCGCATCGAGGCGCGACTGCTCAGACACTCGAGACGCGGTGCCGCCGATGTGGAAGGTACGCATGGTGAGCTGCGTTCCAGGTTCGCCTATCGACTGCGCGGCGATGACGCCCACCGCTTCGCCCCGCTCCACCAGCCGTCCGGATGCCAGGTTGCGGCCGTAGCACATCACGCAAACGCCGCGTTTCGATTCGCAGGTGAGCACCGAGCGAATTTTTACCCGCTCGATTCCGGCAGCTTGAATCGCGCCCGCCAGATCTTCGGTGATCTCCTGGTTGATGTCGACCACGACTTGACCATCGTAGTCTTTGATTTTCTCGAGCGAGACGCGGCCCACGATGCGGTCACGCAGCGGTTCGATGATTTCGCCGGCTTCGACGATGCCGGAGACAAAGATTCCGTCGACGGTGCCGCAGTCGTATTCGCTGATGATGACGTCCTGGGCCACATCGACCAGACGCCGCGTCAGGTAGCCCGAGTCGGCGGTCTTGAGCGCCGTATCGGCCAATCCCTTGCGGGCGCCGTGGGTCGAAATGAAGTATTCGAGCACCGTCAGTCCTTCACGGAAGTTGGCCGTGATTGGAGTTTCGATAATTTCACCAGTTGGCTTCGCCATCAGGCCGCGCATGCCGGAGAGCTGGCGGATTTGCTGTTTCGATCCGCGAGCGCCGGAGTCGGCCATGACGTAAATCGGGTTGAGCTCGCCTTCCTTGTCGCGGCGCTGCATCTGGCCGAACATTTCGTCGGCAACTTTTTCCGTGATGGCCGACCAGATTTCGATGACCTTGTTATAGCGTTCACCGTTGGTGATGGCGCCGTCCAGGTATTGCTGCTGAACCGCGATGACCGACTTGTCGGCGTCCTTCACCAGGGTCTTCTTGTTGTCGGGAATGACCATGTCGTCGATGCCAATCGAGAGGCCGGCCTTGGTTGCATATTTGAAGCCGAGCGACTTGATCTCGTCGAGCATCTTGACCGTGGTTTCCAGTCCATAGCGCAGGTAGCAGTAGTTCACCAGTTGGCCAATACCCTTCTTCTTGAGCAGGCCATTGATGTATGGCATGGCTTCGCGGTCCGCGACGGCCTTCGGCAGATGGTCGTTCAGAATCGCGCGGCCGACGGTGGTATTGATGTATTCGCGATGGAAAGGCACGGGCTCAGTGTGGGTAACGTCCTGATCGTCGTAGGCCTGGGTGAGGTCAATCACTTCACCGGTGTAGCGCAGACGAATCGGCGTCAGGGTTTCGACCTCGCCCATTTCGAGCGCGATCACAACGTCGTCGATGTTGGCGAACGAGCGTCCCTCGCCCTTGGCGCCAGGCTTGCCTTTGGTCAAATAGTAAAGACCCAGGACCATATCCTGCGTGGGGACGGTGATGGGCTGACCGGAGGCCGGCGAGAGGATGTTGTGCGAAGACAGCATCAACACGCTGGCTTCAACCTGCGCCTCGGGTGACAGCGGAATGTGAACGGCCATCTGGTCGCCGTCGAAGTCGGCGTTGAATGCCGTGCAAACGAGCGGGTGGATCTTGATAGCCTTACCTTCGACCAGCACCGGCTCGAACGCCTGAATGCCAAGACGGTGAAGCGTGGGGGCGCGGTTCAGCATGACCGGGTGATCTTTAATCACCTCTTCGAGAATGTCCCAAACGATCGGCTCCTGCTGCTCGACCATCTCTTTGGCCTGCTTGATGGTGGTGCAGTTGCCCGTCTGCTCAAGGCGGTGATAGATAAACGGTTTGAAGAGTTCGAGCGCCATCTTCTTCGGCAACCCGCACTGATGCAGCTTGAGTTCGGGACCGACCACGATGACGGAACGGCCGGAGTAATCGACGCGCTTGCCGAGCAGGTTCTGCCGGAAGCGTCCCTGCTTGCCCTTGAGCGTGTCAGAGAGCGACTTCAGCGGACGGTTGTTGGCGCCACGCAGAACGCGGCCACGGCGACCGTTGTCGAACAAGGCATCGACGGCTTCCTGAAGCATGCGCTTTTCGTTGCGCACGATGACTTCAGGAGCGTGCAGATCCATCAGCTTCTTCAAGCGGTTGTTGCGGTTGATGACGCGGCGATACAGATCGTTCAAATCAGAAGTGGCGAAGCGTCCGCCATCGAGTGGAACCAGGGGGCGCAACTCGGGTGGAATCACCGGCAGCACGTCGAGGATCATCCACTGCGGCTTGTTGCCGCTCTTGCGGAAAGCCTCGACGACCTTCAGGCGCTTGGCGTACTTCAGGCGCTTCTGCAGCGAGGTTTCATTCTTCATCTTCTCGCGCAGTTCGGATGAAAGCCCATCGACTTCAATGCGCTTCAGCAGTTCCTTGATCGCTTCCGCGCCCATCATGGCCTTGAAGCCAGTGGGACGGAACTGCTGATCGAGTTCGCGGAACTTCGCTTCGTCCTTGATGACCTCGCGGTCTTTGACCGCCGCGTCGCCGGGATCGACGACCACGTAGGCTTCGAAGTAGAGAATCGCTTCGAGATCACGCAAAGAAATATCCAGCAGGTGCCCGATGCGGCTCGGCAGTCCCTTGAAGAACCAGACGTGCGAACACGGCGACGCCAGCTCGATGTGGCCGAGCCGCTCGCGGCGAACTTTTGACAAAGTAACTTCCACGCCGCATTTGTCGCAGATCACGCCGCGGTGCTTCATGCGCTTGTACTTGCCGCACAGGCACTCCCAGTCGGTGACCGGACCAAAAATGCGTGCGCAGAAAAGCCCATCGCGCTCTGGCTTGAAGGTACGGTAGTTGATGGTTTCCGGTTTGGTTACTTCCCCATGCGACCAGCTCCGGATCTTCTCCGGCGACGCCAGGCTGATGCGAATGGCATCGAAGTCAGCAACGGGGTTTGCCATATCAAACGGGCTCGAACGAAACATGGTCCTCCGCTTTCCTGCTCTCAAGGCAGTAGCCAGTTGCCAGCGGCCAGTTGCCAGTTTAATGTTCCGCAGCGACCGAGAGCGAAGTCCTGCAAAACGTTCTCTTAAGTCTTGAAAACTCTTGCGCTGTCAGGGGCCGCGGCCGAGCCTGCCGGTTTTCACTGGCAACTGGCCGCTGGCAACTGGCAGCTAATCTGCTGCTACGGCCACCGGCTTCTTTTCCGTGGCCTTGATCAACTCAACATCCAGGCAAAGCGCCTGCAATTCACGAATCAGCACGTTGAACGATTCCGGAACGCCCGGCTCCATCGCGGCCTCGCCCTTGACGATGGCCTCGTAGATTTTGGTGCGCCCGTACACATCGTCCGACTTCGCGGTGAGCAATTCCTGCAGGATGAACGCTGCGCCGTACGCTTCGAGAGCCCAAACTTCCATTTCTCCGAAGCGCTGGCCGCCGAACTGCGCCTTGCCGCCCAAAGGCTGTTGCGTTATGAGCGAATAAGGTCCGATGGAACGCGCGTGAATCTTGTCGTCCACCAGGTGCGACAGTTTCAGCATGTAGATGTATCCGACGGTGATCGGCTGTTCGAAGGTTTCGCCGGTCATGCCGTCGCGCAGCGTGGTCTTGCCCGACGTGGGGAGCCCAGCGCGCTCGAGCAGCGCCTTGATTTCGCTTTCGCGAGCGCCATCGAACACGGCCGAACCCATGAACACGCCCTTGCTTAATGTGGGCGCTATTGCCTCAAGCTCGTCCTCGCTCATGTCGGCGATAGTTTCGGCAAGCACAGTGTCCTTGAACAGAGCCTTCAAATCGCGGCGAATCGCCTCTGAGCGCGTGTTCTGCTTGAGCAGTTCGGTGATCTTCTTGCCGAGTTCATGGCCCGCCCAACCGAGGTGGGTTTCAAGAATCTGTCCCACGTTCATACGGCTGGGTACGCCCAGCGGGTTGAGGACGATTTCGACCGGCGTTCCATCCTCAAGGTAGGGCATATCCTCCTCGGGAAGAATGCGCGCAATCACGCCCTTGTTGCCGTGGCGTCCGGCCATCTTGTCGCCCACACTCAGCTTGCGCTTCATGGCGATGTAGACCTTCACGAGCTTGATCACGCCCGGCGGCAGCTCATCGCCCTTGGTCAGCTTTTCTTTTTTCTCGTTGACGATTTTCTTGAGCACGTCGATCTGGCGCGAGGTCATTTCCTCGATCTCGTCGATCTGCTCATTCACCCGCGGATCCTTGTCGGCATACTTGATGCGTTTCAGGTTGCGGGTTGAGATGCGCTCGATGGTGTCGCGGTCAAGAATCGTATCTTTTGTGAGCAGGCGCTTGTTGGTACGCTCGTCGTGCAAGTCGGCCTGCACTTCCTTGCCGCCCAGCAGGCCTTCGAGGCGCTTCAGGCGCTCGTCGGTCAGAATCCGGATTTCGTCCGAGAGGTTCTTTTCAAGCTTCGCAATCTGGTTGCCTTCGATCGCCTTCGCGCGTTCGTCTTTTTCCTGGCCCTTGCGCGAGAAGATTTTTACGTCCACCACCACGCCTTCAATTCCGGGCGGGCAGTAGAGCGAGGCATCGCGCACATCGCCGGCCTTTTCGCCGAAGATTGCGCGCAGCAGCTTTTCTTCCGGCGTCAGCTGAGTTTCACCCTTCGGCGTAACTTTGCCGACGATGATGTCGCCCTGCTTGATGCTGGCGCCGATGCGGATCACGCCCGCTTCGTCGAGATTGCGCAGAGTGGTTTCGCTCACGTTTGGAATATCGCGCGTGACTTCTTCGGGACCAAGCTTGGTGTCGCGCGCTTCGAGTTCGAACTCCTCGATGTGCACGGAGGTGTAGTAATCCTCCTTCACCATCTTCTCGGAGACGAGGATTGCGTCCTCGAAGTTGTAGCCGCGCCACGGCATGAAAGCCACGAGCACGTTGCGGCCGAGAGCCAACTCGCCAAAGTCGGTGCAAGGACCGTCGGCAATGACCTGTCCCTTCACCACGCGCTGGCCTTTCTTGACGATCGGCTTCTGGTTGATGCAGGTGTTCTGGTTCGAGCGCTTGAACTTCGTCAGCTGGTAAATATCGCTGCCGACTTCACGCGACAGCTGCATCGGATGGTGCTCGCCTTCGACGCGCACGATGATGCGCTCGGAGTCGACCGAATCGATGATGCCGTTGCGCTTGGCCAGAATGACCGCGCCAGAGTCGCGCGCCGTCACGCCTTCCATGCCAGTTCCGACAATCGGAGCCTGCGCACGGAGCAACGGAACGGACTGGCGTTGCATGTTCGCACCCATCAAGGCGCGGTTCGCGTCGTCGTGTTCGAGGAACGGCACGAGCGAGGCGGCGACTGAAACCAGTTGCTTCGGACTGACGTCGACGTAATCGACTTCGTCGCGATTTACCAGCACAAAGTTGCCGGCCTTGCGGGCATTCACCAGTTCGGTGGCGATCCGGCCTTTATCGTCCAACTCAACGTTGGCCTGCGCGATGGTGTGACGATCTTCTTCCCACGCGGAAAGGTAGAACGAGAACGGCTCAATCTCGACCGGCTTTTTGCGGCGGTCTTTCAAGTCCGCATTGACCTTTTCGATTTCGCTCTTCTCGGCGTGATCGCCTACCTTGTAGGCGGCGTCGCCCGCGTTGACGACCTGCACGTAATCCACGACGCGCGCGCCTTTTACCTTGCGGTAGGGAGACTCGATGAATCCGTAGTCGTTGATGCGCGCAAAGCAGCTCAGCGACGAAATCAGGCCGATGTTCGGACCTTCCGGCGTTTCAATCGGGCAGATGCGGCCGTAGTGCGTCGGGTGGACATCGCGCACTTCGAATCCTGCTCTTTCACGAGAAAGACCGCCCGGCCCAAGAGCCGAAAGACGGCGCTTGTGGGTGATCTCCGACAAGGGATTGGTCTGATCCATGAACTGCGAGAGCTGCGACGATCCGAAAAATTCGCGGATCGCAGCCATTACCGGCTTGGCGTTGACCAGGTCGTGCGGCATGGCCGTTGACATTTCCTGGTACACGCTCATCTTTTCCTTGATGGCGCGTTCCATGCGAACCAGGCCGATGCGGAACTGGTTTTCGAGCAGCTCGCCGACCGCGCGCACGCGACGATTGCCGAGGTGATCGATGTCATCGACCGCGCCAATGTTCTTGCGAAGCTTCAGCAGGTACTTGATGGTCGCGTAAAAATCGTTGGGGTCAAGCGTGCGCTGTTCCAGGCTGGTTGCTTCCTGGTTCTCGAAGAGCTTGATATTGAACTTCAGGCGCCCCACGCGCGAGAAGTCATACTTGCGCGGATCGAAGAACATGCCTTGAAACAGCGCGGTGGCCGTGTCGAGCGTCGGCGGGTCACCGGGACGCAGTTTGCGGTAGATTTCGATCAGAGCTTCCGACGGACTGGTCACCGAATCGCGCCGCAAAGTCTGGCTGATCACCGTGCCCACGTCATCGCGCTCGGGGAAAAACACCGACATCTCAACGACGCCGGATTCCAGAATCTTCGCCAGCTTGTCGGCGGTGATTTCGGTGTTGGCTTCGAGCAAGACCTCGCCAGTGGTGGTATCAACGATGTCGCTCGCCGCCCACGCGCCTTCGAGATCGGTGGTGTCAACTTCGATTTCGCTGATCTTCGCCTTCTGAATTTCCTTGAAAATCGCGGTGCTGATCTTGCGCCCGGAGTGGGCCACTTCATCGCCCGATTTCGATTTGATGCTGTGCGCGAGCTTCATGCCCAAAAGGTTCGTGGGCTTGTCGCTGGCGGGATCGAGCGTCCAGAACAGCTTCTTGTCACGGACTACCAGACGATCGGTGGTGTAGAAAGTCTTCAGGATATCTTCGCCCGAACGCAGCCCCAGGGCACGCAGAAAAATCGTTCCCAGAAATTTCCGCTTGCGATCGATGCGGACGTAGAGCACATTCTTCTGGTCGTATTCGAACTCGACCCACGATCCGCGATAGGGAATGATCTTGCCGAGGAAGTAGGTACGATTATTTGCGGTTTCAAAGAACACGCCCGGCGAACGGTGCAACTGGCTGACGATGACGCGCTCGGTGCCGTTGATGATGAAGGTCCCGTTCTGAGTCATCAGCGGGACGTCGCCGAAGAAAACTTCCTGCTCTTTAATGTCGCGGATGGAGCGATTGCCGGTTTCGGGATCTTTGTCCCAGATCGTCAAACGCATGGTGACCTTCAGGGGCGCGGAATACGTCATGCCCCGCTCTTCGCACTCGGCCACGTCGTATTTCAGTTGCAGGCCAACCGGGTCGCCGCACTTGTTGCAGAAGTCTGGAGTATTCGCGTTGTAGGTGCCGCACTTGTGGCAGAGCACCTCGCCGGGATGGAACGGGTCAGTGATCACCGTCGATCCGCAGTTTTTGCAAGTCGTACGCAGGTGGTGCAGACCTTTCAGGTGTCCGCACTTGCATTCCCAGTTGCCAATCGCGTAGTCGACGAACTCGAGCTGCGAGACATTGCGGAAGTCGGTGATCGGAAACACCGATTGAAACACAGCCTGCAAACCGCCGTCTTCGCGCTCGCTCGGCAGTTTGTCCATCTGCAGGAAGCGGTCGTAGGAACGCTTCTGAACCTCGATCAGGTTCGGAATCTGGATGGTCGCTGGAATTTTGGAAAAATCAAAACGCTTGCGGTGGATACCATTCTTTGCCATTAAGAACTCCTACTTTCAAGCAGCCTGGGGCTGCAATACAGCGCGGAATGAGGGGCGCAAAAGTAGCCCCGAAGTACTAACGAGCGGAATGCGCGGTAAAAAGACGCGGGCACCCGCAAGGACATGACTGTCCGCAGGCGCCGTGTGCGACGCTTAATCTTGAATAGCTTGTAAAGTTCCGCGCCAGTTCAAAAGGCCTGTTCCGTCCCGCCGCCCGCGGGACCGGCTGCCATACTTCATCCCAGCGACCCTGTTCCGCTTCCCTGGGTCTATTCGTGAGGATTTCGGGTCGCCGTCGCCTCGCTGAGGCCAGAGCAAGCGGGTTATTTATAAGATGTTAACACGCCCGTTAAGGATTCAGCTAGTGTTCGGTCAAAAAATTGCAGGCGGGGCTGATGTGGGGTCGGGGCTTTGCCCCGTCCAAGCGGGGCGGAGCCCCGCTTCCACACCAGCCATCCCGCGCTGCGCGATCTATTTCACTTCAACCGTAGCGCCCGCCTCGGTGAATTTCTTCTTAATAGTCTCGGCTTCGTCCTTGGAGACGCCTTCCTTGATCGGCTTCGGAGCGCCGTCTACCAAGTCCTTGGCTTCCTTCAGGCCCAAACTTGTAACCTCGCGTACTGCCTTGATTACATTGATCTTATTGGCGCCAACTTCCTTCAGAATGACGCTGAATTCGGTCTTTTCTTCCGCCGGAGCCGCTCCGCCTGCCGCTGCACCCCCGCCCGCCACCATCACCGGGGCCGCTGCCGCCGCCGAAACGCCCAAGCGCGCTTCCAGTTTCTTCACCAGGTCCGCCGCTTCGAGGAGCGACAAGCTAACTATCGATTCTTCCAACTGCTGCAGATCCGCCATGTTGTTCTCCGCTATTTCAGATTTGCGATTTCGCTACCGCGTCGCCGGGTTTCCAGTGCGACCAGGCCTACCTCTCAGCGCCAGACAACGCCAAGTCTCAGCCGCGCAACCCCCGCTTCGAGATAACCAAATCTTTTTTCGAGCAGCCTTGCTGCCCAGAAAATTTGGTTGTGTAGAGCCGGGTCTGTGACCCGGCCAACGGGGCGCAGCCCCGTCACCACACGATCTATGCTTCCTTGAATTTCTTTTCCTGTACGCCCTGGTTCACTACCACCGCCAGGTTCCGCCCAACTGCGCCAACCACTGTTGCCAGACGCTGCGCTGGAGAGTTCAACAGGAACAGGAGCTTCGAATACAGTTCTTCCTTGGACGGCATGGTCGCCAGTGATTCGATCTCCTTGACCGTAATCACTCGGCCTTCGACCACACCCGTCTTAAAGACGAATTCCGGATTGTCCTTGGCGTACTTCGCGAGCGCCTTCGCCATGGCAACCGGATCGCCTTCGGTGTAGGCGATCGAGGTCACGCCTTCCAGCTTCTTCAGCGCTTCCTCGATCTTTGTGCCCTTGGCCGCGCGCTCGACCAGCGTGTTCTTGACCACGCGATACTTGGCGCCACTGGTGCGCAGCGCCTTGCGCAGTTCAAAGTCTTTTGCGACCGTTAGTTTCGTGTAGGTGGCAACGATTACGCTCGAAACATTTTTCAGTTCGCCGCCGAGTTTCTCAACCTGCTCAACTTTCTTCGCTCTGGTAACCGCCATGTTCAAACCCTTTCAAATCTCATGTTAGGGACAGCCGCCCCCGGCAGCCTTACCTGACCTATGCCTTCGCCGCCGTTTCGATCGAAGTCGTGTCCAGCGGAATTCCCGGGCCCATCGACGAACTCAGGTAGCAGCCCTTGATGTACTTGCCCTTCGCCACCGATGGCTTGGCCTTGATGACGCTCGAAATCAGCACGGTTGCGTTCTCAATCAGCTTGTCGGGGGTAAACGAAATCTTGCCCACGGGAACGTGTACCAGGGCCGTCTTGTCCGTGCGAAACTCCACCTTGCCGGCCTTTACCTCCTGCACCGCGCGCGCCACATCCATGGTGACCGTGCCGGTCTTCGGGTTCGGCATGAGGCCTTTCGGTCCGAGAACCTTGCCTAGACGTCCCACCGATTTCATCATGTCGGGCGTGGCGATCAGCGCGTCAAAGCCGGTCCAGTTTTCTTTGGTGATCTTCTCGACCATATCTTCGCCGCCGACGAAGTCCGCTCCGGCGGCTTCGGCCTCGCGCACTTTTTCACCGCTGGCAATCACTAGAACTTTTTTCGACTTGCCCAGACCGTGCGGAAGCACTACTGTGCCGCGCACCATCTGGTCGGCATGCTTGGGATCAACGCCCAACCGCAACGTCACCTCGACCGTCTCGTCGAACTTGGCGAATTTCACTTTCTGCAAGAGTGGAACCGCGTCCTGCAGGGTATACGGCCGCGCCTCGACTGCCTTGCGCGACTTCTCGATGTTCTTTCCTGACTTTTTCATTTTTCCTCGTCTCCCACCGCTGAAGGTTGATCTGATCGGCCGTGGTGATTTCGACAGATTTTGTCATTCTGTAATCGGGTAATTTTGCAATTTGAAAAACCGTCTGCACGCTTTTCGAATTACACGATTTCCAAATTAGTCAATTACCAAATTTTCTTACCCAACCACTTCAATTCCCATCGAGCGTGCCGTACCGCGCACGCTCTTGATCGCCGAATCCACCGACGCCGCATTCAGATCGGGCATCTTCTGCTTCGCGATCTCCTCGATCTGCTTGGCCGTAACTTTGCCGACCTTATCTTTATTCGGTGTGCCCGATCCCTTGGCGATTCCGGCTGCGCGCTTCAGCAGCACTGATGCCGGCGGCGTCTTGGTAATAAATGTGAACGTGCGATCGCTATAGACCGTGATGACAACCGGAACAATCAACCCTTCGAGTTCCTTTTGACTAGTGCGAGCGTTGAACTGCTTGCAGAACTCCATGATGTTGACCTGGGCCTGCCCAAGCGCTGGCCCTACCGGAGGCGCCGGAGTAGCCTTGCCCGCCGCAATCTGCAGCTTTACTGAACCTGTGACCTTTTTTGCCATGATGCCTTTCTATACCGGCCCTGAGTCTAGGATTTTCGGCTCAGCGAATCCGGAAACAACCTTCTTGCACGACCAACCGCTGTCAACGCCAACCCAATCGTCGGAACCAGTTTCTTTTGCACCGGGTCCGCTGCCAAGCCCCGCCCCTCGATCGTGTGGACTCCAATCACTTCCATATCGTTGCGTTCAGCGACGACGACCGTGTCCGGACCGGTAAAGCCGTTGCTCGCAACCCACACTGCTGCGGTATCAGGCTCGATGATCGATCCATCGATGGCACGGCAACCCATCCGTCGCAACGCCACAAAACCCATCCGCTCCAGTCGCTCCCGATGAATCCACGAAAACGCGGCACCGGTGTCTACCAGGGCCTCGACTTCTTCAACCTTGTCAGGCGAAGTCGGATTCCAGACTCGCAATTTGGCGCTGAAACTGCCCATGGCTACGCAACCTTCTCTACCTGTCCAAACTCCAATTCCACCGGAGTCGAGCGCCCGAAGATGGTGACCATGACTTTCAGGGTCTCGCGATCTTCGTTGACCTCGTCCACAATTCCAGTGAACGTCGCAAACGGCCCTTCTGAGATCCGCACCGACTCGTTCTTTTCGAACTTGACCTTAAGCTTCGGCTTCTCCCGGCTGTCAGCAACCTTGTAAACGATGTGATTGACTTCTTCGTCCGACAGCGGCGTCGGCTGCTGCCCCGTGCCCACGAATCCGGTTACGCGCGGCGTCGATTTCACGACGTGCCACACCTGGTCATCCATGTCCATCTCAACCAGCACGTAGCCGGGATAGAACATGCGCTCCGAGGTGTACTTTTTGCCGCCGCGAACTTCCGTGACGGATTCGGTAGGAATCAGCACTTTGCCAATCTTGCCCTGCAGCCCGAAGGCCTGCACGCGGGATTCGAGCGACTCCTTCACCTTGCGCTCGAATCCCGAATAGGCGTGGATGATGTACCACTTCATATTCGGATTGCGCGGAGTTTCGCCAGCCGGTGCAGCGTCCAGCGGCGGTGCTGCCGGGATCTCGCCACCGCTTACGGCATTTTCGACTTTCTCTTCATCCACCATGAAATCGCTTCTTTCGCCCGCAGCCTAACGGTGCGAGAAATAATGCAGCATCCGCTCCAATGTGTTGCTGATCGCCAGGTCCACCAGCCAGAAGTACAACGCAAACAGAAACACGGTGATGATTACCACCGTCGTGGTCCCCTGCACTTCCTTGCGCCCAGGAGCCGTAACCTTCTTCATCTCCGTGCGCACGTCGTTGTAGAAGGTCTTGATCCGCTCCGGCCAGGATCTTAACGTACTTGTAATCGCGTTCTGTTCGACCGCTGTCGACATATCTTCCCGCTTTCCTCGACTTCTCCCTCAAACTCTGGCAGGGGCGGAGGGATTCGAACCCCCAAGTTCGGTTTTGGAGACCGACAGTTTAACCGTTGAGCTTACGCCCCTAAAACAGTTCTCAGTTCTCAGCTGTCAGTTCTCAGTCAAACCAAATCGCTGATTGCCGACAACCGGCTACTTAACCTCTTTATGGGGTGTGTGCTTGCGACACCGGTTGCAGAACTTCTTCAGTTCCAGCCGATCCGGCGTCGTCTTGCGGTTCTTGGTCGTCGAGTAATTCCGCTCTTTGCACTCACCGCACTGCAATGTAATGATCTCTCGGGGCATTGCTCACTCCCTAACCCAACTTGTGAATTTGATTATGTGGTGGCGGGGCTTTGCCCCGCAAACGGAGCAGAGCCCCGTCACCACACATTTCTTTCTTACTGAACAATCTCGGCGATCGTGCCCGCGCCGACCGTATGGCCGCCTTCGCGAATCGCGAACCGCAGGCCCTTCTCCATCGCCACCGGCGTGATCAGTTCAATCACCAGGCTCACGTTGTCGCCCGGCATCACCATCTCCGTGCCTGCCGGCAGCTCCGCTACGCCCGTCACGTCTGTCGTTCGCAAGTAAAACTGTGGACGGTATCCCTTGAAGAACGGCGTGTGACGTCCGCCTTCTTCTTTGGTCAGGATGTAAACTTCGGCCTTGAACTTGGTGTGCGGAGTGATCGAGCCACCCTTGGCCAGCACCATTCCGCGCTCCACATCTTCTTTCGCGATGCCGCGCAGCAAGAGGCCGGCGTTGTCGCCCGCCAGGCCTTCGTCCAGTTGCTTCTTGAACATTTCGACGCCCGTCACCACCGTCTTTCGGGTCTCGCGGAAACCGACAATTTCCA
>JBAQJU010000060.1:0-18488 GCA_049300475.1 Terriglobales bacterium | reverse complement strand
CGACGGGATCACGCGGAAGTCCCGAAATCCCGCCTCGACGATCACGCGCGCGCCCGAGATCTCGTCCCATTCCACCGGAATCCCCAGCCATGGATCGTTCGAACCCAATCGCCCAACTCCGACCAGCAGATAAGGACGGCTCTCCAGAGACAGCTTGGTATTGAAGTGCGCGACCGACTCGGCAACCTCCCGGCTGCGTCCGCGTTCAAAGCGTTGGAAGTCGACGACCACCACATCATACAGATTCTGAATGCGTCCGTTGCCCAGCACCATCGCGCTGCGGCAGACAAGGTCGGCCGGGTCGACATCGCCCATGCGCAGTTCCTCGCCCTCGCGTGACAACACTAGCGGGCGAATCTGCAGGAATCCAAACTCCGCGAGATCTCCTTCCTTAAGCGGCATGCTGACGGCAAACTCTATCTCGACCGGCTGCCCGAGGGCATCTTCGCCAACCTTTGCCAGTTGCTCCAGAATCGGAGCCAGGGGAAAGACCTCGTGCTTCAGCACCGGGGCAAAGCTCACGATGCGCGTGCCCGGGCGGCTCGTGCCGTCATACACGGCATCGTTGTCGCGGTTGTAAGTGGAGGCGACGGCTTGCAATGTGCCATCGGCCTCGGCGGCCTGCAGCGCATAGCGCACCTCGCGCAACTCGGTCCGCGGGTTTCGGTCTCGCTCGTTCTGGGGATCATGGTTTTCCCTATTACGCTTCTCTGGATCATCATTCTCCGGAACGTGGCCGTGCTGGTGATTCATCTCCAACGCCCAGAACTCCGATTGCGAGTTTGAAAGAATGTCCCTCACAGAGGAAAACTGCACCAGGTTCTGGGGATAACGCGGACAAAACGTCAAACATTTTCCGCCCTCGACCACTTCGCGGCCCATGCCGAGCGCCACGGCCGCAACTCCATCCTCGGGCGCCATCGGCGGAACCGGATAAAAATTACGCGAGCGCACGACTCCCGAAAAATCCGGATAGAAGCGGGCGTTGTTTGGCTCACCGTGGCTTGTCCCACCGCTGTTCGTCTCACCATGCATCCGGCCCACCACTTGCTGCACGATCACCGCCATCTTCTCTTCTTCGGTGCGATACGGAGTCGCGCGCACATAGGCTTTCGCATGCTGGCTGAAGGTGGATGCGTAGGTGAGTTGGATTGCTTCCGTCAAGCGCTGCAGGCGCACCTGAATGTCCGATTGCTGGTTGCCGAGCATGAAGGTTTCATAGACGCCGGTGAAGGGCTGGTACTGTGAATCCTCCAGCAGGCTCGAAGAGCGGACTGCCAGCGGGCATGTCACCTCGGTCAGGAATGCCAGCAAGTCGCTTCTCAGCGAGGCCGGCAATGGCGCCGCCAAAAATCGGCGTTGGATTTCGTCGTCATCGTTGCAGTGAATCGCGAACTCTAGCAGGTTGTTCTCGGTGATAAAGCGATCGAACACATCCGTGCTCAGCACCAGCGCGGGAGGCACGCTGACTTTTACACCTGCGAATCGTCGCGAAAATCGCCGCTTGTAAAGCAGATGCCGTACGAAGGCCAGGCCGCGCGCCTTGCCTCCGAGTGACCCGGCGCCAATCCGGAGAAAAAAAGCGTCGCCCGTTTTGAACGTGGCCGCATTGAAATCGCCGATGAGGAACTCGCTCTGTTCCCTTCGGTAATCGTTGATAGAACTGATAAGATCCTGGCGCAGCGCCTCCAGATCGGCAAAATCGGAAACCTTGCGCGGCCGAAGTTTCTGCGCCAAAGCGAACTCGGTTCGTGCCGTCAGCCAGCGCGAGAAATGATTCCTCTGGCTGTGATAGCCGACGCTCTCGGCCGGAACCTTGTGCAGTTGCGCCTCCAGTGCGTTCATGTCACTGGCGCGCGCCACCTCGGAGCCGTCGGGCATCCGAAAAACAAAATCTCCAAACGCGCATTGCTGGGTCAGCAGCCGGCGAAACTCGCGCAAAAATGTAGGCGAGCGTTTCTGCAGGAAAGCGAAGCCTTCCGCATAGGCGCGCGTCCGGTATTCGGTGTGGCTGGAGTGCAGCACAATCGGCACATCGGGCACCGATTTCCGGATCATGTGCGCCAGTTCGAATCCCGCATTCTGATCGGCTGCGCCTTCTCGCGGAAATTGCACGTCGGAGACCACCGCGAGCAGACTATTGCGATAATCGATCGCCTGCCGGGCGGCATCTTCGTAGTCGGAGCAGAGCAGAATTTTCGGCCGCGCCCGCTGCCGCACCAGCTTGTGCGCAAAATTGATGCCCTCCCGGATTACGCGCCGCGACTGGCTGATCAGTTCGGTGTAAATCACCGGTAGAATCGACGAGTAATACCGGATGTTGTCTTCGACCACCAGCAGCACCGGCACCCCCAACACCTTCGCATCATGGCGAACATTGCGCTTGTCTTCGACGTACTTGACGATCGCGATCAGGATGCGCGCGTTTCCCTGCCAGAGAAAAATGCGGTCGATCTCGGTTACCGGATTCCGCGCGATGAAACTCTTGACCTCGCGATAATCGTAGGCCAGCACGACCACCGGGATATCGCGCCCGAGCAGTTTGACCTCCCGCGCCAACTGCGCCGCATTCATCTCACCAACGGCAAGATTCGTAACGATCAGGTTGAAGCGCGGCTGCGAGCGCGCCAATTCGAGCGCCTGCGAACAACTGGAAACGTGCGTGATCCCGGGAATCTGCTGCAGGTTAAGCTCGCGCGACTCGCCGATCAGCAGTTCGTTGAGCCGGCCGTCTTCGCGCAGAATGAAGGAATCGTAGAGATTGGAGACCAGCAGGATGTCCTGCACGCGGAACGGCATCAGCCGGTCAAAGCCCTCAAATGCGTCCTCGGCATCGAACCCCGGCTCGATCTCTTCGAACGCGCTCATAGATTACGCCGATTGTAGCAAGCCAAAGCGGGCCTGATCGGTGATGGGACGGCGATGTGTGCGACATCGCTGAGCCGCGCTTCTCTATGCGACGGCAGCGCACGCTGTAGCCGTCACCTGCTTGAATGCCTGTGAAGCGGGATCAATCAGCTCAAAGTGGCCGGTCCGCGGAATCTCCACCAGTTCTGCTTTCTCCATCATTCCCGAAGGCGCGGTTTTCACGGAGGTCTTCGACCGCACATATTCGCGGCTGAACTCGGGAGGCACCACATCATCATCCGTCCCACATAGAATCCACTGCCGCGCCCGCGGAATACTCAATTCCATCGGGTCCGCCTCATGGTAGTGCTCGGGCACTGCTTCTGGCCTGCCGCCCAGAAACTCCACTACGGCGTCGTTGCTCAAGTGCAGAGCAAATGTTTTTTTCAAATCGAGAACGCCAGCCAGCGAAATCACGCGACGAAGCGAACTCTCGTGGGCCGCCAGACACAGCGCCAGTTGCCCGCCGGCGGAGTGTCCCATCACCACTAATCGGTTCGTGTCGAGCTGAAACCTCGCCGCCTCCTGTTGAACAAAACGGTAGGCTGAGCGGATGTCGGCGAACGTTCCCGGCCAGCCGCCGCCCGCGTTGCCCACGCGACGGTATTCCACGTTGAAGGTTGCCAGGCCCGCCACGCGCAGCGCTTCGCAAAGATGCCCGGCATGGGTCAGGTCATACTTCGCGCGCCAATAACCGCCATGAATGTTGACGAGGACCGGGTGCGGTCCTTTCGCGCGCGGCAGGCGCACCTCGACAAACTGATTTGCGTCGGCCCCGTAGGGCGCTCGCAAATCCGGAGGTGGCTGCGGCTTATCGAGAATATCCATGCCCGGCACAGGTCACCCGCGCCGCTTCACGCTGCCGAGTTATGCTTCTGCCGCAGCGGCCTGGCCCTCTTTCAGCTTGAGCTTGGACTTATTTTCCTCAATGAAGGCCTTCAGTTCGGGCGCGGCGTTCAGCAGGCGCGTCCACTGTTCGTAGTAGAGTGTCACCGGGAAGCGCCCCAACCCATACACGCTGACGCCACCCTTCTCGCTGACCCGGAATTCCATGGCGCCGCTTCGCTTCTTGGTCTCTACCTGTTTTTCCAGTTGCTGCAGCTTCGCTTTCAACTCCTCATAAGTCGGTTCAGTCACTAATGCACCTCGTAGGATGTTTTTCAATCATAAGTGGAAGACGGCCCTTTCGTCGAGGCGGGCAGGCTCTAGAAAACGCGCCCCCGTTCCCATTCGGATTGCCCGTCCAGCGTAGTCAACATGCCGTAACACTTTGGTAACTTACACATTTTTTCCCTCCCCGAAGGCGAAAGCGGAAATGCTAAACTAGGGGAGAAGAAGCATTCTGCGTCGGGACGTAAATAGGGGGAAACCAGTGAAAAACAAGTCGCTGATTGAGAGTCTGCCCGTGCTGCTCCTGTTGGGGCTGCTGGCGGGAGCGTTGGGAGGCCTGGGAATCGGGCTGATTCAGATGAAATCCGCATCGTCCTCCACGACAGTTACGGTAGGCAAGTAAAGATTGGGCAAGTGACGATTGAGCCTCGCCCTGGGGCTCGAGTAGATAGTATTAGCCGGACAATCCTCTCAAGAACGGTGGACGGCCCCGAAGGAGCGTCCACGTCCGTGGGCACCGGTCGAAGGCCGAGCAGTGGCTATGGAAGAACGCTCGTTCCCTCACTCTGAACGGCAGTCAGAGCCGAAGGATTCAGACCCAAGTATTGGAGTATGGTAGGCGCTACCTGGGCGGTGCCTACTTCGGCGCGGACCGTCCGGGCAGCGAAGGATGAATTCGACACGAGCAGCATGACATTCGTGTCATCATGGGCGAACCCGCCGTGCTCTGCCTGCTTCGCATGGCTGCCGGAGTAGGTAACGCCGACGTTCGGGGTCACGATGATGTCCGGCGAGCGCGGGTCCACGGTTGGGTCATTGAAGTTTAGAGCGAGCGAAGGACCGTAGTAGATCTGCCCGAGCGCGATGCCGGTGGGGCCCGCATTCTGTTCGAGGATATTGACGGCGGCTATGGTATCCGAGGAACTCGTCAGCCAGAGCAGCGAGACGTCATCTTCGGTCGGGCCAATTCCGGTGGGGTTGTTGGTAGATTCCGAGAATGGAATATAGCCGGCATTCGAGAGCAAGGTAGCTGGTGAAGTGCCGACGCGAGTCTGAGGCACGTAGCGGGTGGGATCGATGGGCGACTGGCCGTGCTTGGCGGTGATCACGATCAGGGTCGAATTATAGAGGCCCTGTGCCTTCAACTCATTGACGAACGCTGCAATCGAGGCGTCGACGAACTGGACTTCGTTCAGCAGCGCTGCGGAGGGCGTGGCGGCGGCATCCAGATATCCGCCCGTCGTGCTGTTGCTCGCCTCAATCAGTTTCTGGCCGACACTGACGGCCTGGAAGTTCATGCCAAAGATGGTGGGAACATGGGTCTGCATTGTCCCGAGGTGGTTCTTGCCATCGATCTCGTTGAGAATCGCGTCGACCTTCAAAGTGTCATAGCACTGAATGTTCTGAAAGCTGTTGGTCCAGGCGGTCAAGTCCGAGCCGGGATCGCGGACTGGGTTGCAGGATATGCCGGTGGGCGTTGTAACGTGATGAAGGGCAATCACGTTGGAGTTGATTTCGGGCGCGTAGAAGTCGTCGAGCGCTATGGGGCCAAGGCCAGAAGCGACCGATGCATATGCGGGGTGCTTGTCGGACCACGCCGCGTAACCGCCGGCCGAGTGAATGACGCTGAAGATGGTATTGGCGCGGACGAAATCCCACGGCCAAACCGGATTGCAGCCATTATTTGGATCGCGGATCAGTCTCTTGGAGTCGATGGAGGCGATGCCGCCGTCGGTCAGTGAGGTGCCGGGCGCGCCACCATTCAATTTGGTCTGGTTGATGTCGATGCCTTCTTCATACTCGGTTGTGGTACCGGTTGGCGTCGCGAAGGGAGTGCAGGGGCCAGCTGCGACCCCATTTCCGGTGGTTTTCTCCGGGGCGTCATAATTCCGGGAATAGGCGACGTCGTAGTAGACGCCGGTCAAGGCCGGGCTTCCGCCAGTGACGATCGCGGTGAGTCCGGGGAAGGAATCCGACGGTTTTGAGGTGCTGGCGGCGACGTAGTTAACGCCGGTCTTGCCCAGAGCAGCAAGCACGGGGCAATAGGATGCCCCATTGTTAACGGTGCTGATGCCGTTAGCGCAGTTCGAGAAATCAACGGCGTGCATACCGTCGATGCTGATCAGCAGAACGCGCTTGATGGGACCTTGTAGGAAGCCATTGTTCTGGGCGATCGCGGTACCCATGAAACAAGCAACCGCGAAGGAAAGTAAAGCGAGTCTCTTTTTCATTGTCACCCTCCAGCGACATACGGTAACAACGCCAGGTCACCAGAATGTTAAGGAGCGTTTAATTTTGCGATTGAACCGCGGCCCGAAAAACCAGGACGGACGGCGGGAAAGCGCCGCTGATCATTCCCCAACACGGGAAGCGCAGTCGCGGACGACGTTATGACCAGCAATGAAGAAAGCGGCTTGCCGGTGGTGACAATTGAGGATCCTGCAAGGAGAGCCGGAAAAATCTTGAAGACAATCGAACACCCAACCCGTTACCGCTCCGCTAAGTGGCTGGGAAAATGGAGCGGGAGACCGGGATCGAACCGGCGACATCCAGCTTGGGAAGCTGGCGTTCTACCGCTGAACTACTCCCGCTCAACTTCGTTAGACTACCATTCCGCCGAATTCAAGACAATCTGATCTGGGCGCCCGAATACCTCTCCCCATGCCGGCCCTTGCGCGGCACGCCTGAACCGTGCCTTTTCCAACCGATCGATGAGATAGCTGGGAGATAGCTGGATAGCTTCTATTTTTTCTCAGTAGCGGAGGGGGCGGTTCGATTAGGCGATCCTGCCCTTGGCGGTTCGTTCGTGAGCGGCACGGCGGGCACACGATTTCCATAGAGCGGCATCGATAGCGATTCGGGCGCAACTCGCGCCCCCGCCGGGCGGACCCCCTTCGCTTCGACGATGGACCAACGCCAATCTTCATCGGGGCCGGGCGTGATTCCGATATTCTCGCGCAGCGTCGTTCGGCTGAATGGCTTTGCTTCAGTCTTGAGGTGATAGAGCAGCGTCACATCCGAATGGCGCTCCACCGTCGCTGCCGCGGAGCCTCCCGAGGCCGGAATCACGCGCGCTCGCGCGGCCAGTTCGGCGTCTTCTCCCGGCCTGCGTTCAAGCGTCAATCCGATCGTGATCTCGCGCAGCGTCCAGTCGGTTCCGTTGAATACCTGCAACTGCAGGTTGTCATCCTGAATCGAACCCGGCCCATCCAGTTTCACCAACTCATTCAGCGGCAGATTCTCAACCAGTACCGGCCTGACGAGCAGTGAACTCGCTCGCGCGTTGAACGACATGCTGCAGGTGACGTCGGGCGACGAGACCTTGAGCATGTTGCCCGAGGAATCCAGCGAGAAGACCGTTTTGTCCTGCACGATCGCCTTGGTGCGCTTGTTCTCCTCCATCACCTCGGACAAATTATCGTTATCGATCACCACGCGCGCCGGTTCAATCGCCTTTTGGGGCGGCGGCGGCTGTGCCTTCTCTTTGCGCAGAGTGCGCGCCAGGTCGCCCAACGAGGGGGCATCGTCCTGCGCCCGGGCCTGCAGCGGCCAAGCCACGATGCTGAACACGATCAATACCAACCCCGGGATTTTCGCTCGCGTCATCCTTGATATGCCAGATCGGTTCCGGTGGCAGCGGGGCTTCGCCCCGGCATGGACGGGAGCAGAGCCTCGTCCCCGCACACACGCTAGCTAGAATTCTAGGCGAGAAGTAACAGGACGGAAGTTACCGAAGGCACACCATGGTGCTACGACTTCCGGTAACGGGACGAACGACGAAAGGCGGATCGGCGGAAAAAAATGGCGGAAAAAGAAGGGCGCGGACGCGCTCAGATCGAAGCGGACGCGCAACGGGGCGCGGACCCGCCCTTCTATTCCATTGAAACCTACAGCAGGCCAGAACTGCGCAGACGGTGAACCGGATCGGCCATTATCGACTGCCGCTTAAAAACCCAGCGCGCCACGGCAATTCCCAGCGCCGCATAGCATAGGTGCCAGATTCTCATAACATTCGCTCCCCGCGCCGGAACCGACCTTGGGGAGTAAATCCGGGGTCCCGTCGTGAAATACACAGTAGCGCCACGTACTCGCAAGGTCCAGCCCACGAAGGTGCTAGTTCGGCATCGAAAGTCACCGGGGCAAATTACGGAGAGAGCTTCTTCGCTTGGTGCGTCCACCGCGGCCATGCCCAGGCGGACAAGCCAACTGGTCACCCCACACTGTCCGCTGGCACCAACATTGCTGATATTTTGGAGTTCATCAGGAATATAATTGAGAGTACGGATAGGGTATGTATCCGTACGGAGGCCCGGTGGCTTGATCCGGTAATCTCCGATGATGCTGTTTTTCTCATTCGGCATCTCTCTCTGAAAAGCAGCTCCGGCCCAATCCAACCTGTCCACCTCCGCTTATGCAGATAGTTGTCTTTGCCAGGACGGCAGAGATTGTCGCCTTGGCTGTTTAATCGGGCCGCTGGCGTGCAGCCAGTCCCGAAGAAAAGGAGTAGACCATGACACATACGGTTTCTTCAATTCCTAATACTCCGAATCGAGTAGTCAACGGGCCACGGCAGGAAGATGAAAAGTGGGATCGAGTGGTCAACGGGCCATGCCAGGAAGATGAAAAATGGGACCGGGTAGTCAACGGGCCATGCGAGGAAGAAGACCTGGAACCGGTTGTCTAACGCGTTAGCTCGGAATTTTGAGCAAACGAGTATTACAAATATCGCTCCTTCACGCGGCCCTCGCGACGTGACCCGATCGACGCGTAGCAGGGGATTTTGTTGCCTAACGGAATTCCGATTGAACGGCCTGCTGCCTGAACGCTTGGGCTGATCAAATGAGCAGGGACTACTTGATCCAGCCGCCGCCGACAACCACATCGCCCTCATAGAAAACAGCGGCCTGCCCGGGCGTGATCGCGCGCTGCGGCTCATCAAATGTCACCAGAACCTCGGCGGGGCCGGCCGCTTCGATCGTGGCCGAAGCTCCCGCATGCTTGTGCCGGATCTTCACCAGCACGCGCATTGGCTCTCTGATTTCAAGCTGCGAAATCAAATTCACGCGCTGCGCCCGCAGCGTCTGCGAGTAAAGATCTTCGTCCTTGCCCACTACCACGCGCCGCGTGTCGTTCTCGATCTGAATCACGTACAGCGGCGACCCGGTCGCCACACCCAGCCCCTTGCGCTGGCCGACCGTAAAGTTGTGGACGCCCGCGTGCTCGCCAATCACCTTGCCATCGCTTGAGACCATCTCACCACCCACGTCGAGGCGCGTCGCATCTCCCTGCTCTGCGAGATACGCGTCGAGAAACTTCTTATAGTCGCCGCCCGGCACAAAGCAAATTTCCTGCGAGTCTGGCTTTTCTGCGATTACAAGATTGTACTTACGCGCCAGCTCTCGGACCTCCGGCTTGGTCATCCCGCCTAGGGGGAACAGCGTGCGGCTCAGTTGCTCCTGGGTCAGCCCAAACAGAAAATATGTCTGGTCCTTCGACCGGTCTTGAGGACGCTTCAGCAGCCAGCGTCCGCTAAGATCGTCGAAGGCGACCTGGGCGTAATGGCCGGTCGCCACGCGGTCCGCCCCAATCTGCCGCGCCACTATTAAGAGCTGGTCGAACTTCAAGTGATTGTTGCAGAGGCTGCACGGGATTGGTGTGCGTCCGGCCAGGTATTCCTCGACAAACGGCCGCACCACATCGCGCTCAAAGCGGTCTTCGTGATTCACGACGTAGTAAGGAATCCCAATCGTCTCGGCGACCCGGCGCGCGTCGTAGACATCATCGAGCGAACAGCAGCGCCCGGTAACGGATTCCGGCATCCCCTCATGCCCCGCCAGCCGCCGCTGGTTCCAGAGCTGCATCGTGAGCCCGATGACGTTGTGCCCCTCCGCGCGCAGCATGGCCGCAACGGTCGAGGAGTCCACTCCTCCCGACATGGCGACGGCAATGGTTTCGTGGTTTGTCATCTCGCGAATTGTTTTCAGCTTACTTGTTTCCTGTTGTTCGCAATGAGCCATTGGCTTCGAGTTAGGAGCCGCGAGTTTCGAGCAAGCCCTTTTTACCATCCGTATTTTGGTTGCTCGCAGCCCGTGGCTCGAGGCTCGAAGCTTTGGTCCACACTGGCGACAACTCCCTTAACCGCGCCACCGTCTCCGGCACCAGCGACAGCGCAAAGTCCACATCCTCCGCCGTATTCATCTTCCCCAAACTAAATCGAATACTAGCCCGAGCGCGCTCTGCAGGCATTCCCATCGCCATCAGAACATGCGATGGCTCGATCGCACCCGACGAGCACGCCGCCCCGGTAGAGACCGCCAGTCCTTTCAAATCGAGCGCGATGACCAAAGCCTCACCGTCGATCCCGTCAAAATAAATGTTGCTGGTGTTCGGCACGCGCCGCGCGCCCACGCCGTTCACGCCGGTCGCATCAATCCCCAACAACTCCTCTTCCAACCGATCACGCAACTCTGCAATTCTCCCATCATCTCCGCGCTCCAGCCCCACCCGAGCCAATTCCGCGGCCTTTCCTAACCCGACAATCCCCGGAACATTCTCCGTCCCCGCGCGCCGCGAGCGCTCGTGGCGCCCACCGTAGAGCATCGGCTCAAGTTTCGTTCCCTTTCGAACGTAGAGCGCACCCACTCCCTGCGGCCCGTGCAGCTTATGGCCGGAAATTGTCAGCAAGTCGCACCCAATCTCATCCACCCGCACCGGAATCTTCCCCGCCACCTGTACCGCGTCGGTGTGAAAGTAAACGCCGGCCTCCGCCGCAATCCGGCCAATCTCGCGAACGGGTTGAACGACGCCGGTCTCATTGTTCGCGAACATGATCGAGATCAACTTCGTATTCGGGCGCAGAGCCCGCTTCACATCCGCCGGATCAACCACCCCGCGCCCATCCACCGGGACGTAGGTGACCTCGCACCCTTGCTCTTCCAGGTGGCGGCAAGCGTTCATCACGGCATGATGCTCGATGGTCGAAGTAATGACGTGATCTCTGTCGTGACCTCTGACCTGATCTCGGGCGTGCGCAATCCCGCCGTTGTTCATGACCCCAAATACCGCAAGATTGTCGGCTTCCGTACCTCCGCTCGTGAACACGATTTCCGACGCACGGCAGCCCAGCAGCGTGGCGACCGCCTCACGCGCGCGTTCCACCACCGCCCGCGTCTCCTGCCCATGGTGGTGAATGGACGAGGCATTCCCAAAATGCTCGCCGAAGTAAGGCCGCATGGCCTCCAGCACCTCGGGCAGCACCGGGGTGGTCGCGTTATTGTCGAGATAGACCCGCCGCATCATGCTATTTCCATTGTACCGATGCCGGGTTCCGAAAGTCCTTCACCCAAAATACTGAAAATCCTTCCAGAACTCCGGCCAACTCTGGCGCAGGCCGCGGCACACGTAGATGTCGGGATGATCGCGCGTCTCTTCGTTCTCGATGCTATAGGTGTTCCAGGTATGTCCCGCAATTTCGCACGAGGAAAAGTTGCGCTCCAGAAACTCGCGCGAAATGCCAATCACGATCAGGGTTTCCGGCGGCGGGTCGCCATATCCCCGCTCCCAGAACGAGTTGATTCCGCTGATCGCCCGCGGCAATCCATAGCTGGGACCGTACAGGTCGATCGCTCCCGCCTCTCCATAGTTCCCGGCAAGAACCCCTAGATGCGCCCGGTCCTTCCTGGGCAGCGAGTCGCGAATCCGCGCCACCGTCTCGGTCAGTTCCGGCCACCCCACTTCTTCCCGGAAGTCACCCTGAATCTTGACTGCGCGCTTCCACATGGGCGACTTGACTGGAAAGATCGGAAGCATAAAGACGCTCGCGATCCCAACGTCGGCGGCCAGCGCGATCCAGACGAGACCTCGCGCCACTGTTGCCCATGAATGGCGTAACGACTTCAGCAACTGCTCTCCCCACACCGCGCCCGCTGCGTACAGCATGGGATACGCGGCCGCCAGGTAATATCCACGCCCCTTGGCAACGACGAACAAGACCAGTGGCACAATGTACATCCAGCCCAACATCCGAAAACGCCGCCCGGTGCGAGCCACAAAATAGAAATAAAGACCGGCAACCCAAAGGGGAAAAGCAAAAAGTGTGATCCTGATCTGATCCGGCAGAAAGCCCTTGGTGCGGCCGATGCTCACGTCCCGCTCGTGAATGTGTTTCAGAAAATCGAGGGATACGAAATGGTGCTGCGCCTGCCAGACCAGGTTCGGCAGGAAGACCACGATGGATAACACAACGCCCAGCCACAGCCATTTGCTGGCCAGATCGCGCCGCGCCCTAGTTGCCAGCACTCCCACCACAATGCCGATGACGAGAAATCCCATGGTGTACTTCGTCATCATGCCCAAGCCGAGGGTCGTGCCGATCGCCAGCCACCAGCGCGCGTCGTCGGTCTTCAGCAGCCGGATTACAAAGTAGGCGGCCAGCACCCAGAACAGGTAATCGAACGAAACATATTGCATGAGCGAGCCGCCAGCCAGGCAAAACGGAATCGCCGCCGCTGCCGCTACTAACTGCGCCCCGCGCTGCCCGCCCAGTTCGCGCGCCATCAGGCCCGTCAAAACCACGGCCACAGCTCCCGCGATCGCCGCAAACAATCGGAACCCCGTCAGCGAAGTGCCAAACAGGATCAGCGACCAGCGCGCAAAGAGAGGAGTAATGGGTGGATACGCAACAAATCCCCATGCCAGATGGCGCGCATCGTCGAGCGTGGCCAGTTCGTCGCGATGAAATCCATATTGGCGCCCAGTCACAAGATGCACCAACACGGTCGCTGTAGCCAGGTAAATCAAAATGGCAAGGTCGCTCGTCCAGCGCGACGCGCGCGAGGATGCTGTCCCTGCAGTCATCAAAAGCCGTTCCGCGTCACCTTTGGTTGTTTGGGGATCAATCGTTGACATTGACTGATGATCGGACTAACAAGCTGCCATTGATTAAAGCTGTGTCATCCTGAGCGGAGTGGCTGCCAGCGAAGCGCAGCAGCCGAGAAGTCGAAGGACCCCTACCCTCTCTTCTGCTTACCGTTTCTCCACCGCCACGTACTTCTGCGGATACTCCGGCCCAACATAATCGGCCCGCGGCCTTATGAGCCGGTTGTCGTCCAGTTGCTCGATCACATGTGCCGTCCATCCGCTCACCCGCGACACGGCAAAAATCGGCGTAAACAGATCCACTGCGATGCCGAGCGTGTGATAGGTGGATGCCGAATAGAAATCAACATTCGCATTCAGCTTCTTGTCCGCCTTGATGAACTGCTCGATCTTGTCCGAATATTCAAACCACTTCGGACTCCCGCTGGACGCTCCCAAATCGTGCGACATCTGCCGCAGGTGCGTCGCCCGCGGATCCTCCGTGTGATACACGCGATGCCCGAAGCCCGGCATTTTCTTTTTCTGGGCGAGCAAGCCCTTCACGTACTCGACCGGGTCGGCCCCTGCGCCGTCAATCTCCATCAGGATCTTGAACACCGCTTCGTTCGCGCCCCCGTGCAGCGGGCCTTTCAGCGCGCCAATCGCCGCCGTCACCGCCGAGTGCATGTCCGACAGCGTCGCCGCCACCACCCGGGCCGCAAAGGTCGAGGCATTCAGCTCATGATCCGCATGCAGAATGAGCGCGATATCCAGAGCCCGTTCCGCTGTCGTCGACGGTGCCGTGCCATTCAGCATCAAAAGGAAATTCGCCGCATGCGAAAGCGACCGGTCCGGCTCCACCAGCGGCTTCCCTTTGCGGATGCGATCGTAGTTCGCCACCAGCATCGAAATCTGCGAGGTCAGGCGGATCGCCTTGTTCACATTCGCGTCGTGATCGTTCCGCGAGTTCTCCGGATCGTAGTACGATAGCGTCGAGACCAGCGTCCGCAGCATGTCCATCGCCGGCACGTGCTTCGGTACCAGTTGCAGCCGGTAAATAATGGAGGCATCGAGCTTGCGCTCTTCCGCCATCCGCCACTTCAGCTGCTTCAGTTCCTCCGCGTTCGGCAGCCGCCCGAACCACAGCAGATAGCAGACCTCCTCAAACGTCGAGTAGTCGGCAAGTTCGTGGATGTCGTACCCGCGATAGGCGAGCACTCCCCGCTCCCCGTCGATGTAGCAAATCCCCGAGGTGGTAGCGACCACCCCTTCAAGCCCCTTGGGCGCATGCAGACCAGTAACGCTTGCCATGATTCCTCACCTGGACCCCTGTTATGCTGAGCAGAGAAGAACGATGCGCGAAGCGATCGTTCTTCGGAGTCGAAGCACCCCTACTTCCCCCACGGCGCTCCGTGTTGCCACCCTCGCAGAAGACAGCAGCCAACCTTCTTTTATACCGCAACCAAGCCGCTCGTGCCACGGGCTCTCGACCTCTGCAATCTGACCTCTAACCTCTTACCTCGCCCTACCCCGGCCAAATGGATGCTGCCGTTCCCCAAAATATTTGCTCGCGCATCTGCTCTGACATCGCCAGCGCGCGAAAATCTTCCACATTCTGCTTGATATCCGGCACCCCCGGCCCCGGCCAATCCGTCCCAAACAGCGTCTTGTGCGCAATCTCCGCCAGCCGCGGAAAATACTCCAGCAGCTTTCTTGGAGGAATCCCGCTGACATCCATGTAAACATTGGGATGACGCCGGATGAGGAAAAACGCTGTCTCCATCCACAACGGCCTCCCGCCATGCGCCAACAGAATTTTCAGCTTTGGAAAATCGACGGCCACATCGTCGATATAGATCGGGTCACCGTACTTGTTCCGCGCTCCCGGGAACACCGACGTTCCGGTATGAAACATCACCGGAATGCCGTTCGCCTCCGCAGCGCGGTAAATAATTTCCAGCTCCTTCACGCCGTGAAGGTAGTCATTCGGATAAAGCAACTGATGCGGCGAATGAATCTTGATCATCCTGATCCCCAGCCGCAGAATATGTTCCACATCGGCGAGAACATTTTTCGTGTGCCGCGGATGCACCGACCCGCAAGCAATCAGCCGCCGCGGATTGTGCTTCACGTAATCGGCAACAAACTGATTGACCTCCGGTCCAAAGCCAATCACCTCCGGCGCAACGTAGTTGATCAGCGCCGCCCGCTCCACCCCGCACCGATCAAGATATTTAAGGAAGGCCGCAGGCGACCGGCTGTAAGATTCGATCTCATCAAAATTAGCCCGCTTCACCTTCATCAGTGCGAGCGCCGACGGCTTGAACAATTCGTAGGGCTCGATATGAACGTGGCAGTCGGTAATCACGTGAGCTTTTGTGTCAGCCGTAATTTCCAGGAATAGCTTCGGGCCACGAGCTTCGAGCTACGAGTAATGAGCAATCTCACTCGCACCCCAGCCGCGGCCGGACACAAAACTTGCGCGGCGCGCCGAGCTTCGAAAGCGCGCGGCGCCAGCCGCGAAAGCTTGCTCGACGCTCGTAGCTCGAAGCTCAGTACAACGGCACCTTCGGATCCACCGTCCGCGCCCAGCCATCGATTCCGCCGCGCATGGATTGCGATTTGTCGAATCCCTGCTGCCGCAGCCAGTTCGTCACCGTCAGCGAGCGCACGCCATGGTGGCACACGACCACAATGTGATCGTCCGGGTCCAGTTCCCGGTTTGCGCGCGTCGGAACGTCGCCCATGGGAATGTTCTTCGCCCCTTCGATACGAGCGGTCTCGAACTCCCACGGCTCGCGCACATCGAGCAACGTGAACGCTTCCCCGCTCTTCTGGAGCGCCTTCAACTGTCCCGCCGAAATTTCAAAGTCCATAAATTGCACCCAAGTGCTGTCGCCTATCATCTCGGCCATAGCCAAACGACTGCCCGCAAAAGCTAGGAGCGTTCCCCGCCACCGGCCAATTTTGCTCTTCCAAGAGTCGTCAAGCTTAGCACCGCGGCCAGCGCCCAAAGCGCCCCGGTCGCAAGCCGCGCCGTGCGCACATCCGCAACCGGAATCGATCGCCACAAGGTAAGTCCAAACCCAACCAGAAAATTGACCACCAGCGCGCTGAAGAACAGCCGCTCCCGGAGGCAGCGCGTATCCACCGCAAGAGCGAGTAACAGGACTACCCACACCAGGTAAGTCGCGGCCGTCCAGGCGTCATGCGGCCAATCAAATTCATGGCGCAGCACCCGGCTGAACGAAACCCATGTGAAGTAGACGCAAGCCACAAAGCCTGCGATGCCCCAAAGTGAGGTGCGGCACATCAGGTGGCCGGAGCGGTAGGGCCGCTTGGCATCCGTATTCTTGGTGGGAGCTTCTATTTGCCTATCCATTTGGGCGGCCGTTTTTCGAGGAAAGCCATGATACCCTCGCGCGCGTCCGCCGTCGAGATCAGTTCTTCAAAATAAATCTTCTCCGCCCGCGCCAGGCCCTTGTCGAAGTGGATCGCGTCCCAGGCATACATCGCCTTTTTTGCGTGTGCCAGCGCCGTCGGGCTCAACTCGCTGAGTTCGGCCAGCGTCTCCTGAACCATTCCGTCGAGTTCCTCGTCTCGGGCTGAACGGTTGGCCAGTCCGATCGCGACCGCTTCATCGCCGCTGATTTGCCGTCCAGTCAGAATCAGCTCGCTGGTACGCTTCTGGCCGACCAAAGCCGGAAGCGCGACCGCCGCGACCGGCGGATAACATCCCAACTTGATCTCCGGAAATCCCCAAGTAGCATCGCGGGCCGTGTAGACCAGGTCGCAAACCGCCGCCAACTCGGCCCCTCCGCCCAGGCAAGCCCCTCGCACCGCCGCAATCGTCACTTTGCGTGAGCCGACAATCGCCCGGATCACCGCATGAAACCCGGTGAGCATCTCCTGCACCTGCTCGGGCACATGCGCCTTGATATCGACCCCGGCAGAAAATGCCCGTCGAGCGCCCTCAAATAAAATGACCGGGACATCCGAACGCGCTTCGATCTCCGTGAGCGCCCGCAGTAATTCCCGCATCATCGAAATCTCGAGAACATTCAGCGGAGGATTCGCCAGCCGAATCCGCGCCACTGGCCGCCCTACCTCGACCTCAATCTGGCATCTGCTCATGGGGCGATCCATCTCAGTCTGATCCTCGTCGCTTATGTTCATGAATGAGATAGCCCTGCTCCCGTATCCCCTGCATACCCGTAATTAGCGCTGTTCGTCGAACGCGCTCAAACGATTGCAGGGAATCGGTTTCGAGGCTTTTTATGTATATTACTGTATGTACACTTCTGTGATGTTCCACGTGGAACACTTAGCACAAATGTTCCCCGGGGAACACATCTCCCGCTTTTGCGTCCTCTATAGATTGATCGCCGACTTGCGCGGCTCCCCAATGGTCGCGAAGGGATCGCGGGCCCCTTCCTTTTCCTTGATCCACTTCTTCTCGTTGCGAATAATATCGAGCAGAAGCGCCTTGTCCTCCGCACTCGGCAGGCACTCGGCAATGTGCTCGTGGTATGCCCTTTCATCCAACTCTTCGCCCGTCTCTGAGTGAAACTTCTTCCCTGCCCAGCGGCCGATGCTGCGGTTAAACTTGATGTCAGGCGTATAGAATTTCTTCTCCCCAGGTCGCAAGAAGGTATTTAGCCGCTCGATCAGGCCCGACACTTCCTGCCGGTAGAGATGACGATTGTAGTCGTTGAGATCGTCGAGGTCAGCGGACTTGCCATTCTGCGGCTCATCGTAGCGGCCCTTGATCCCCCACACATACGCCCAATGGGCCGATGATGAATGATCGGTGCCGAAAAGATCGTACGAACTCGAAATCCACTTGTTGAGATATTTTTGGAGGAGCCACTGCGGAATCACTCCCGCCTCGACCACGCGGCGCAGGCCGTCGTTGCCCGTGCCCATGTGGAAGGCCTCTTCGCGCAGCATGTACGAGGTCGACCGTCCCAGCGGCGCAAACGACGAATATTTCAGCATCTGGAGCTGGAACTTTCCATCGCGGTCGACGAAGTCGGTGTAGGTGAAGAAGTCGAGCCAGTTGTCGATATCGACGTTGAAGGTGCCGAGCAGGCGCTGGTTTTCGAAGGCGCGGCGCTCGAGCATCTTCTGCGCCTCGACCTTGCCCGAGTAGCCGAAGAAGTCGATGAGGAGCGCGCACATCTGCCAGCCGTGGCGCATCTCCTCGATCATGACGCGCGTGAGGGCGCGGCGATCCCAGTCGGTGGGCGCGGTCTCGAAAAGATTGCGCTGCTGCTCGACGCTCGCAAATTCGGTATCGCCCTGGTAGACGATCATGTTCATGAGCGCATCGCGCATCTGCTGGGTTGGCACCTGGCGCAGATTCTCCCACTTGCGGCACCCCTTGTAGGAGCCGAACTGGATGTCGTCGCTTTCGATGGCGCCATAGAGCGTGTCGAACTTGAAGGCCTCGACGTCATCTTTGTTGACGCCGACCTCCTTGCGCCACTCGTTGAATAATCCTTCCCACTCGCTGAAGCTTCCGATTTTGGGTACTTTTCCTGGCATAAGTCAAAACCTTTCATAGCCGAGACGCAGAGCAGGTCGAGAAAAAACTTTTTTCACCACGGAGGCAC
>JBAQJU010000059.1:0-7163 GCA_049300475.1 Terriglobales bacterium | reverse complement strand
CCTTTACACATGGGTCTACGATTTTCTTAGAGTCCGGGGAAGGAGCGATTTCCCATGGCTAACCAACTATCGTCCCGGATCTCCTTTTCAACCGAAGGCTCCGCTCCCCCCGCATCGCCGAAGCAATCTGGAATGAAACTAAAAGCATTTCTTACTTCTGTCATGGCTCTGCTGAGCGTGCTGGTATTTGGCCTTGCCTGTGACCAGAAGAACTTGTTGTGGTTGTGGATAGGATTTATCTGTGCCCTGGTTTCGGGAATCTTCGTGCAACTGTTCATCGACCGCAAGAAGAAGAAAAATGCTGCCGCTTCCCGATAAGAACACGCTTGAGTCGCCATGATTGTGCTCGGCGACCGGTAGTCGCGCACGATCCATCGCAATGCGCTTCTCGCTGCAGCCTTCAGAACATCACGCACGCCTCGTTGACCCTCTCCAGCACTCTTTCCAGCAGCGCCAGTTGGCCCTGCAGTTTCGCTTTCAGTGCGGAGTCCGACTGCCGCGCGATTTCGTCCTTGAGGCTAGTCTTCTTGCCAGCAAGCAAGCCTGCGGCTTGCTCGAGTTCATCGGCGTCCAATCGCAGGTCGCGTGCCATGACCTTGTTCAGCAGTCCTTGGTACGACCGAGGGTCTTGTTCCAGCAGAACGTTAGCAAGCAGGTTCAGTTCGTCTGTTTCCAGGTGGAATTGCATAGCGCTCTCTCCTTTCAATACGGAAAGTGCCTTTGGAAACTCATGGACATTGGATCACGGTACTCATCACCCTGTCAGTGACCAGTACCACCGGATCATTTCCCCCTGGAATCTCCCCGGGAATTCTCGGCCCAGATGGGTGGATGCTTCATGCCGTGGTGTTGGGCACCGTGGGGCCGATGGCGGTGGTCGCGCCAATATGGTCCTTCGCGTTGGCCGCGAAACCCCCGGCCTTCACATCGGAAGAAATTCACCCGCCGTCCTGTTTCCCCATTCCCAGCAATCACTTGCAATCGGCATCGGTACAGTCACTTTGGTGCTTAGAAGGCTTCTGCTACCCGGCCTTATAATCATCCAAGTCCCCACAGGATGGGCACTTAGCTGACGTGGAACTCCTTTTTGAAGCCGCGATCTTCGCGCTCGGGCTGTGCTTTGGCAGCTTCCTGAACGTGTGCATCTACCGGCTGCCGCGCGGCATGTCGGTAGTCGCGCCTCGTTCGGCGTGTCCGCACTGCGGAAATCTCATCCCGCTCTACCATAATGTTCCCGTTCTGAGCTGGCTGATTCTGCGAGGGAAGTGCCGCTCTTGCAAGCAACCGATCTCGACGCGCTACCTGGTGATTGAGCTCCTGACGGCCACGCTTTTCCTGACCTGCTACCTTCACTTCGGACTGAGCCTGGCGACGATGAAGTGCATGGTGCTGGGCTTCCTATTGTTGGGGCTCATCTTCACCGATGCGGAAACCAAGCTTCTTCCTGACGCGATGACGCTGCCGGGATTAGCTCTGGGCATGGGCTTCAGCCTGCTCGTTCCGGTGAATGACATGGCTTCCCGGATCATGCCCGGCCTGGTATCGCCCGCAATGCGGGGCGAAATCTCCTGGCGGCTCTGGTCGCTGTCAGACTCGCTGCTGGGAGCCGCTGTCGGCGCTTCATTCCTCTACGGGGCAGCGGCCATCTACCTGCGTGCCCGCGGAGTCGAGGGCATGGGATTCGGTGACGTCAAATTGATGGCCATGATCGGCGCGTTCCTCGGAACCAAGCTTACGGTATTGACCATTTTTGCCGCATCGCTGGCAGGATCGTTATTTGGATTGAGCGCAATTCTCGCGGTCTGGATCAAGCGCCGCCGCCGTCTGGCGGCCCGCGGCAATTCTACGGTCGCAGCCCGCCGCCGGGCCTGGCATTCGGCGCGTTTGATGCTGCGTTACTACGAAATGCCGTTCGGTGTTTTTCTGGGCAGCATGGCGCTGCTCTCGTTTCTGTTTGGAAACCGGCTCATGCACTGGTACTGGAGCGCGTTATGAGGCTCCTTATGAATCCCGTCGTGTTGCGCATGAGCCTGTTAATGCTCTCCGCGTTGGCGGCATTTGGACTGGGATTTTTTGCCATCAGGCGCCTGCGGAAAAATCTTACCGAGGAATCAGAGCCGCTCAATCACGCGCCCATGGCCGCAGAAGGACTGCCCGTACACGCCTACCACGCCGTGATCCAACAGCTCAAGCAGCAGAAACACGAGCTCACCACCCAGCAGCTTTCGGAACGCAGAAAGGCCAGGGCCTCCGATACGCTGAGTTCCACTGTGCTGGCGAATCTTTCGAGCGGCGTTTTATTTTTCAATACTGCCGGGCTGGTGCGCCAGGCAAATTCGGCCGCGCGCAAACTGCTGGGCTTCGAGTCGCCGGTCGGTCTCCACGTGGCGGATCTGTTTCGAACGGCATCCGTGCGGGCAACCAGTGGCCCGGCCTGGGGATCGACTGTGGAGCAAGCCCTGGCGCCGGTTTTGGCGGGCAAGGGCGCGATTCGCGGTTTGCAGGTGAATTTCATGACGCGCGATGGAGAAAGCCGCGTGCTTGAACTTACCGCCTCCGCCGTGCTGGCCGAGGACGCCAGCGTGCTTGGTACGGCTCTGGTTGTGACCGACAAAACCGACATTGAGCGCATCCGGCACGATCAAAGGGCGCACCAGGAACTTTCCGCGGAACTGGGCTTGGGATTGAGAGATTCGTTGGCTACCATCGCCGGATTTGCGCAGCAACTGGCGTGCAGCCGCGATCCCGACCTGGCGCGCCAACTGGCCAACAATATCGCCAGCGAGGCAGCCCAGCTCGACCGGACGATTGGCAGTTTTTTAGGTGGAAGCAGGCAGGCTGCGGCCACAGGTTCCTGAAACAGCGGTTGCGGACTGCGCAAGCGGCTCGCGGAAGGATGATCTTATGAAACGAACGACTGGGTTAACCATCGCCACTTTTATTTTGTTGGGGATTTTCCTCGGGACAACCGGAGCATCGGCGCAATCACAATCCTCATCGCAATCGACCTCTCTCGGGGACTATGCGCGGCAAGCCCGCAAGGATAAGCCCAAGACTGATACCAGCCGCCACTATGATAACGACAACCTTCCCGTCAACGATCAACTGAGCGTGGTCGGACCGGAACCGACAGCCTCCACCAGCGGCGACCAAAAAACAGCAACCGCACAGACCGGAGCCACCGATCCCAAGGTGGCAGCGGCGGATCGTCAGAAGGCGGTCGACGACCTCAAGCAGAAAATCGACGATCAAAAATCCAAGATCGATGCCCTTAGTCACGAACTCGAACTCGATCAGCGTGAATATCGCCTGCGCGCGGCCGCCTTTTATGGCGATGCGGGCGCCCAGCTGCGCAACTCGGCCCAGTGGAGCAAAGACGATGCCCAGTACAAGTCCGATATGGATTCAAAGCAGAAAGATATCACCGCCGCCCAGCAGCAGCTCTCCGATCTTCAGGAACAAGCGCGCAAGGCTGGCATAAGAGAAAAAGAGGACAGCGACAAAGAGAAAGAGAAGAAGTAGCCAGAAGCAAGGAGAAAGACCACGCCCGAGCGTAGCGCCGGCATCTTGCCGGCGGTTCCGAAAGCCTGCCCTGAGCCTGCCGAAGGGACGTCTCGCCCTCGGCGTGGCAGCGCAACTGTCGTAGAAACATTAGCCCCGCCTCGTCGGCACAAATCACGCGCTCACAGCACTAGCCATCGTTTTCAGAGCCTCTGCCGTTCGCGTATCTGCCGCGCATGATGACGGCCATGTACCAAATGGAGCCTGCGCCACTGACTGGCAGTGAGCGGCCCCAGCAGCGGATGATCCATGATCTTCGTTCTTGCGCCAAAGCGGCGTTCCCATTCGTTCAGCCCTGATTCCATCTCTTGAATTTCCGCAAAAATCGTCTCCCGAACTTCCTTGGCCGGCGTTCCGCGCGGCATCGCAACCGCGGGAGCCTTCCGGCCTTCGGGCATATAGCCGAGACCTATGACCACCAGCGAATCCAGACGCTGCTTCAGCGTGGCGCGTGTCGCCAACGGACTGCCTTTTTCCAGGCATCTGGCCAGCCCGCGATTGGTGCCCTTGTAGGACAGAAAAAGATGCTCGAGAATCTGCGCGGAATTCCATTTGCCCTCCGGTGCCCGAATCATCGCGCTCTCGGCCATGCCTGCAATGGCAGCTTCAAGTTCCTGGCGTAAGCGTGCGAGATCGGAATCCATGGCGTAGGTGCGGAGCAAGCGATTCGTGGCAATTCTATAGGAATCGGCCCCACTGGTTGAGTACAATGATCGCGGTTTTGACCTTACGAAAGAAGTCATGATGAAAAAATTGTTGGTGGCAATTCTCGCGGTGGCTTCGATGGTGGGATGCTCCTCGACCCCGACAGTGCCGGCAACGGCGGAGAAACCTCAGCCCAAGGCTCCGGAGACGATCACCGGTAGCGGCGCTTTCTTCAAGTGCTACATTGCGGCCCGCGGGTGGGCGGTAGACGCGCAACCCTTCCGGGTAGAGTCGGCCGAATCGAAAAGCAAGGACGGCAAGGCGGGTGAGTGGCGATCCGGATTCGCCTCGCCGGCGCAACACGCGACCCGATCCTACACCTGGACAAACGGCGATGTTTCGCACAGCGTCGAAGACACCTACAGCCCCACCAATTCCTCGACCCAGATTTTCAATGTGCAGTTTCTGAAGATCGATACCGACAAAGCATTCGCCATCGCTCAGGAGCACGGCGGAGACAAACTGCTCGAGAAGAGTCCTGATACGCCCGTGCTGTATGTGCTCGATTGGAACCGCCAGACGAATGAGCTGTTGTGGCACGTAATCTACGGGACGGATCGCGAGACGGCTAAATTGCGCGTGGCCGTGGACGCATCAACCGGCAAGTTTTCGCGAGTCGAGAAGTGAGTGAGCTACGAGCCCCGAGCTACGAGCCGCGAGCAACCCAAGCCGCTTGGGATCCGATTGTGCTGGGTTACAGCTTAGTTGGCGCTTCAGATCACTACGGACCAAGACGCGCACTCGTGGATTGTCTTGCTCGAAACTCGCGGCTCGCGGCTCGCGACTCAAAAACTTGCGGCTCGAAACTCGCGGCTCGCGGCCCAACATTCATCGCTCTTTCGCGAGCTTTGCCAGTGAAGCGTGCGCGTCCTTCGCTAGCGGCCCTTCGGGCAGGATTTTCAGATATTGTTCAAAGTATTTTCGCGCCTCGGCTTTATTCCCCAGCTTTTCCTGGCACTCGGCAATACGATAACTGGCGACCGCGTCGTTATTCTTGTAATAGAGCGCTTCCGTGTAGCGATCGAGCGCACCCTTATAGTTCTGCCGTCTGAAGTAGAAGTCGCCGATCTGAATATCTTTGTTCGCCTTCATCGGGTTCCAGGGATGGAACTCCTGTACACCGGAGGCATCGCTCGCCGCGTCAGGCGTCAGGTCGGCGACCGCCGAGCCGCTGTTGGGATGATCCTTGGCGTCGTCCTTGGGCGGACTGGTGTCGATTTTGGTGTCGAGGCTGGAACTTTCCTGCGCGTCGGGCGCGGGGTTCGAAGCCTTGGGCGAATCCTGCGCAAACAGGAAAGTTGTCAGTACGGCTATAACGGCAACCAGGAATGCGGTACGCACAGCCTTATTTTATCGCGTTCCACTGGCTGCGCGGGACTTGCAGTTCGGGCTGCACACAGCGCCACTAGCGTGTGAATTCGGGCAATCCAGCCGCGCTGGTTTGCATGTCAACGTGAATTGAGAGAACATATCCGTTTGCCCACATCCCACTGAACTCATAAGGATCAAACTGAAATGGCTCCATCCCCGAAGAATGCAAAGAAAGCGGCGCGCGTCGAAGTCAAATCCGAAGCAAAATCCAGGGTAACGTCTGCAGCACCGTCCAAAAGCGAATCGGAAAGGCAATCCCACAATCTCGTCATTGAGCCCGCCAAGGGCAAGCTGGGCGTAATGATTCCCGGCATGGGCGCCGTGGCGACCACGTTTGTGGCGGGCGTTGAGGCCGTCCGCAAAGGCATCGCTTCTCCCATCGGCTCGCTCACGCAGATGGGGACGGTCCGTCTGGGAAAGCGCACCGATGGCCGTTCGCCGAAGATCAAGGAATTTGTTCCTCTGGCCGGCCTGAACGACCTGGTCTTCACGGGCTGGGATATTTTCGAAGACAACATGTACGCGGCCGCACGCAACGCCGGCGTGCTCGAGCGCGATCTGCTCGACAAAGTGAAGGCACGCCTGAGTGCGATCCGCCCCATGAAGGCCGTGTTCGATCACAACTACGTGAAGAAGATCGACGGGCCGAACGTGAAAAAAGGGAAGAACAAGCTCGACCTCGCCGAACAGTTGCGGCAGGACATCCGCGACTTTCGCAAGTCGAGCGGCGCCAATCGTCTGATTACGATCTGGTGCGCTTCGACGGAAACCTTCATCGAGCCAACCGCGGCGCACCAGAGCCTGAAAGCGCTCGAAAAGGCGATGAAGGAGAATGACGAGAACATCGCACCCTCGATGGTCTACGCCTATGCGTCGCTGATGGAGGGCGTGCCCTTCGCCAACGGCGCCCCGAACCTGACCGTCGATATTCCCGCCATGCACGAACTCGCGCACGAGCGCGAATTGCCGATCTGCGGCAAGGACTTCAAAACCGGACAGACGTTGATGAAGACCGTGCTCGCTCCGGCCTTCAAGGCGCGCCTGCTCGGGCTGAGCGGATGGTACTCAACCAATATTTTAGGCAACCGCGATGGCGAAGTGCTCGACGACCCGGGCTCATTCAAGACCAAGGAGGAATCCAAGCTGGGCGCGCTCGAGCACATTCTGCAGCCGGCGTTATATCCCGAGCTCTACGGAAACATCTTCCACAAGGTCCGAATCAACTACTACCCGCCGCGCGGCGACAACAAAGAAGGCTGGGACAACATCGACATCTTCGGCTGGCTCGGCTATCCGATGCAGATCAAGGTGGACTTCCTGTGCCGCGACTCGATTCTGGCCGCGCCCATTGTGCTCGACCTGGTGCTCTTCCTCGACCTGGCGCAACGCACTCCCGATCTGCGTCGCCTCGGCATCCAGGAGTGGCTAAGCTTCTACTTCAAGTCACCGATGACGGCTCCGGGACTCTACCCTGAGCACGACCTGTTCATCCAGCTCATGAAGCTGAAGAACACACTGCGGTACTT
>JBAQJU010000058.1:0-48023 GCA_049300475.1 Terriglobales bacterium | reverse complement strand
ATGCCGTACCACGTGATCGCCGCCACCATCGGTGCGCTTAACAAGCAAAAAAAAGCGATCAACGGATCGAAGGTTCTCGTGCTGGGCGTAGCCTATAAGAAGGATATCGACGATCTGCGCGAATCCCCTGCCCTCACCATCATCGAACTGTTGCAAAAAGAGGGCGCGACCGTCAGCTACCACGACCCCTACTTCCCATTCGTGGGCCGCGGCCGCAAGTACGATCTGCAGATGAAGTGTGCCTCGCTCGACAATATCGCTGACTACGACTGTGTCCTGATCGTGACCGATCACTCGGACTACGATTACAAGAAGATCGTAAGCCAGGCCAAGCTGGTGGTAGATTCGCGCAACGCCACCCGCGGCATAAAGAGCGAGAAAATCATGCACTGCTGAGCAAAATCAGTGCCCAGCACCCAGCAAACGGCAAACGGCAGTCGACGCGGAAACGTCGGCGTCCCCATACCAGAGATCGCACACGAAACCGGAATTCCCCAATCATCCCTTTACGACATTAGGGGGAATGGCGCATATTCTCGCAGGCGTAGACAGGGAAAACATCTCCACTCTGAAACACCACGACTGAGTACTGGGCGCTGAGTACTGGGTACTAGCTCTGTGCTAGACTTTCGCGTTGGGCCGGGGCAGCGTCCTCGAGACGCGTTGCATCCGAACGGTGTCATGATGAAAGATACGCTCGGAGTCTTACTGGCCGGAGGCGCGGGCGAGCGCCTTTATCCCCTCACCCGCGACCGGGCGAAACCAGCCGTCACCTTCGGCGGTATTTACCGCATTATCGACATTACCCTTTCCAATTGCATGAACTCCGGCCTGCGCCGCATCTACATCCTTACTCAGTACAAGGCGCTCTCGCTCAACCGCCAGATTCGCGAAGGCTGGAATATCTTCGGCCGCGAAATCGGCGAGTTCATCGAAATCCTTCCGCCTATGAAGCGGGTCAGCGATAACTGGTACATGGGCACCGCCGACGCCGTCTATCAGAACATCTATTCGATCGGTTCCGAGCAGCCCAAACATGTGCTCATTCTCTCGGGCGACCACATCTACAAAATGAACTATGAGCGCATGCTCCGGCAGCACGTGGATTGTGGAGCCGACGTTACGGTCGCAACCCTGCTGACCGAACCGGTGGAGTCCCGTCATTTCGGGGTGGTCGATATCGAACGTCAAAGCCGTATCGTCGGCTTTGTCGAAAAACCAACGGAAACCAACCTCCGGTCGCCCTACGATCCCAGCAAGATTTCGGCGTCGATGGGGATCTACATCTTCAACACCGACGTCCTCATTCCGGTGCTGCTGAAAGACGCCGAAAACTCCCAGTCAAGTCATGACTTCGGCAAGGACATTCTGCCCGGAATGCTCGATGACTATCGCGTCTTCGCCTTCAATTTTGTCGACGAAAACAAGAAAGAGGCGCTCTACTGGCGCGATGTCGGAACCCTCGAAGCCTACTACGAAGCCAATATGGACCTGGTGTCGGTTTCGCCTGTCTTTAATCTTTACGATGAACGCTGGCCGATCCGCACCCATCAGCGCCAGTATCCGCCGGCTAAATTCGTGTTTGCCGAATCTCCGCGCATGGGCCACGCGCTCGATTCGCTCGTTTCCGGCGGCTGTATCATCTCCGGCGGCTCGGTAAAAAATTGCGTGCTCTCTCCCGACGTGAGGGTCAACTCGTTCACCGAAATCGAGGACAGCATTCTGTTTTCCCACGTCAACATTGGCCGAAACTGCCGGATCCGCAAAGCCATCATCGACCGCGACGTGCATGTTCCCGAAGGGACCACCATCGGCTACGAGCCCGAAGCCGATCGTGAACGTTACTTCGTCACCGACACCGGCATCACGGTCGTGACGCGCGATTATTCGCTCTTCGAAAATCCCGTAACGGTGGATTACTTCACCAGCGAGTAGAAAAGCGGCCCTTAGCTCCTGGCTCTTAGGATGAAGGGATTATGCTGCTTCGGACGCTCGTGGTCAGACCATTCAGGATGCGGCCCAGTTCGTCCGACTTGTCTTTTAGTCTTTGCGACGCAGTGGATTCAAGATAGTCCAACTCTCGCGCGATGAACAACTGCGTTTGCAATTCCAGCAACGATCCGCGAGCGCGATACAGAAATTGTAGGAACTCTTTGTGAGAATAGCGCCCTTTGCCCTCCGCGATGTTGCTTGCCACCGATACTGCGGCTCGGCGCATTTGGGAAGTCAGTCCGTAAAGCTCGTCCCGGGGAAAGGTTCGAGTGCACCGATAGATCTCCAGGGCCAGTTGGGTCGCTTTCTGCCAAGCGATCAGGTCCTGATAGGCATTCGCCATAAAGTCCTCTATGCTCCCGAGATACTGCGCGAGAATCGCAACCGGCCACAGTGACGCCGATCACCCGGAATATGGTCGGTTTTCCTAAGAGCTAAGAGCCAAGAGCTGAGACCTTTTTTCCGTTACACTTCCTCTTAAATGCTCTTCAAGAAGAAACAAAAGCAGGAACACAAAATCCTGCGCCAGATCGTGCGCACCGGCGATCAACTGCAGCCTGAATATCACCGCCCCACGCCCGAATGCCCCCACCCCGAGCGCTGGAGCATGTTCGATTCGATGACCGCCGAAGCCGAGGTCCTAGAATTCCTCCGCACCGTTGTCACCACCATCAAGCCCGAACTGGTCGTCGAGACTGGCACCTTCAGCGGCATCAGCACGCTCTGGATCGCCGAAGGCCTCAAAGCCAACGGCCGCGGACGCGTCATCACCTGCGAGTTCGATCCCCAGGTTTACGAGAATGCCAAAGCCCGTATCGCCGCATCCGCTCTGGCCAACTGGATCGAACTGCGCAACGAATCCAGCCTCGAAATGAACGTCGAAGGCACCATCGACCTGCTCTTCAGCGACAGTGATATGGCCATCCGCGAACAGGAAATTCGTCGCTTCCTGCACCAAATCAACCCTTATGGCCTGATCCTCATGCACGACGCCAGTTCGCATCTGAAAATCGTGCGCGACGCCGCCCTGAAGTTGGAAAGCGAAGGCCTGCTCTCAGTAGTGCTGTTGAGAACTCCGAGAGGATTGGTGGTAGCTCAAAAACGTGAGGGGAGAAAATAGCGAAAAGCAATCAGCTCAAATAAGAAAATCTAAGGTGAGGGCAACCTTTGATTCCTAATCTGCGAACTGGGAGCCGAAATCACTTCGGCGTATAGAGCTGCGCTCCGACAATTTTCGCATAACGCCCAAAGTCGAGATCGGACGTAAAGATCTGCCAGCCTCGCCGATGCGCAACCGCGCATAGTAGGAAATCGAACGCCGATCCTGCTACGCCCTGGGTACGGCACTGGTTGTGAAAGTGCGCTGCTTCCTCGTAGTCGCTGGCTTCGAGCTGAGGGTCTTCAAACGCGCTTAGCAGACCGCGGAGCCGGCGGAATTGTTGCTCTTCGCGAATCCCCGACAGCAACTCCTGACGTACTACTCCTACCAGTTGCGCCTCTCCGGCACGAATCAGTTCGGCCAGCGCTTTCGTCCAGCGCTGCTCGCGGGAATTCAAATTAGATGGCTTGCGTCTTAGGGCGAGCGACCATATGGGCGTGTCTACCAGCACGCTCATACCCGGCGCTTGCGGCGCTCGGATTTGTAATCGTAGGCAGGATCGAATTCAAAGGTACCGAAGGCTGCGAGCGCATGCACCTGCTTATGGCGGCGAACGTATTCCGCCAAGGCTGCCGTGACGGCTTCTTTCTTCGTCTTGTGTTTGCCGGCAAGACGTGCAGCTTCTATCAACTCATCGTCCAGCGCCAGATTCGTGGCCATGTGTAGATTATTACACATATTTATGTGTAGGTCTACGCCCGCCGGGCCAGATTGCGAAACTTTGGCTCGCAGCAGGTTCTTGGCGCCAGTCTGAAACTGCGCAAGCCCCATCTCTATTGATGTTCCGCCAAATCCTCCGCCAGCAAGCCCGCCTTCACCGCCAGCGTGTGGCCTCGCGAAATGTCGCCTTCCTTTAGCGCCGCGCGCGCGCCTGCCATGTAGTTGTGAATCTGCGACACGGCCTCCTGCTGCTGTCGATCGAGCGCATCCGGATCAATCCGCTCCAGGGTTGCGACGGTTGTCGTCAGCAATTTCTCCGCGTCCTCACGCTGGCGGCTGGCCTCTTCGGGAGCCATGCCTGTCACAATTTGTGCGGTCGGCTCGTCCGCTCCGCCCTCGCGTACCACCACTTTGCGCGGTCCGCTATCGGTCACAATCGCGGCGGCGTGCTTTGCCGCCGAATGCCGCTTGACGGCTGCACCGGTGGAAGCACCGTCCGCCTTTTTCGTAGCCGCGCTCTTTGCCTCCGCGGATTGGGGCTCAATCGTCGGTTGGATCGTCGGTTGGATTTCTGGTCCGGTTTCTTCTGACTCCACCTTGGGTACGGTTTGGTTTTGGCTTTGCTGTGATTCCGTCTTCGGTTCGGCTTTAATTTCGGTCTGCGGAGCGACCTGAGTTTCTTTTTTTTGCTCGGCCGGTGGCTCTTTCTTCGGCACACTCTCCACTGCCTGTCCGGTGGCATTCACAGAACTCGCGCCTTCCTGCTGCGGGCAAATCGCTCCCCAAGCCGGGAATCCCAGGCAAAACACGACCACCATTCCCCAAGCCAGACGCATCCTCAACTTGATCGCTTCTCCTCAACAACAAACTCAACTTTCGTATTTGTCATCCTGAGCGACCGGGGTCCCCAGCAAGGGTCCCGGCACAAATCAGGCAATCGCCTCAGCCTCGCTATTTTGTCTCGCCACCAAAGCCGGCAGCCGCAACCGAAAAGTTGTTCCCTCGCCGACAATCGAATCGAACTCCACCGACCCGTAATGCCACTGCATGATCTGGTAGGTTTGCGCCAGCCCGATTCCGCTCCCCCCCTGGTCCCCTTTAGTCGTGAAGTAAAGTTCGAATATCTTCTCGCGCGCATCCGCCGGAATCCCGTTTCCCTGGTCGCGCACTTCGCCAACAATCGTCTCCTCTTCCCGGCATGCGGCCACCGTGAGCGTTCCTCCCTTCGCCATCGCCTGCACACCATTGATCACCAGATTCAGAATCGCCTGCTTCATCAGATCGGCATCGATCCGCACCAGGAGCGCTTCCTCAGGCAGATTCTTCGCCAACGTTACGCCATGTCGCGCCGCGTCCGGCGCCGCCAGCACTGCCACCTCCTCGAATATCTTGCGCAGGTCGGCCTCTTCCAGATGCAGGTCGCGCGGACGCGTGAAATCCACCAGAATCTGCACCACCCGGTCCAACCGCCGGATTTCATTCCCGATGACCTCCACATGCCGGCGCGATTCAGGATCGTCCTGTTGCATTTTGTTCTGCAGCAACTGCAAGTGAAGGACAATGGCATTGATCGGATTCTTGACTTCGTGCGCCACCCCTCGCGTCAGGCGTCCACTGGCCGAAAGGCGGCGCGAAATCTCGATCTCGTCTTCCAGCCGGCGCACCGACTCCGCGTCGCGCATCGTCAGCAATGCCCCAATCGGTGTTCCCTTCTCCTGAATGAAATCGAGCGAAACCTGAACCCGGCGGCCCTCGGCAGCCTCGAACTCGTACTGCCCCAGGGGACGCTGCTTCTGGAAGGCGGGCAGAACAACCGCTCCCAATACCGTACCGTCGGAAAAAATCTCTTCCGCCGTGCGCCCCAGAATTTCACGGCGCGGACGCCCCAGAAACTTCTCCGCCGAAGCGCTCACCAGCACCACTCGCGAATCGCGCGTGAACAGCATCAGGCCGTCCTGCAGCTTCGACATGACCTGCTCCACGTTGTCTTTGAGCGCGGAAAAAATCTGGTTTGTATCTCGGATCTGCCGTCCCAGGTGCGCAATCTTCAGCGACACCAGGCCGACCTCGTCGGCACTGTCCTCTTCGTCCGTCGGCAGCACATCTCCGGCGCTCGCGCTGTCGAGGTTACGGCTGATGACCTTCAGCGGTCCCAGCGCCACATTTGAAACCACCGCCGCCAGCACCAGCGAACAGAAAATCGCCACCACCGAAAAGAACGCCGCTTGTTGCAATCGTGGCGTCAGTTCGTTGCGCAAAAAAACGGTCGAGACCCCCACCTGGATGCTGCCAAATACCTGCTTATCCATTTCGAGCCCGATGCTCACGTCGTAGACCGTGCCCGGACCGTAAAGCAGCCGCAACTGCCGCCGGAAGCCGGCGTCGCGCAGCACCCTCAACGGCGCACGCGACGGCACCGGCTTGCCGTTCATCACCGGGTTCGTATCGAGAATCGCGACTCCCTCGGGATCGACAATCGCCGCATCGTAGATGATCCGGGAATTGCCCACCACAGACTCCAGCATCGCGTTCAGATTGGTATCGGTCTGCAGGTAATTCGTGATCGCGGCACGCATCTCCCTGGGATTGGCAGTGTCGACGCGCGTGCTGGTCAGATCGGGAACTGCTTTGGAGGCGGCGTACTCCAGTTGATTCGTTAGTTGCGAGGCAGTCTCATCGGCCCACAACAACCGCTGGCGCAGTAACTGCGATAGATAGAACCAGGAGAAGGCAACCACCAGCGCCGTGAACAGCGTAGTGATCACAAACACGATAATGAATTTGCGGGTCATTCAAAAGCAGCTCTCAGCTCCAGGCTCTCAGCTCTCAGCAAAATCACGTATCATCCTGAGCGGAGCACCTGCCGCGCCAAGCGCGGCGGATGCGGAGTCGAAGAGCCTGCCCCGAGCAAAGCCGAGGGGACCCCTACTCCCTTCTCGAAAGTCAGCGCCCATCGTCAGCGGTCGGCGCCTCTCATAGCCGCTCTTACATCTCTGTGACTCGTTATTCCAAGCATCGTCCTCACGCAAGCAATCCCCTCGACCCAAGATTCAAAATGCAAGCGCATGCAGACTCTGCGGAGAGCTGAGAGCTGACAACTGAAAGCTGACAGCTGCTCTTCTATTCTTCCGCCAGCACCGCATCCTGCGGCCGGCCGTATTCCTTCAGTTTGTTATGGAGCGTCTTCAGGCTGATGCCCAGGATCTCCGCCGCGCGTGTCTTGTTGTTGCTGGTGGCCTGCAGAGTTTTCAGGATCAGCAGCTTCTCCGCTTCCTCCACCGTCGTGCCCACGCCCAGGTGCACGGCATCCGGATCGTTCACCACCACCCGGATGCTTTGCCCGAAGCCCGGCGGCAAGTGCTTGGATTCGATCACTCCCCCCTCGCAGACAATCACCGCGCGTTCGAGCGTATTGCGCAACTCGCGCACATTCCCCGGCCACGAGTAACTCTGAAAAATGTTCAGCACCGCCTCGCTCACATGCGACACCTTGCGAGAATGCTTTTCGTTCATATCCTTGAGCAGACTCTCCACCAGTTCGCTGATATCCTCTTTATGCTCGCGCAGCGCCGGCATATGAAGATTGAAAACATTCAACCGGTAATAAAGATCCTCCCGCAGTTCGCCCGCCGCCACCGCCTCATCGGGAACCTTGTTCGTTGCCGCTAGCACGCGAACGTCAACCGAGGTTTCCACTTTGCTGCCCAGCCGGCGCAGTTTGTGATCCTCGAGCACACGCAGAAGTTTGGCCTGTGTGCCGACCGGCATCTCGCCAATCTCGTCCAGCAGAAGCGTGCCTCCTTCCGCGAGTTCGAAGCAGCCGGTCCGGCGCTCCAGCGCGCCCGTGAATGCCCCTTTTTCGTGGCCAAAAATCTCGCTCTCAATCAGCGTCTCGGGAATCGCCGCACAATTAATGGGAACAAATGGTTTGTTGCGCCGCGGACTTAAGTCGTGGATGGTGCGCGCCACCAATTCCTTACCGGTTCCGCTCGCGCCCGTAATCAAAACCGAGGCCGTGCTCGGCGCCACCAACTCCACCAGCCGGAATATTTCCTGCATCGTCGGTGATGATCCAACCAGCAATCCAAGAGCGCCCTTGTCGCGCAGGCGCCGGCGCAGAGCCTCGTTTTCCACCCGGGCATTCAGAATTTCCCCGATATTATTCAGGATCGTGCGCAGCCGCCGGAAATCGATCGGCTTTTCAATGTAATCCTGCACCCCCAGCCGCCCGGCATGAAATGCGTTTTCGGTCGTTTTCTGGGCCGTTACCATCACCACCGCGATCGCCTGCGATAACTCGGAGAGCCGCTCCACCAGTTCCATCCCACCCATGCGCGGCATTTTCACATCCGTGATTACAATCGAAGGAGTGAAAACAGCGACCTTTTCCAGCGCTTCCACGCCATCCACCGCAGTGTCGGTCCGGTAGCCCCATCCGGAGATTAGCTCCGCCAGACCGGTACGCTCATTCTCTTCGTCTTCAACAATCAGCACGCGTTCTTGGGTCATAGGTCTCAACCAGCATTATTCAGGGAAGCGCGAGGCTGCGCAACCAGACTTCCCTGTCCCCAAGCCGACAAAGCCGCCTACGGGCACGCCCAGCGCGGCAACTCAGCAATATCAAATTGAGATGACTTCCCCCAATAGCGCACTCGACCGTTCCGCGATCGACATAGTTGCTTTTAAGGCACCCACTAATGGTTCTTGCCGTTTTGAAAAACTTTTCATTTGCTGTATGATCCTTTGTTTCCAGTGCAATCCCATCTGTACGTTGCATCGGATCGATCATCATTCCGTGTGCTTTATTTGCAAGTTTGCAGATTTGATTTGGAGGAACTATGTCACGTCGTCACGAAACTTACCGGAGATGCGCGGCTCTCGCGCTCGCCCTGGCAGTCGTTCTGCTTGTTTTGCCGGCTGTGCTCAATGCACAAGATGAAACACCGCCAAAAATAGACCTGTTTGTTGGCTACCAGTGGCTCAACCCTGGTGGCACCGTCCCCGAGGGTCCCAACCCGGATGCCGTAAAGTTACCGAGCCTTCCGGCCGGTGCGGCGGGCACGTTGACCTATAACTTTGACAAGTGGTGGGGACTTTCAGCGGATGTAAGCACCAGCTACAACCGCGCTCACACCAGCGAGCATACGCTGTCTTTTGGTCCACGACTCATGTGGCGGGGGGATGGCGTGAACTTCTTCGCACACACCATGTTTGGTCTCAACGTCCTCCGTCCCGATAACGCTCCCTCAAGCAGCGGTATTGGCGCGGTGCTCGGCGGAGGCATGGACCTCAAAATAGTGCACGGTGTCGATTTTCGCGTGTTCGAAGCAGACTACGTTCTCGGACGCCACAATTATTCCAGCACTGCACCGGTTACCGATTCCTCGCTGCGCCATCCAGTTTTGGACGGTGCTGCTCTCCGCACCGGTTTGGTCTTCAACTGGGGCGGGGGCGAGCCCGAAGCCCTTCCTGCAGCCTCCTGCTCCGTCGACAGAACCGAAGTCATGGTCGGTGAGCCGGTGCATGCAACCGTTTCGGCTACGAATTTCAATCCCAAGCACACTCTGACTTATGGCTGGACCAGCACCGGTGGCAAGATCGAAGGCAAAGATACCACCGCCACCATCGACACCAACGGCGTCGCCGGAGGCAGCTATACGACCACGGCCACGGTTACCGACCCCAAAGCCAAGAAGAACAACTCGGCCACCTGCACCGCCAGCTTCACCGTGAAAGAGCCGCCCAAGAACCCGCCGCAGATGTCCTGCTCGGCCAACCCCACGATGGTAAAAGCAGGAGAGTCCTCAACCATTACCTGCCCCTGCACCAGCCCGGATAACGTGCCGGTTACGGTCGGTGGGTGGAGCGCAACCGGTGGCAGTCTTGCCGGTAGCGGAAACTCCGCCACCCTCAGCACCACCGGGGCGCCGTCCGGTCCGATCACCATCAACGCCACTTGTACTGACTCCCGCGGCCTGACCGCCTCGGCGTCCAGCACGGTGACGATCGAAAATCCGCCGCCTCCGCCTCCGCAAGCCACCAAGCTGAACGAGTGCGAATACCCCAACCTCAAAAAGCCCTGGCGCGTCGACAACACCTGCAAGGCGATGCTCGACGATGTCGCTGGCAAGCTCCAGCAGGATCCCGATGCCAAGCTCGTCGTCGTCGGAAACTCCGGCCCGAAGGAGAAGCGTAAGAACCTGGCTGCCGAGCGAGCCGTTGACGTCAAGGCCTATCTCTCGGGAGGCGAGGCCAAACAGAACATCGATCCCAGCCGGATCGAAACTCGCACCGGAGAGGCTGGGCCCGCTACCTCGGAGCAATGGATTATTCCCGCCGGAGCAACCTTCCCCAACGCCAGTTCGACCACACTGGTCGACGAGTCGAAGGTGAAGGCGATCCCGGATCATCCCAAGCCAGCCGCCAGGAAGGCGAAGAAGAAAATGTAACGAACCCTTGAGGCGGGGTCTTTCCCCCATCTCGAATCGCAAACCAAAGGCCGGTAGGGCTCGCCCTATCGGCCTTTCTGTTTTCCTCTTCGGTAACCTTGTCCCCGCCGTGGTAGGCTGTCACTCTGGGGCGAAAGCGAATACCGTTCGCAGGGGTCACTTTGACTATATGAAGTTCAACGTGGATAGGCCCGTTCTCCGCACTTGCCGGTCAAATTCTTGGAAGCGAAATGCTTTCCTGCTTCTCGCGATCACCTTTATCAGTACAGCCCTGCTGGCCTCCGGACCATGGCAGGTACTTGGTCCTGACGGTGGCGATGCGCGCAGCCTCGCCTATGACGCGCATAATCCCGACCACCTCCTGCTCGGCACCAGTACCGGCCAGATGTTCGTCTCGAACGATGGCGGACGCAACTGGTCTCGCCTCGCTCGCCTGGGCGGCGACGACTACGTGCTCGACCACATCGTCGTCGATCCCCAGAGCTCCGATCGCATCTACGTTTCCGCCTGGAGCGTCTCCAGCCAGCAACTCGGCGAAATCTTCCGCTCCCGCGACGGCGGTCACACCTGGCAGACTCTGCCCGCCATGCACGGCAAATCGATCCGCGCCATGGCCATGTATAAGGGCAATTCCGACGTGCTCGTCGCTGGAACCCTCGACGGAGTCTATCGCACCAATGATGGCGGCGACACCTGGCAACACCTCGACTCTCCTGCGTCGGAAGTGAAGAACGTCGAATCCATCGCCGTCGATCCCAAGGATCCCAACACCATCTACGCCGGAACCTGGCATCTTGCCTGGAAGACGCCCGACGCCGGCGCCACCTGGCAGCACATTAATAAGGGTATGATCGACGACTCCGACGTCTTCTCCGTCATCGTCGACCACGACAATCCCTCCATCGTCTTCGCCAGCGCCTGCTCTGGAATCTACAAGAGCGAGACCGCCGGCAATCTGTTTTCCAAGATTCCGGGAATCCCGTTCACGGCTCGCCGCACTCGTGTGCTCAAACAGGATCCCACCAACGAGAACATCGTCTATGCCGGAACCACCGAAGGCCTCTGGAAGACCGTCGACCTCGGCAAGTCCTGGAAGCGCGTCAGCAGTGAAGAAGTCGTCGTGAACGACGTCTTCGTCGATCCGCGCGATTCCAATCACGTCCTCATCGCCACCGACCGCAGCGGCGTGATGGCCTCCACCAATGGTGCCGCCACCTGGACCATGTCGAACCACGGTTATGCCCATCGCTACGTCTCCGCCCTGCTCGCCGATAACCAGAACGCGGACACGCTTTACGTAGGCGTCGTCAACGACCGCGAATACGGAGGCGTCTTCTACTCCCACGACAACGGCCAGCACTGGCTGCAGAAAGCGGCCGGCCTCGGAGGACGTGACGTCTTCGCCCTCAAGCAGACCTCCAGCGGCATGCTGGTCGCGGGCACCAACCGCGGCGTCTTCGCGCTCGAACGCAATGGCGAGTGGCTGCCCATGAACGAGGTCGCCGTTGAACATACCGTCACCACCCATCGCAAGGGTTCGCGCAAGCCCGTCACTACCACGCTCTGGAAGAAAGGACAGCTCGAAGCTCGCGTCAACGATCTCGAACTCGATGGCCACCGCTGGCTGGCAGCCACTTCCGAGGGCATTTACACCAGCAAAGACGAAGGCAAGATATGGAAAATAGACTCGACTGCCGGACGTCAGGACTTCATCTCCGTGCGCATTCTGGGTGATGCCGTGATCGCGGCCACTCATACCAGCGTTCTGGTTTCGAGTGACGCCGGAGCTACCTGGAAACTTGCCAGCCTGCCTTCATCCGTGCATAGCATCCACGGCGCGGCCATCGCCTCCGAGAACCAGTTCCTGATCGCTTCTCGTGAAGGCGCATTCCGCAGCGACGACGGCGGCCTCACATGGCAGCATGTCATCAACGGACTCCCCGACAAGGACATCACCTCGGTGAGCTTCGATTCCACCCACAAGCGCATGCTGGCCACCAGCTACACCACCGGCGTGATCTTCGAAAGCCTGGATGGCGGCCGTTCCTGGCAGCGCGGTCCCGACAGCGGATTCCCGCTGCGCCGGGTCAGCGTCATGGGCGGACGCTTCATCGGCGCAACCCCCTTTGACGGCGTAGTCGTTCAACCCGAAACCGAACCCATAAGCGCCACCGCCCAGGCAGGCAGCTCCGAGTAAGCACAACGTAGCGCCGGCGGTCCCGAGAACCTGCCCTGAGTTTGCCGAAGGGGCGCCCCACCCTCGGCAACGAAAGCGAAGCACAACTATCGCCGTCCTGTCATCTTGAGCGGAGCGGGGTAAGCGAAGCGCGCCCCGCGGAGTCGAAAGACCCCTACACCGTTAACGCAACCCGACCCGGCAAAGCATTTTCCCCGCCCATCTGCCACGGCGCGCTCCCGCCCGAACGGGGGTAGCAAGCGGGCCTGTCCAATCTACTTTCCATATTCCTTGGCAGCCTTGCCAATCGCCGGACCAGCCTTGGCAAGATCTTGCGGGTTCATGATCGGCCGCAGTGACACTTTTGCGTTGAACGCCAGAAACCACGGCTCAGCGATCGCCGGAATCTGCGATGTGTCTGTCATGTCGAAAACAATCGAACCCGACCGTTGCCCCTCATCGTCCGCAAAAAAATACGCCGCTTCCGGTTTGAGGTCGGCCAGAATCCGATCAATCGTAGGACCCAGCGTTCCAGCCTTGACGGCGGCATTTGTGGCTTCCACTGGCAGAGACACTCTCAGCAACATACGCATACTGACATTTCCTCCCTCATGGAATAAACTGCCGAGCGATTATATCCAAGCGACGCATGGAAGCGATCCCATGAGGCCCTTCCGGACAAGTCGTCGAGCAAACCGAAACCCGTTACCGGAAAAACTTGACTTAACGATTCCAATCATCTCAATTGAATCTGGGACCAAATAAACCATCGCCCTTTTTGCAACTCGGAGTTTCTTCGAAATTTGTCAAAAAGTCAGAAGAGGAAGGCCCTACCGGGCAGCAGCCAGTCGATCAAGCCAAGAAACGGAGCTAACTCGTTATTCCGGAATACTTTACACATAAGTATCTATTTTTGAATACTTTGCGGAGGAGGTCCAGGCCAAAACGGCACCTTTTGGTAACTATCTCTCATGTATTCAATACTTTACATGTAAACAACTTCGAATCAATAGTTTGTGAGCAATTTCTTGCCAAGTGACTGATTCTAAGAACTCGGGTTAGGGGGGGAGGGAGGGTCCCCCCCCAAAAAAAAAGAGCCGAATCACCCACTCTGGGGAAGAGCATTTTTCTCGCACGCCGCGTCAACTTGGTCGGGAAAGACGAACACGCGCCGCGCCAGCTCGGAGTCCAGCACAGCTTGCGAGTAATACCGCTCCAGGATGCCACCCTTCCAGACCAGCAGTTCCGGGTTGCGTTCCGAAAATTCTTCCCAGGACGGCACACAGCTGGGCTGGACGGAACTGGAATGGACAGAGCCAGCCCGGGCGATACGCTCGTGAATCAGGAGCAGGTACGCCCAGGTGATGGACTGGTGGTAAAGATGCGGTTTGCCCTTCGAGAGCGCGAAGCGCTGCAGAGCCGCCGAAAATTTCGCCATCGCCTCCAGCAAGGGAAACTCCGACACGTAGGCAAAGGCGACCCGAACATGATCGGCATGGTGAAATTCCCCGGGAGCCCGGCCCTGTTCGAATTCGGAAATCAGTTCCCGGTTCGCCATGCCGTGGGTTGTCAACGAGTCAATCATGTTCTTGCTTGGTGGATGCTTTGCTAACTGATGTTGGGCGGACCCCGTCTCATCTCTTTTTTCTTGATGGAGTCTTGCCGGCCGTCGGCCGCTTGCTTTCAATCAGGTGGTGGCTGGCGCCCGAGTCGAGATCGAGTTCGTAGAATTTTTTCAATTCCCGAATACGCGCCAGCGAGGCCGGGCTGAACGGAGTCTTGCCGTCGAAGGCATGCAGCACGATGCCTTCGAGCAGGTCGCCGAGCGTCATGTCGTGGTATTCGGCGAAGCCCTTCAGAACTTTGAGGATGCGCTTTTCCATGCGAACGCCGGTCTGCACGCGTTCCACGATAAGTTTGGATTCATCAACCATGGTACAAATGTACCAATGTACAATAATTCTGTCAATTATTTCGGCGGATTCGTATTGGCAGTTCCTGAACGGAAAGGCATGGATTGGCTCTCGGCGTCTCGGCGGTGAAAACGGTTGCCCGCTCCCGTACAATCGCATCTCAGGACCGGGTCAAACCATGCTGTCATTGCCAATCCGCGCCCTCGCCCTACTCGCGCTCGGCCTCGCCGTCGCCTGCGGGAAGCCGACCGGAGTCCCAGCGCCATCTCCCGGAAACACGCAAAAACTGCCGTTCGATCGCGAGGCGCGTCCCAACGGCATCTCGCCCAGCCAGTCGCTCATTCCCGCCACCGCGCGTCTTGTGGAAGGCACATCCCTGACCATTCGCCTGCAGAAATCGCTCTCCAGCGCCTCCGCGCAAGCCGGGGAAAGTTTCGAGGGTACCCTCGACGATCCGGTTCTGGTCGACGGACAACCATTGATCGCGCGCGGCGCTCCCGTATCCGGCCGCGTTCTCGACGCCAGATCCGCCAGTAGCGGCCGCAACGCGGGATACCTGCGGATCGCGCTGGTCAGTGTAAACGTCGGAGGCAAAACCGTTCTCATCGAGACCTCCAGCATCTTTGCTAAAGGCACTTCCCACGGTGAGCGCGCGGCGACAGGCGCAGGCGTCGTAACCAATCAGCAAGATGTCGTCTTCGCTCCCGACCGCCGCCTGACCTTCCGCCTGGCGCACTCCGCGGATTTGCCCTGAGACTGATCTCCGGGATGCTGAAACTAGCGGTCGATCTGCCTCGATCCGAGTCTCAAATGCGGGTCATCGAATGGTCCCAGAAATTCAAATTTGGGCGCGCATCTAACTCCCCGATTCGGCGATCCGCAGGCTGCAGTTTCTCTTCCCGGCCGCTCCGGAATCATCACTAAACTGCTGTGACCGCGAACACTTAGCGAACGAGGGCTTTTGGTCTACACTTTTCCCAATCAGGTACGCGCGGACCATTCGCTGAAAAGCTGGGAGCATCTTTTCCGTGGCTTGGAATGCGATCCTCCCGCGAACCGCTCGCGGCTTTCTCCGGGCCGCAATCGATCGGTCGGGCGCCGAGCTAAATCAATTAAGGATAGGTGTCACTCATGAATACTCCTACCAAGATACTGGCCATCGGCGAGGCCGGCCCCGATCCCCGCTTCCGCCAAGTGTTTGAAGCGGCTCCAATCGGGATGGGCATTTGCAATTTCGATGGGCGAATTCTGGAAGCCAACTCCGCCCTCGGCAGCCTGCTGGGATATGACCGCAATGAACTCGCCGGGATCAATCTTTGGAATTCTCCGGCCGCCGAATCTCACGACGCTCCCACCGACGCGGACGCAATCGACAGTGATCCCACCAACGTTGTTTCCATCGATGGCCGTCCCTTTGTCTCCGAATTGATGCTCGGCGAGCGCGACTCCTTCGCCATCGAAAAGCGCTATCGGCGAACCGATGCCTCCGAATTCTGGGGGCGGCTCACGGTGTCACTGGCGCGCGATTCCCATGGGAATCCTGCCTTCCTGGTGGCCTTGCTCGAGGATGCGACCGGGCCCAGGCGCGCCCAGGAAAACCTGCGCCAGGCCGAGAAAATGGAGGTCATCGGGCGGTTGACCGGAGGAATTGCCCACGATTTCAACAACCTGTTGACCGGCATCCTCCTGTATGCCGACCTGATGCTCGCACAATTGGAGCCGCAACATCAGATTCGCTGCTACGTCGAAGAGGTGCGCTTGGCCAGCGAACACGGCGCGGACTTGACCCACAAATTATTGGCGCTGGTCCGCGAACAGGCCCTCGAGCCGCGCCCGCTCCCGATCAATGAAATTGTCTCCTCCACCGAGAACTTGCTGCGCCGTCTGATCGGCCAGCAGATCGAACTCGTCACCCTACTCGATCCCTTGGCCGGACTGGTGTTCTTCGATCCGGGCCAACTGCGGCAGATCCTGTTGAATCTGGTGCTCAACGCGCGGGATGCGATACGACAGTACGGGACGATCAGGCTCAGCACACGGCTTACCGAGTTTCCAGGCCCCGGGAACGGAAAACCACAACCAGCAGTCTCTCTCATCGTCGAGGACAACGGCTGTGGGATGAGTGCCGAAACTCGCGCCCGGCTCTTTGAGCCCTTCTTCAGCACCAAAGAAAGCGGGTGAGGGCACCGGAATCGGACTCGCTACCGTGCAGCGCATCGTCAGCGAGGCGGGGGGACTGATTAAAGTCGCGACCGGACCGGAATGCGGCACTCATTTCGAAGTGTTTCTTCCGGCGCTCGCACCCCTATCGAATGCTCGGGTTGCTCAAGTCCTCGATTCTCAGCCCATCGAATTTTCTAACCTCAAGGGAGGCTCGCCATGTTAAGCGCATCGACTGCCCCAGCTCTCATCCAGGTTCCCCAGCTCCAGGAAGCGAACTTTCTCAACCTGCTGATCCTGGACGATGACCGCGCCGTCCGCGAAGCCGCGCGGGACGTAGCGCACTCGCTCGGCTTCAGCACGCACATCGCCGAGACGGCCGAGCAGGCCTATCGCGCCCTCGACAGCCATGGCATCGACGCGGTCCTGCTCGATCTGCGGGCCGGCGGAATGGAGGCGCTGCTCACCATCAAGCGCCATCGGCCGGATGCGGTGATCATCGTCGTGACCGGCTATGGAACGGTGCAATCGGCGGTGCAGGCCATGAAAAATGGCGCCTATGACTACGTCACCAAACCTTTCAGCATGGAAGAATTGCGCGCCCTGCTCGAACGAGTAGGGCGCCATCTGCGAGTCAAGACGGAAAATCGCGTGCGCCGCGAGGCCACCCGCTCCAGTCAGGGATTCTGCAACATCGTCGGCCACAGCCCCGAGATGCAGAAGCTTTACCGGATTATCGCCAAGGCCGGACAGAGCTCTCATCCCGTGCTGATTCTGGGCGAGAGCGGCACCGGGAAAGAAATAGTCGCCAAGGCCGTTCACTCTTCGGGCTCACTTCGTGGCAAGCCATTCATTCCCGTTGACTGCGGATCGCTGGTTCCGACCCTGATTGAAAGCGAATTGTTCGGGCACGTGAAGGGTGCCTTTACCGGCGCGACTAATCTCAAGAATGGTCTGCTCGCCATTGCCGAGGGCGGAACTGTCTTTCTCGATGAGATCGGCGAACTGCCCCTCGATCTGCAAGTGAAACTGCTGCGTGCCATCCAGGAAAAGGAGGTTCGCCCGGTAGGAAGCGTGAAAAGCGTTCCCATTAACGCGCGCATTCTGGGAGCGACCAATCGCGACCTGGAACAAGCCGTGAACGCTGGCACGTTCCGGCGCGACCTGTTCTTCCGGCTCAATGTGCTCACCCTTCGCATTCCGCCGCTCCGCGAGCGGCGCCAGGACATCCCGCTGCTGGTGGCACACTTCCTGGAGCGGATCGGGCACGACTCGGGCCTGGAGAAAACCATTTCCGACGATGCGCTCAAGGCGCTGCTCAATTACGACTGGCCCGGAAATATCCGCGAACTTGAAAATTCGCTGGAGCGGGCCTGCGCCCTCTCGAGCGGCAATGAAATTCAACTGCGCGACTTGCCCACCCACTTTTCCAGTGCGCCGGCCGGTTTGATTACGCGGCCACCGAGCGGGATTGTTTCCATGGCCGAGCTGGAGAAAGTGACCATCCTCAACGCGCTCGCGCAAGTAAACGGTGACAAAATGATGGCCGCCCGCCTGCTCGGCATCGGCAAGACCACGCTCTACCGCAAGCTGAAGGAGTACGAGTCCCAAGCCTGAACGGCCAAGCCGAGGAACTGTGCAGAAACGGGAATGTACATGCAGACTGCGCGTCTAAGTCCTTTAATTTCAAATAGAAACAATTGGACCGGCAGTTGCACAGGATCAGCCGTGATCCTGCTCGTGACGGCCATCGAAAGACGAAATGAATGCGCCGCTGCGCTTCAGCGAGCGACGGGCGAACCAGTCGTAATCGCGGACAACTTGCTGCGCGCCACCACCCTGTTGCGCACGGAAGTCTACACTGCTGCGGTATTTGACCAGTCCCTTGGGGAAAACGAACCGCACCAAACCGATACCGCAGTCGATCATCTGGGGTCGGCTGTTCCAGTACAAATCAATTTGGCAATCAGCGGGACCGAACGTCTGGTACGCGAGGTGAAAGCCGCCATTCGTCTCCGCAAGCACGAACAGGCGACCGCTCGTGAAGTGGCCGCGCACTTTCTCTACAGCGAGCTGAATAGTACATTGACAACGTTGCTCCTCAACTGCGAACTGGCGCTCGAAATAGCGGGCTTGCCCCCGGCGGCGGCAGAACGCCTCGCCTCGATTCACGGGGCGGCGCAGAAATTACGGTCGCAACTCGAGACGAGCGCTTCGGCCGCTAGAGCCGGGGGAGTGTGAAGTCGACTGGAATTCTAGTGTTGCGAAGCCGTCCGTGCTCGCCGGAACTCATAGGCCTTCAGGTGGGTGTAGGCCACCTTGAGAAAAGAATCGCTCCCGGAGATGCCATGTCTCCTCCCCCGCGCCAGGAGATCGCCGACAATGTGGTCCGCCTCAATCGGACCATTGCGTTCGATGTCGCGCAGCATTGACGCGGTCAGCGTCGAGCCGGCCGCCGTGAGCATATCGCGGCTACGCTGGAACGATTCATCTCGCATCGGGTATCCCTCGGCGGCGGCAATGCGGCGACACTCCTCCAGCACGCCGAGCACGTAGTCGGTGCCGCCTGGGGAGGCGCAAATATCTCCAACGGCTGCGCGCATCAGGCAAGTGCTGCTCGCCGCGGAGGCCAGGAACACCCACTTCTCCCACATCTCCAGCAAAATCCGCTCGCTCATCCGCGCGTTGAACCGCACACCTTCCATCAAACTCTCGATCGCTTTCACTCGCTGCGATAAGGTCCCGTCGCGCTCGCCAAACGATAAATCGTGAAAGTCATTCAGATGCGCGATCTCACGCTTTTCATTGACCGCCACCGCGATCAGACATTGGCCGCCAAGAACCCGTGCATCCCCGAAGTGTTGCGCGAGGGTATCCAGGTGCCGCATGCCATTCAGCAGCGGCAGGATTGCCGTTGTGGAGCCAACAGCGGGCGCAAAAGCCTCGATTGCGCTTTCCAAGTCGAACGCCTTGCAGCTCAGCAACACCAGATCGTAGGGGTCGTGGAGATTTTCGGCCAGTACAGTCTTCGGCTCGGGAATCACTAGGTCGCCAAAGCGGCTTCGAATGGTCAGGCCAGCCCTGACCAATTCGGCGGCTCGCCGCGGCCGGACCAGAAAGGTGACATCGCGTTTTGCTTCCACCAGTCTGCCGCCAAAATAACCGCCGATCGCTCCGGCGCCAACCACCAGTGTCCTCATATCTCTCGCTCCATCACTCAACTAAGAGGTTACCGCGTGTATCCCTGTGAACCCCGTGGTTTTCATGTTTTTTTTGCCGATATTTAATCAGAGTTTCCCAAACTACACCAAAGCCTGTAGCGTGATAAGAACCTGAAGCAGTGATTAATATTAATTAATGTCAATAGTGATAAAAGACAAAAACACATCGCGGAAAATTCACAGCCCATAGCAATCTTGCAACAAGCCACACTCACCATCGCATTTTACAAATCTCTACCGACATTGTTCGCAAGCAAGCTCCCTAATTTCGTTCTTCTGAATAGGCACGGGGGCCGCACTGCCACGACTTTCGGCCAAACCAACGGAGGTTCGTAATGGATGACCGAACTACAGTTTTGTATGTAGATGACAATCCTAAATCCAGCCGGCTATTGGCACATGTTCTTGATGAATCCGGCTTCCGCGTGATCTCGAAGAACGACTCGGTGGAAGCACTTGCGCTCTGTCGAAAAATCCATTTCGATCTGGCGCTTCTCGATTATGAGATGCCCGCCATGACCGGAGCGCAGTTAGCCCGGGAGATCAAATCTCTGATGCCCGAGATTCCGGTCGTTCTCATCTCCGGCCGTATCACCATGCCGCCAGCGGAGATCGCGTTTGTCGATGCGCACTTCGGGTTTGGAACGTCCCTCGACGACCTGCTCTGGAGCATGCGTATCCTCACGCCGCCAAAAGTCGTGATCGCCGAACACCGGTATCATCCAGAGCATCAGCCCTACCAGGGCCGGATCGCCGAGTCGCGCTGGGCCGATTCAACCTAAGGAAGCTCTGATTAACCCAAGGGGTTCCTCCCCCGGACCCTGTGCACCCCGTGTTTTACGGTTTCTGTCGCGTGCTTAGTCAGAGGTCGCTAAGCCAGGGAGCGCACAGGCGCCCCGCCTCCGAGAAAAGCGGACGGCGGGGCGTCTTCTGCCCGTCAATACCGGAAATCTGCAGCAAAACCGCAGGAAAAAGCACTCAGCGCCAAGAAAACTCTTTCTTTTAAACGCGATCGACCCTAAACTGTTCCTGAGGAATCTTGGGCTCGTGTTCCCCTCGCCCCCGGAGGACTTCAGTGCGAGTGTTAGTGACGACGGACACGTTCAGCGGAGTATGGACGTACGCGCGCGAACTCGTCACGGGCCTGGTGACACAAGGCGCGCACGTCACGCTCGTCAGCTTCGGAGAGATCCCTCTTCCCGATCAAACCTCCTGGATGCAGAGCCTGCACGGCCTCGAATACCATCCCACGGCGTTTCGCCTCGACTGGATGCAGGAAGGCGAACAGGATTTTCATGCAGCCCAGGATTATTTGTGTGAGATCGTCCACGATACGCGCCCGGATATTTTGCACCTGAACCAGCTTAGTTTTGGTGCGCTGCCGGTCGCGACCCCGCGGCTGGTAACGGCTCATGGCGACGTGATCACCTGGTGGCTGACGATCCACGGACGCGAACCCGCCCGCTCGGCATGGCTCAACTGGTATCGCGAAACCGTCGTTGCAGGCTTGAAACGCGCCGGTGCGGTGGTGACGACCACGCGCTGGATGAACGAAATGCTGCGACTCGCCTACGATGACGCATTCGAAGGCCATGTCATTTCGCCGGGACGCAATCCAATTTATTTCAATCCGTTTGTCACCAAGGAAGAATCCGTTCTCGCCATCGGCCGCCTCTGGGATACCGGAAAACAGGTGGCTCTGCTGACGCAGCATACCCACGGCTTGCCGGTATGCATTGTGGGAGCTGACAATCCAATCCCGGCTCCAGCCTTGCCAATCCGCGCCGATGTACGAGTTTCGACGGGAGCGCACGAGATTTCGGTCAAGGGAGCGCAGACCGAATCGCAACTGCGCAATCTCTACAGCAAGTCAACCGTGTTTGCGGCAACCTCGCGTTACGAGCCAACCGGGCTGGCCTCGATCGAAGCCGCCTTCTCCCGCTGCGCGATTGTCGCTAATGACACTCCGGTCTATCGCGAACTGTGGGGCGACGCTGCCTTGTATTTCGAACGCAACGACGGCGAAAGTCTCGCCGAAGTGCTTGCCCAGCTTGATCAGGACCGGGACTTGGTACGTCTCTACGGCACCCGGGCTTACAATCGCGCGCGCGAACGCTTCACCGCCCGGCGCATGGTGGACGAGTACCTCCAACTCTATCGCCGGCTGCGCACGCCGAAGACCGCAGTCGCGTGATCCCACTACTGCGGACCAGTTGGGAGTCCTGCTTTAGTTGACTAACTTGCGTCTCCCGAATATGACCGGTTACTTACTTTCGGTTGCCGAATTTCCATGGGGCCACGCATCAAACAACCGGGTCGCGTTCACCGAGCCCAATCCCGTTGCGAGATCATAGCCGACTGTAGCCGGATACGCAGGTCCGCTCGCAGACGTCGATGTCGAAAGCTCGCCAATAATCTTGCTCCCGTTCCCGTAGCAGTCGTAAGAAAGGAATTTCGAGACCTGGCCGCACGGAATGTCCACGTCTCCGGCCGTAACGTCGTTAAAGATGCAATAAGCGTTAGGGAGCTTGCCACTGGTTTGACTGGCGTTGCAGGCCTTGGTTCCCTGCTTTGAGAACTGGCCAGCCGCCAGCGCATAGTAGACGTAGTTCGCATCCCCTTGCTTGCCGAATTTCTGGTCAATCAGCGCTTGAATGCCGGCCATTGCTGGCGAGGCAAACGATGTACCACCCCCTCCTTCCAGCAGCGCGTCATTGTTTGCGGTGCAGGGAGCGCCGCCCTGGTTCTTGTCCGACATGCATTCGACCAGAAAGCTCCCCCATACGCCGTCGGACGCGAACAGGGAAAGATCGGGCTGGTCACGCAAACCATCGTTGGGAATACCGGGAACTCCGCTCTGCCATGAAGGCTTGGGATTGCCTTGGCACGTTCCGCCGACCACGCCGCGGATGGATGGCTTACCGGTGAAACAGGTGCTGGGTCCGCCGCTACCGCTCACGGAATACTTGAATTCTCTCCCAAGTTTTGAATTACAGAATCCCGAAGGGCCATAGGACTGCGAAAAGCCCCCGAACACAGGATCGCTATATATCAATTCGCTTGTGCAGCCGTCGTTCCAGGGAATTTCCGGAATGTAGGACAGCGCCGAAGCTTTCGTCTCCGGATCATTGGTCGCGCTCCAGTAGTCGCTGACCGGGATTCCATGCACGTCCTCGTTGTACTGCGCCATAAAATCCGTCCCGCCCACGTCGACCGCATAAGCGGAAGCGGTGTTATCGCCACTGTTGATGCCCAGGTGCGAAAGAAAACCCTCGACGGGCGAGCATTCGTCGGCGCCGGTATCTCCTTGAGCAATGAAGAAAGTTGTGCCTAGAGCCGTGGCAATTTCCGCTTCCCGATTCTCGAGCGCGATTTCGGTCTGTCCCGTGATGGTCTCACAAAGCCCATAACTGTCGGAGATGATGTCGGGGGGTTCGAAGTCCAGAAGATTCAGGATCGCCAGATCGAGCCCGAAAACACCATGGGTATTGCCGCACGCGGAGAGCTCAATGTTAGCGTCCGGTGCCGCCACGCTCGCCCATTCCACATCCAGTGCAGCCTCGATCTCATCGCCATTCTGACCGGGATTCTTGCAGTTTGGGTAAACCTGCTTGAAGGTGGCGTCCGTGAAACCGGTCAGGCCGAATGTCTTGCGGAAGGAACTCCAATCGGATTCATGGGCAAGGTTCGAGTCTTCGACCAAAGCAATCGTGACTCCCTTGCCGGTAAATCCCCGCTGCCACAGCGGCAAAACATTGTAGATGGTGTTGAAGTCATAGGGGCTAACCGTGTGGAAGGTCTCACCCATGTATTTGACGTTGAAGTGCGGGGTCCACTCGTGAGAAGCGAAGTTATAGGAAACAGGGCCGAGTTGAAGAGCATGCGACCTGGGAGAGAAATCATGGAGCGAGGCAATCCCTTCAATCACAGGCGCGAGCGCGGCCGGGATCTGCGGATCGCGCATGTTGGCAATATGCTTTTCGCCGTTGGGTAACACTAGATTGTGCACCTCGGTATGGAACGTGTCACGAACCTGTACCGCCGTACCGGCAAAATCGATAAACAAACCATTCTGATAAACGCGATTGACGGCAAAGCCGTGCGCTTCCAGCCAGCGCTGGATGGTTTCCCGATCCTGAGCCGCTAACCCAAAGCGCTCGCCCAATTGCTGCGGAGTCAGCCAGTGATGGAATTCCGGCGATTTCTGATCGTGCATTGCGTCAATCAGACCCTTCAACCGCGCTTCCGTCTCAGGCGCCGGCTTGAGCACGAGGAGCAAGTGCTCGAAGAGCAGATTGTCGGCAACCGGCCCGCGATCGTTCTGAGCCCGCTGTGCCGCGGGAGTGGTATTTCCGGTCAGAGTAACCAACCGAGACTCGTCGATCGGGACCACAATGATGGGCTTCGGTCGGGCTGCGGCGTCTTCCGCAAAGCTCGCCACGGCGAGAGCAACCACCGAAAGAACCAGGGAAATGGAAGCGTATCGATGCATAGTTGGAACCTCCGGGAGCGTGGGACTAAGCAGTGCCAGTTCAGGGCAACGGAAACCCAGGACGCGCAATTGCGCCATGGTAGCCGCATTTGCTCAGCTTTTCAAGACCAGAGAAGCGGCCGGATTGAGATACATCGGCCCATGCTATACTTTTTGAAGCATCTTTTCCTGTCAGATCAGCCTATTAGATCCAACAGACGGAGGCCGGTATCGACAAACGTTTTATCCGCATGAACGAGCGCATCCGCGCACGCGAGGTGCGTGTGATTGGAGACGAAGGAGAGCAGATTGGTGTCATGCCTCCCTCCGAGGCGCTCAAGATGGCCCGCGAACGAAACTTGGACCTGGTGGAAATTTCCCCAACTGCGCAACCTCCAGTTTGCCGCATCATGGACTATGGAAAATTCCTGTACCAGAACGAAAAGCGCGAGCGTGAGGCCAAGAAAAAACAGAAGACCATAACCGTCAAGGAAGTAAAGTTTCGTATCAACGTGGACGACCACGACTACGAAACCAAAAAAAATCATGTGCTGCGCTTCCTCGATGAAGGCGACAAGGTCAAGGCGACCATCTTCTTCCGCGGACGCGAAATGACCCGGCAAAGCTTGGGCCGGCAGATTTTGGAGCGGCTGATTAAAGATGTCGACCAAAAGGGACTGGTCGAGTTCAGGCCGCGGCAGGAGGGCAATACGCTCCACCTGATCCTGGCGCCAAAGAAAGAGACCGGAGCCAAGGAAAAGCCGCGGTGAAACCGGTCTCGAAGCCCGCGCCGCCTCCAGCGCAGGGCGGAGCGCAAACCGCCTAGAGCCGTCAGTGGCTTCTAGTGCGATCGCTCGAGTTGACGGGATGCCATGCTGCCGGAACCGAAGGCTGTAACCGAGAGCTGATAACTGAAAGCTGAGAGCTTATTTTTATGCCAAAACTAAAAACGCACAAAGGCGCGGCCAAGCGCTTCAAGAAAACCGGAACGGGAAAGATCAAGCGTCACAAGGCGAATCTGCGTCACATCCTGACCTCCAAGTCGCATAAGCGCAAGAAAAAGCTGGGCGACGCCGTCCTGGTCAGCGACGCAGATTACAAGAAAGTGATGCGGATGATCCCGTACTAGATCGTGGAGCGACGGGCGCCTCGCCCGTCCACGTATGCAACAACCAGTCTGCGGATCGGAAGCGAACCGCAGCGGCGCGTGAAGAGGCTGGGCTTCGGAAATCCCGTTTCTGTCGTGGAAACGTGGTAGAAGCCTCCTTACCTCCAACCGCCAGACGAAGTAAGAAAAAAGGAGAACAGCAATGCCTCGTGTAAAACGCGGAACCAAACGCCGCGCCAAGCGCAAAAAGATTCTTGAACGCGCCAGCGGATATTTCCTAACAAAATCCAAACTTTATCGTTCGGCGAAAGAAGCGGTCGAGCGCGGGCTGAAGTTTGCCTACTCCGGCCGCAAACAGAAAAAGCGCCAGTACCGCTCGCTCTGGATCGTCCGCATCGGCGCCGCCGCTCGCCTGAACGGAATGAACTACAACCAGTTCATCAGTGGACTGAAAAAAGCCGGCGTCGAACTCGATCGCAAGATCTTGGCCGAACTGGCCGTAAATGATGCGGCAGGATTCGCGCACCTGGCCGAGCAGGCAAAGAAGGCAAACGCCGCGGCGGCGACGGCATAGCTGTCAGCGTTCAGCCGTCAGCTATCAGCTTTCAGTCTTAATTAACGGCGTCATCCTGAGCGGAGCAGAACGATTCGCGAAGCGAATCGTTCTGCGGAGTCGAAGGACCCCTACTCGCGGCACGCATTCTCAATGGAGTAGGGGTCCCTCGCTTCGCTCGGAATGACAAGCTCTTATAGAGTTGTTGAGCAGCATGTCCTACACCGTTCCCAAACTGACCGAATTCTCGCCGTCCGCGGTCGACAGAGCCGCGGGCGAACTTCTGTCTGCGCTCGATCAGGAATCGGCCGCGATCGCTTCCGAAAACGACTGGAAGGCGTTTCGCGATCACTGGATGGCGCGCAAGAACGGTATCCTCACCCAACTCAACGATCTGTGGCTGAAAGCCGCGCCGGGACCGAACAAGCGCGATGTTGGGCAGCGAGTCAACGAACTCAAGACCAAAGTCGAGCGAACGGTAGATACGACGCAGGTCCGCATACAGAGTGGGGCTTGCTCGGGCAAACTCGCCGCAGAGCGCCTCGACATCACGCTCCCCGGAATTCGCCGCCCCATCGGCGCCGAACATCCAGTCATCAAGACCATGAACGAGATCGTCGGAGTCTTCCGCAATCTCGGCTACTCCGTCGAAGAGGGCCCGGAAATCGAGACCGACTACTACAACTTCGAAGCGCTGAATTTTCCGCCGAACCATCCGGCGCGCGACACGCAGGATACGATCTTCATCGCCGGACAGGACTCGAAGCCGCAACGCGAGCGGCTGCTGCTGCGCACCCACACCTCGCCCGTGCAGATCCGAACCATGCAAAAGATGAAGCCGCCGGTCCGAGTGGTCTGTCCGGGTAAAGTTCACCGCAACGACGCGCCGGATGCCACGCACTCTCCGATTTTCCATCAGGTCGAGGGCCTCGCGGTCGATACGAACATCACCTTCTGCGATCTGAAGGGCACGCTCGACCACGCGATGAAAGCGCTGTTTGGTTCAAGCGTGAAGACGCGCTTTTATCCGTCGTTCTTCCCTTTCACCGAGCCCAGCGCTGACGTGCAGATCAGCTGCATTTTCTGCGACGGAAAGGGCGTGCGCGACGGCGCTCCCTGCCGCAACTGCAAAGCGAGCGGCTGGATCGAGCTGCTCGGCTGCGGCATGGTCGATCCAAACGTGTATGGTTTCGTCGACTACGATCCCGCAAAAGTTTCAGGATTTGCGTTCGGCATGGGCGTCGAGCGCATCGCAATTCTGAAGTATGGCGTGGATGATATTCAGCTGTTCTTTTCGGGCGATGTAAGGTTTCTGGAGCAGTTTGCGTGAAAGCGGGCTACGAGCCACGAGCTTCGAGCTATGAGCAATCCCGCTGCGCCTTTGGTTCGCTCGAAGCTCGCGGCTCGCGGCTCGTGGCTGATCTCCGACAATGAAAATCTCACCTAATTGGCTCCGCGACTTTGTCGACCTCCCCGTCGACTACCGTCGTCTAGCCGACGAACTCACACTGGCCGGTGTCGCAGTCGAAGGCATCTCCGGCGAAGGCGAAAACACCGTCTACGAGATGGAGATCACGACCAACCGCCCGGATGCGATGAACCATTACGGTGTAGCGCGAGAGGCGTCAGCTCTCTACGACCTCCCGCTCCGGCCGATTGAGCCGAAACTGCCTGCTCCACAGGGCAAGTCAGAGGTCACAGTCGATCTTCAGGAGCCCGATCTCTGCCCGCGCTTCACGGCGCGCGAAATCCGCAGCGTGCAGATCAAACCTTCATCTGCGCACATTGCCAATCGCCTTGCGCTTATCGATCAGCGTCCTATCAGCAACGCCGTCGATGCGACCAACTACGTTCTCTGGGAGAGCGGCAAGCCGACACACGTTTTCGACCTCGACCTGCTCGAAGGCCGTCGCCTGATCATTCGCAAAGCACGTCCCGGCGAAACGCTCAAGACGCTCGATGGCGTCGACCGCAAACTTACGCCCGACGATCTGGTCGTAGCCGACGCCGGAAAGCCCGTGAGCCTTGCCGGAGTCATGGGTGGCTTCGGCACCATGATTACCGAGAAAACGAGAAATATTCTCATTGAATCCGCCTGGTGGGACCCGGTTACCATCCGCCGCATGTCGAAGCGCCACGGCCTCCACACCGACGCTTCGCACCGCTTCGAGCGCGGCGCCGATTTCGAGTCGACCATCCCCTCCACCAACCGTGTCGCGGAACTCATTCTCGCCTCCGGAGGCGGCACGCTCATCGGCGACGTGATCGACGAAATCGCCCGCAAGCTCGATCTAGCTCCGGTAGAGCTCGACCTCCGCGAAGTGCGGCGCATCCTGGGGGAAAAGCTGAGCACTCTCGAAATCAGCCGCATCCTCAAGCGCCTGGGCTTCACCATGGCAACCGGCGCCGAGGACCGCTATCTCGTGCACATCCCCAGCTGGCGTCTGGATATCGAGCGTGAAATCGACCTCATCGAAGAGCTCGCGCGCTTGCACGGCTATGACAAATTTCCCAATACCCTGCCCGCCTACAGCGGCGAGGTCCGCGACCTGCCCGACGCTAATAAAGACGCCAGCCTGCGTTCCACGCTGCTCGCGCTTGGCTACAACGAGAGCATCTCCCTGACCTTCATTTCAAAAAATGACGCGGAGCATTTCTCGACGGCGGTTCCGCTCGGCCTGGCCAACCCGCTCAGCGACGAAGCGTCGGTCATGCGAACCTCACTCGTCCCCAGCATGTTGAACATGCTGGCCCACAACCTGAATCGCGGCAGCGACAACGTTCGCCTCTTCGAGGCCGGAAATGTATTCGAGGCGGCCGAAGAAAAGTCGATCGAGCGCAAGCGCATCGTGCTGGGCGCGACCGGCAACGTAGGTGCTGAGATTGTCCAAGGGCTGGCGGCCGGTGCGGCAGCGCGGCCACTCTCATTCTTCGAGCTGAAGGGTGACATTGAAGACCTGCTAGCGCTCTTCAGCCATTGGGTGCTCGCGTATGAGGCACCGGCGGCGAGTGAGAAAAGCTCCCATTACTATCATCCCGGGCGCTCGGCCCGCGCCCTCATGGATGGCGCTGTGGTCGCCCAGTTCGGCCAGATTCATCCCGAGGTCGCCGCCGCCCGAAAACTGCGCCAGGATGTTCTTATCGCCGAACTTTACCTTGATCGTCTCTATCAACACGATCTGCGGCAAGTGCGCTACCAGGCCCTACCCCGCTTCCCTGCCGTCGAGCGCGACTTCTCATTCGTGTTTGTTGATGGAGTAGAGTTCGATAAAATTCACCAGAGCGTGACCGCTTTGGGCATCGCTGAGTTGCGCAGCTTGGTTCCGGTAGAAATCTTCCTCGGAGAAAAAGTAGGCGCGGGCAAGTACTCGATCCTGATGCGGGCGAAGTTCCAGTCCAGTGAGCGCACCCTGCGCGACGACGAAGTGGCGCAGTGGTCGGGACAGATTACGAACGCGCTCGAAGCGCTGGGCGGAGTACAGCGGGTATAGGGGTGCGCCCGTCTCGTAAAGTCCCGGGATAGACGGTAGGGTCGGTGATCTAGTTGACGCACTGCTCCAGCGAGCGACCGGCCACGAAGCGGGACTCCCAACAGAGTCATCTAGCGGTTGGCCAACGTTCGAATCGTCCCCAATCCCAGCAATCGCTCATCAGCCGTAACGAGCGTCAGATCTAACACCTCGGCAGTGGCCGCCAGAATTCGATCAGCGGGGTCCTGATGCAGCGGTAACCGCCGCGCCACCAGCGCAATCTCATGGGTTAGCGGCGCCTCGTGAGTGCCGGCCGTGGCCTGCGCCAGCCATGTCGCCAAATCTTCGTGGATGCGAATTCGCCCTTTGTAGTTGAGCGTCAGTGCCTCCCAGGTGCTCATCGGCGAGAGCCAGAGCTCGTTTTCCTTATCCTGCAGATGACGCAAGACGCGGCGCCCCAATCGCCGCGGATCCTGGAAATTCCACAGCCAGATGTGCGTATCAAGCAGCAGTCTCAATCGCGGAGAACCTCCCACTCGTCCTCATCGTTTGCCGGAGACACGATGTCGCCGAGAATTTCAAACGTCCCTTTCATCGAACCGATCCACGCGGCGCGATCCTCGACCAATGTCGGCGGAATGACTTCGGCCACCGGCTTACCAAAGCGCGTGATTCGAATCGGCTTTTTCGTGGCCCGAACCTGTTCCAGCACAGCCAGGCATTTGGCTTTGAATTTCGAGATGGCGATTTCCTGCATATTATGGTCATTCTAACATACTATGGTCACATAATTTGACTACTTTAAAAACTGAGATTCTAAATGGTGCCATCCTGAGCGTAGCCGAAGGCCCCCCCCTCCACCACCCGCGGACCAGTTCCCCACCTGAGCATTTCGTATGCTAGCCTTACCTCCCATGGCACACGTTTCGGCTCATCCCAAGCACTTCCTCTCCGATAAAGTCGAACACTTCACCGAGTCCGTGATTCGCGACATGACGCGCCAGGCCATGCAATATAACGCCGTCAATCTGGCGCAGGGCTTTCCCGATTTTTCGGCTCCTGCCGAGATCAAAAGCGCCGCCCAGCAGGCCATTGCCAACGACATCAATCAATACGCCATCACCTGGGGCGCGAAGAGTCTGCGCAACGCGATCACCCGGCAAATGAAAGAGTGGCAGGGCCTAAACATCGATCCGGAAAAGGAAATTGCCGTCTGCTGCGGATCGACCGAGGCCATGATTGCGACGCTGCTCGCGGTCTGCAACAAGGGAGACGAGGTCGTGGTCTTCGAACCCTTTTATGAAAACTACGGTCCCGATTCGATCCTGAGCGGCGCGAAGCCGCGCTATGTCAGCCTGCGCCCACCAACATCACATTCTTCAGTAGACGCTAAGACGGAACCGGAATGGACCTTCGATCCGCAAGAGTTGCGCCAGGCCTTCCAGCATCACACCAAGGCCATCATCCTGAACACGCCAAACAACCCGACTGGCAAGGTTTTCACCCTCCAGGAATTGGAATTGATCCGCGACCTGTGCGTCGAATTCAATGTGCTCGCCATCACCGATGAGATCTACGAGCACATTCTCTACGAGGGCGCTGAGCATATTTCGATTGCCAGCCTCGATGGCATGCGCGATCGCACCATCACGATAAACAGCCTCTCGAAAAGTTACAGCGTCACCGGATGGCGCGTGGGCTGGGCGGTCGCGCCTCCAGCCATCACCAACGCGATTCGCAAGGTGCACGACTTTCTCACGGTAGGCGCGCCTGCGCCCTTGCAGGAGGCGGGCGCGGTCGCTTTGAGTCTGCCTCCCATTTATTACCGTGAACTCGCGGACCGCTACCGGATGCGCCGCGACCATCTCATTCCCGCCCTCGAGCGCGCTGGTTTCCGCTGCTACCGTCCGCGAGGCGCCTATTATGTCATGACCGACATCAGCGCCTTCGGCTTCGAGAACGACCTTCAGTTCGCCGCGCACCTCGTCAAAGAAATCGGAATTGCCTGTGTGCCGGGATCAAGCTTTTACAAGCATGCCAAAGACGGGGCGCAGCAAGTGCGATTCGCGTTTTGCAAAAAACCGGAGACACTGGACGAGGCCGCGCGGAGATTGGAGAAGTTGGGAAGATGAAGCAAACCCTTCAGGTTTCAAAGTTTTCAAGGTTCCAGAGATTCAATGGGCCCTTTCTGCGACGGGCCTTGAACTTTAAGCCTTGCAACCTTTAAGACTCTCCCCGTTGTTCGGACTTCATGAAACACATTAGGACATCTCTTCTGGCCTAATCGACACCAATCTGCGTTATACTTCGCTTCAAAGCTCGAAATACCTACCGAAAGCGAGTAGTGTCCATGTCCGTTAAAGCGGTGGAAGAGGTATCGGCGCAGGTTCCTGCTGAAGATTTTCAGGCGCTGGAAGAGAAAGTTTATCGCACCATTGAGTTGTACAAGGCGGCCAAGGAGGCCCGTGCGACCGCCGAGCGCGACGCGCAGCGCCTGCGGGAGCAACTCGAGCAGCGCGAAGAAGAGAATGAAGCGCTCCGGCGGGAACTGGTGCAACTGCGCAAGGATCGGGAGGAGATTCGCGGCCGGGTCGAAAGAATGCTCAGTCAAATGGAAAGCCTGGCCCAGGAACAAGCCGCCAGCTGAAGGGCGGCAACCTTCCTCTCGCGCACGAATCAAAACGGGGGAATGTGCCGAGGAGTGAGATGGCAACAGCCAGTAAGCAGTCTCCGATCAAAGACCCAATGAACGGCAGTGTGCGGGTCGAAATTTTCGACCAGGTCTATAACCTGCGTGGCTCCGACGCCGGCTACATCCTCCAACTGGCGGAGTACGTGGACGGAAAGATGCGCGCCGTCTCCGAGCAGACATCAACCGTTGATTCCGTGCGCCTCGCGGTGCTGGCGGCGCTGAATATTGCCGACGAATATCATTTGCTGAAGCGAAGCCTGGAAGCGCCCTCGCCCGAGGTGCGCGAACGGGCCAGCAAACTGTCCAGTGCGCTCGACGAGATTTTGCAAGAGAGCCGGCGCACCGGCTGAATCGATAGTAACCGCCTTTTAACAAGCTGTTCATCTCCGCCTCAAGCACCTAGCAAACCTTCTGCCAACTATTTTGTAATTCCCTCTTGCGAATCTCTTCATAGTTTCCTAGCATCGAACCTGAAAGCCGGCCTGCAAAGTTGGTGTTGGTGGCAACCGATTTTTGAACCAATGCCGAATGAACGGGGACTCGACTCGCAAAAAGATCCGGTGTGCCATGTTCCGCCATGCGGAAAGGCCTAATGGGTCGCGGCGGGTTCCCACCGTCTGAGACGGGTTCATTCTCGGCCCACCACACGGCCCCGTGGGTCGGCTTTTATCTCTAGCTCTCAGCTGTCGGCTCCCAGCTCTCAGGAAATTCGTTATTGACCTAAGATGCGAGGTGCAATGCCCGCCCAAGAAGAGTCCCGCGAAGAGTGGGAAAAAGAGATCATCGATGTGCAGCACAGTGTTACTTTTCCTGAGGAGCTGCGCAGTGCTCAGATCATTGCAAAAAAACTTTCCTCCACGCCCGCCCCCATCCCTGATTTCGCCCATTTCATCCGGGGCATACTTAGCAGCGTGCTTCTCGCGGGCGCAGTTGCGATCCTTTCCTCGAATGTCCCTCACAAAATATGGCTCAGCTTGGGACTTTTGACTGCTGGCATCGGCGTTGGCGCTACGGCGTTTCGATGGAAGCGATAGTGACTAAGAGCTAAGACCTTTTCCTGCTAGACTCATTCTCCATGTTCGTCTCCGTTTTTGTCGGCGTTAGCGTAGACGGCTTCCTTGCGCGGCCGAATGGCGACCTCGACTTTCTGCCGCCAGATGGCGGCGAACCTCACGGCTACAACGAATTCATCCAAACCATCGATACGATTGTGATCGGGCGCAAGACGTTTGAGACAGTCCTCGCCTTTCCAACCTGGCCCTATGGGAAAAAGCGCGTCGTGGTCCTAAGCCGTCGGACGCTCGACCTGCCCGCGGTGCATGACGGCGTGGTCGAACGGATGGCTGGCTCCCCGGCTGAGATCGTTTCCAACCTCGCTGCCAGCGGCGCCCGGCACCTTTACGTCGACGGAGGCATCACGATCCAAGGATTCCTCCGCGCAGGCCTCGTCCAACACCTGGTCATCACCCGAGTCCCCGTTCTCATCGGCGAAGGAATCCCGCTATTCGGCAGCCTACCGCATGACATGCATCTCGAGCACATCTCCACGCAGCATTATCCTAGCGGCCTGGTAAAGAGCGAGTACCGTGTTGCAAGCGACCAATGAAGTCGCATCCTCTCTGGGAACGCAGGCCTCAGTGAGAAAACGTAGCGTCGAATGCTAAAAGCCAGAGCCGAAAGCCGCTTTTCCTTGGAGTTTGGAGCTTTCCTAAGAGCTAAGAGCCAGGAGCTAAGACCTGCTACACTCTTTCCTGAATTCAACCCCGCAATCAGAGCATCGAAACTAACGTGTTCCCAAGACTTTTCCACATCGGCAGCTTCTACCTGCCTACCTATGGTGTTCTGGTCGCAACCGGTGTCTTGCTCGGCCTTTGGATCAGTGTCCGCAATTCTGAAAAGCAAGGCATCAATGGCGATGATGCCTGGAACCTCGGCATCTTCATGGTCCTGGCCGGCATTATCGGCGCCAAGATCCTCTACGTGATCAACGACTGGAGCAGCTACGCCCACAACTGGCGGGAAATTTTCAGCCTCAACACGCTGCAGGCCGGGGGAGTTTTTTCCGGCGGACTGCTGGCCGCCCTCGCCGTAGGAGCATGGTATATGCGGCGTCATCACATGCCTCCGCTGCGCACCGTCGATGCATTTTCTCCCGGGCTCGCCTTCGGCCACGTGCTCGGCCGCTTCGGATGCTTTTCCGCGGGCTGCTGCTACGGCAAACCGACCAATCATTTCTGGGGTGTGATCTTCACAAATCCGCTGGCCAATTCCGTGAGTGGAACGCCGCTCGGAGTAAGAATCGAGCCGACCCAACTGATCGAAGCAGCCGCCGAATTTTTCAATTTCCTCGTGCTGATGTGGTTGCTGAAGCGCAAGAAATTTGACGGCCAGGTCTTCGCGCTCTTCATGATGCTCTACGGATTCGAGCGTTTCTTCATCGAGTTCCTGCGCGACGACCCCGGCCGCGGCGAAGTTTTTGGCGGCGTAATGAGTGGCACGCAGTTGATCTCAATTTGCCTGGTGATCGGCGGCGGGCTCATCTGGTGGCTAAGAAGTGGAGTGCGCAGCAAGCAGCAATCACCAGTCGCAGCCAGGGGGTAGGTTTTGCATCAGGGTATCGCTTTAGCGATGCCGCAAGCCGCATGCTATCGAAGGCCTCTTCAGGGGCTGAGGTGATCTCTGGACTATTTCCACAACCTTTTTTGGCGATACCGCCGGTGTGTTATAAGCTCGAAGCTCGGGGCTCGTGACTCGCAGCTACCATGCCTGACTTCCCACTCACACTGATCGTCTCCCCGGAAGATGCTGCCCAGCGCCTTGACCAATATCTCGCGGAGCAGATCGCCCACGTCAGCCGCGCCCGCGTGCAGCTACTCATTGAGAAGGGCGAGGTGCTTGTGAACGGCACGATCGCGAAGGCATCGCTCCGCCTGAAGGGTCAAGAGCAAATCATCATCACCGGCCCGCCGCAGGCTCCCCCGCTGCGTGCCCTGGCAGAAGAAATTCCGCTCGATATCGTTTACGAGGACGACGATCTCGCCATCGTCAACAAGCCCGCCGGCATGATGGTGCACGCCGGTGCCGGCGCCACCGACGACGCCCGCAACCGGGGAACGCTGGTCAACGCGCTTCTCCATCACTTCCAAAAGCTCTCCCAGGTCGGCGGCGAGCTCCGCCCTGGAATTGTCCACCGCCTGGATCGCGCCACCAGCGGTCTGATGGTGGTCGCCAAGAACGATGAAGCGCATCGTCAATTGGCCAAGCAATTCAGCGCGCGCCAGGTTCACAAGACGTACATCGCCCTCGTGCACGGCTGGCCAACGCAGGATCGCGGTACGGTTCAAAGTGCAATCAGCCGGCACACCCAAAAGCGCACGCGCATGACTACCCGCGGCTTCGGAGGCCGCGAGGCGGTTACACATTACGTGGTCAAACGAAAAATCGATTCGCCCTACGGCAAGTTTGCTCTGCTCGAAGTGAAAATCGAGACCGGACGCACCCACCAGATCCGCGTCCACATGTCATCGCTCGGGCATCCGGTAGTGGGCGATGCACTCTACGGCGCGCCCGGCGAACTGCGGACCGAATCCAACAAACGCCGCGCCGCCGGCATGCCTGCCACCCTCCCGCTGGTACGCAACTTTCTCCACTCTGCCGCACTCGAGTTGATCCATCCGCGTACCTCGAAGCCGCTGAAATTCTCCCGGCCGTTGCCGCCAGAATTGGAAACCCTTCTGGCAAATCTGGAAAACGTCGAAAGGAAGCGCCCTCAGCCGGAACCCGGTGCGTAAGAACCAGCTTAGCCAAGCCGTGTGGTGACGGGGCTTTGTCCCGTCCTGGTCCGCCCCGCATGTGTCCCACCCACCGTTCCGGCTATAATGAAATTAATTCTGATGAAACCACGTATTGCTCTGTTTCTAGCTCTATTCCTTGTCCTCGCGGTTTCGATCGCTGGCTCGGGGATGCAATCTGCATCCGCGCAAACGACGGCGCCCTCAGCCAGTGCCAGCGACCCGACCGACGCCCAAGCGACACCCCAAGCCGCAGCCGTCCAAACGCCCACTCCGGCAACCCCGTCCGGGGCCGTTCCGCCTGCCTCCGCGCAACCTCCAACGCCCGCACCTGGCAATTCAGGGAAGTCAGAATCCGACGAACCCATTACGACCATTCCCGTCACGGTCAACGAAGTGCGCGTCGTGTTCACCGTCACCGACCGCCACGGCCATTACATCAAGGATCTGAAGAAAAACGACTTCAAAGTCATCGACAACCGGATGCCCGCGGAACTGCGCAGCTTCCGCAGCGAAACCGATCTGCCTTTGCAGGTCGGATTGCTGATCGACGCCAGCAACTCGGTACGTGATCGTTTCAAATTCGAGCAGGAAGCTGCTATCGAGTTCCTGAATGCCACCCTTCGTCCGCATTTTGACGAGGCGTTCGTGGTCGGCTTCGACGTGACTCCCGAAGTCGTCCAGGACTTCACCGATAACACCGAGAAGCTTTCGATCGGAGTCCGGAGCCTGCGAGCCGGCGGTGGCACCGCGATGTTCGATGCGCTCTATTTTGCCTGCCGCGACAAACTGTTGAAGCACGAGCAGACCGGCCCCGTGCGCCGCGCCATCATTCTGCTGAGCGACGGCGAAGACAACCAGAGTCACGTGACGCGCGAGGAAGCCATCGAGATGGCGCAGCGCGCCGAAGCCATCGTCTACACCATCAGCACCAATATCAGCGGCATGAAAGGCGCTGGCGACAAAACCCTCGAACGCATCGCCGATGCCACCGGCGGCCGCGCCTTCTTCCCGTTCCAGATGCGCGATGTCGCGGATGCCTTCCTCTCCATTCAAGAAGAGTTGCGAAGCCAGTACGCGATGGCCTACAAGCCCGCAAATTTTGTCGCCGACGGACGCTATCGCACGATCGAGATCCAAGCGCCCGGTAAGGGCCTGAAAGTTCGTTCGCGCAAGGGATATTACGCGCCCACGAAGTGAGCCGCGAGTCGCGTGCTTCGAGCGAAAACCTGGATTCATTGCGCTAATCAGAGTCTCATCCTTCGCGGTAAAGCATTTTCCGCTGGAGCCGGATTGCGGGTGGCACAGCGCTTCAGCGCTGCGATCAAAGTGGCATCCTGATTAGCGGCTTCCAGCCGCTGAGGTCCATGGACATTGCGGCTAGAATGATTCCTACATCGCCCTGGCCTCGCAGCAACTGAAACTGTTTTTACTTATGCTCGAAGCTCGCGGCTCGCAACTCACGGCTTCTTTATGCCTGGTTATTCCGGAACGCCGCTCCCGAAGAAGTTAGGTATCAAGGACGACTTCCGCGTTGCCCTGCTCCATATGCCAGACGACGTGGAGGCTGCACTGCAGGATGCCCTCCAAAAGTGCCGTCACTACAAAGTCGCCGGCAAAGATCTTGATTTCATTTTCCTTTTCGCCAAGTCCCGTGCCGCGCTGGAGCGCGATCTCTTCCCAGCCGCGCAGGCGCTGGCTTCGGCCGGCATGCTCTGGATCGCGTGGCCGAAGAAAAGCTCCGGCGTCCTCACTGACCTTGACGAGAACATCGTGCGCCAGAGCGGGCTTGCAGCAGGCCTGGTAGATATCAAGGTCTGCGCCGTCACCCACATCTGGTCCGGACTGAAGTTCGTGATCCCGGTCAAGAATCGCCCGACGGCGAAAACGCGAGCTTCCTGAAGCGGTGTACCGCACTTTCGAGCACGAACTTTCGACCCAGCACGCAGCTTACCTCCTGAACCAACCCGCCAACTTTCCCTTTCAACCCCGCAACTTGGCGCCAGAGCACGTGTTTGCATTGGGCAGAAGACGGTCCTGGGGCAATGACAAGCTCCTGGGAATCTCAAGGAGAAGATGAGAGACGGGAGCTGCGACGCGAATATCGCGACCTGAATCGCGATCGCTATTGGGACCACCGGTAAAAAGGTCCGCCCATGCATAGCCGATTTCACGACCAAGTAACTTGCGGCCAGCGGCCGAGCCAGGTTCTGATCGTTTCTGAGAATTCGTCCGTGAGAGATCGTGGTCATGAGACCGTCTAGAGATAGCGCAATGCGAATCAGCCCGGGGCTGGCAGTAGTAACGATAGGAGCATTTATCGCCTGCACTTTTTCGTACGCTCAGTCTCCCGCTGTGCGCACCGAGAGGAACCTGCTTGCCGCTGTAAATCAGGCGCGCCGCAGTCAGGGACTGTCCCCGATGCGGTGGGACGAATCCCTGGCAGCGGCAGCGCGCCGTCACGCAGCCGTGATGGCGGAACACGGTTCGGCGCAGCATACCTTCGGAAGTGAGCCCAGTCTGTCGGCCCGTGTGAAGCAGACCGGGGCCCATTTCACCTGGCTCTCTGAGAACGTAGCCCAGGGACCGACAGCCGAGTTCATTCAGGCGCAGTTCATGCACTCGCCCAGCCACCGCGCCAATATTCTCGACGTGGACATGAATTCGATTGGCATCGGAGTAGTCGAGCAGAGCGGCCAGCTATTCGCCGTCGAGGACTTCGCGCAAGTCCACTAGACATTGGGTCCTCTCTCCCCCCGGCCAGCCTCCAAGAAAGGTAATCGTGCGCAGCGAAAGAGATGGCGTCAATGCGAGCCAGGCCGTTTCGTTCCGAGTTGATTGAAACGGCCGGCTTCGCATCACGCGGTTAGTGGTGGTCGTCGTGCCAATGGCAACGCCGTCTCACCTCGTCGAGCTGCTGACGGCGCTTCTCAGCTTGCGGGCTGTGTTCGCCATGCTTTGCGATCGCGTCCTGCAGCTTGGCTTCCGCCTTGTGAATATCCCTGTCACATCTGTCGTCCGCCCGCGCTGTCACGGACGTTCCGACCAAACCGGCAATCGTCAGCAATGCGACACAAAAAATCTTGATCATGCGAGTCATCTATATTTTTCTCCTGGAGTGATTTGAGCCGCAACTTCCCGCGCATCGCTCCGCCTCGGGCGCCCATGCAGAAATCCCGGGCAGAAATTCCAAGCTCTGATGCGGAGCGGCAGCCTCTTGTTGTATTGAAATTTCCCGAAGACGTCAAGCACGCAGGCGCGTGAATTCGCCTCGCAATCGTTTTGACCACATTCATGCGCAAGCCTCGCCGTAGCTTTTTACTGTCCGGTTCCCGTCAGTTTGATCACTGCCGGCCCCAGCGGCGCGCTATGTGTGACCGTCGCCGCTCCACTGATGGCGCCCTTCACGTTGGGAGTGAACACCACGTCAAACGTACAGGTCGCCCCGGAGGCAACAGTCGCTCCACAAGGCATAGCGCCCGAGGGCGTCGCTGCATAGTCTCCGCTGGCCACAAGGCTCGAAATACTGAGCGTGCTGCCGGAATTGTTCGTCAGCGTGACTGTCTTCGGTGCGCTAGTCGTCCCCACGGCTTGCGCCGCGAATGTCAAGCTTGCCGGGGACAATGTCACCGGGATGGCCCCCGTACCCGACAGGCCGACAATCTGCGGACTTCCGGCTCCCGAGGTGAGGATCGCGACCGACCCTTTCACCGCTCCCGTACCTGAAGGCGTGAACGTGACTGAGAGCGTGCACTTGGCGGATTTCGCGAGCGCGCCCCCGCAAGGCGTTGTGCCGCTCCCGCTGGCGCCGAAGTTTCCGCTGGCGCTGATGCCGGAAATCGTGATCGTGTCCGCGCTCTTGTTCGTAACCGTAACAATCTTGGCGACAGTCGTAGCGCCGATCCCGGTTGCACTGAATGTCAAGGCCGCCGGACTAATCGACAGCGGCACAGTCGGACCGCCGGTGGCAGCTCCGCTCAGGCTCACGGTCAGCGGGCTGAATGCGGCGCCCGAGTTGATGTCGAGCGCGCCTTTAATCGTGCCTTTGTATTGCGGAGTAAATGTCACCGTGATGGTGCAATTGCTGATGCCCGCGAGCGAACTCCCACAAGTTCCTCCGGTAATGGAATAATCTCCGCTTGCCGTCGGGCTCAAGCTGATCGAGGTGGTCTGCTTGTTGGTCACCGTGACGGTCGCCGAAGATGTTTGTCCGACCGCTGTGTTGGGGAATGTGAGACTTGTAGGAGTCACGGCCACCGGAACTATGCCGGTTCCCGTCAACTTCACAAGTTGCGGGCTCGTGCCGGCGCTATCGGTGAAAGTGAGCACTCCCGTAAACACTGCCACCACGCTGGGATTGAACGTTACGTTCACTGTGCAACTGCCCTTCCCTGCCAATGAACTCGAACAATTATTCGCCTGGCTGAAGTCTCCACTGCTGTCGATCGATCCGATTGAAAGAGGTCCCGAAGCTGAATTCGTCAGCGTGACCGTCTTGGTTGCGCTACTGGTTCCCGCGGCCTGATTGCCAAAAGCCAAAGTTTTCGTGCTCACGCTCGCCGTCCCGCCCGAAGCCAGTAACACATAGAACGTCGTCGGAACGTAGGCCGCACAACTCGCGCCGGACGGGAAATTTCCCACCGCAACCTGGAAAGCGCCAGCCGTCGCAATATCGGATGCCAGGATCGACACGGTCAACTCCGTCGAACTGACGAGGGTTGCCTTCCGGTAGTAGCCGCCGATGTAGGCCGCCGTCGCCGAAGTGAAGCCCGCGCCATTGATCGTGAGGGTGAATGGCGCGCTGCCAGCCGCAATGCTGCCCGGGCTGATGCTGGTCAACTGTAAGGGAGTCGCCGTGGTGCTGTAGTCAGCAGCTACCAGCGTTTCATCGCTCACCGTCAGATTCTGCGGGCTGGCATTTCCGCTCAGATCGTAGACCCACCCTGTAATAATCCACCCGGCATTGGGAGTCTGGCTGAAGCTGACCAGGCTGCCCGTGGGATAAAAACCATCGCCGCTCGGCGATCCCGGCGTAACGCCGATCGCGCCCGCGCAGGCTTCCAACGGATAGTTCACGACCAGATAGTCAGGAATGATGTCCGCTGTGTAGACGGCGCCTCCGATTGCAGGCAGCGCGACGTTGTGGGTCTCCGAACCGCCATCGCTCCAACTGGAGAAATTGAAACGCGTATTCAAACTCCACGGATACTGCGGCGAATACGTGCCCACACTGTGGCTGCTCGATGGCGTCCAACTGGAATCGTAAGGCAGCGCGAAATTTGCGGGCGCCTGCCAATAATTGCCATCCACCAGTATCCAGTAGTTGGACTCCAGCGGATTGGTGGTCACCGTGTACACGGGAGAACTCGTGAAGTACGTGGTCAGGTTGATGGCGCTGCCATCGTCCATCACATAAAACGTCTTGGGATTGGCGCCGTTTGCTCCCGGCAGCCAGTACGGTGAATTGATGTAGTTATAAAAATTCTGGCCCGCATTCGGATTTGCCGTCAGCGTGACTAACTGCCGGATAATGTAGTAGACCCCTGACAATCCCGCATACGATTGCGGCGCAGGTGAAGGCGTTACCGTTCCCGCACCGGACGGATAGATCGTGTTCACATATTGCACCAGCTGAATAAAGTTTGCCGAGTAGACCGTCACCGCCGGCGCGGTCGCGGGCTGCGTCACCGTATTGTTGCCAGGCGTGACCGTGATCGTGTGGGTCGGGCTGGTCGAATCGTTCCAGCGGCCGTAAGTGTAACTGACGCCTCCGAGCGTCTGCGGCGTGGAAGCCACACTCACCGTGTGCGTGGAATTCAGCGCCCAGCTATAGACCTGCGGCGTGGTCACCGTCACGCCATCCACGATCACCTGCAACCCCGTAGGATTGCTGGTCACCGTCACCGCCGTCGGAATCGCGCCATAGAGGCGGTCGATGCCATCGATGTCGGCCGCGCTGTAGCCGTTCGGATTCGAAAGCGGAATGCCCGCGGGGATCGATTCAATGCAGGGCTCTCCGTTGCGCGAAAACGAGAAGGCCGGATACTCCATCACCGACGCATAATCAAACAGCGTCAATTCCTGGTCATTATCAAGGAACTGATCGAAGTTTCCACGCGACGCTTTGATGACGGCGTCGTAGTTCACGTTGACGAACGTGTTGCGGTCGGGGCGAGACTGCTCATGCCACACCCCAACCGTGTGCCCCATTTCATGCAGAATCGTGGCCACCGTGCAGCTTGCCGATCCTCCAACCGTTTGTTCCCCGCCCACGCGGCCTTCGTAGGCCTCGCACGATCCGCTGGAATTGTTCGGGTCGAAGCTGAAATTCGCGTAGTCGGCTTGGTTGGTATACGGGACGAACTGGATTACTCCCGCAAAATTGCTGTTGAACTGTGCGACCGCAGTCTGGATGTCGCTTTGGTCGCCCGACGCCGGATCGATGGTATAGGGAACCTGATAAACGCTGCCCACCTTTGGCCATAGATACTGCGGATACGCTACGCCCAGGCTATCCCCGACCGTTCCGCTGCCCGGCAATTGCTGCACATGATCCAGAATGATGTCGCCCTGGAAAATCGCTTTGCCCGCGCCGTTATTTCCAGCTCCCGGAATCCAGGTATAGGTGATCTTCCTCCCCCGAAAAATTCCGGTGCGAATTTCTGGCTGTTGGGTCTGTCCCCAGAGGCTGTTGACGATGAAAAGACCAATCAGGCTACAGAGCGCAAGGCGGCGCAGCGGCATTACAGGAACCTCCTGGGACGGTTGCGGATAAAAGGGGGAATTCAGGGTCAACGAACGGGGGACGTTCGGGTCCACCTAGTTTGGAGGCGAATCAGGCCGGTGTCAAGCGCCAGATAGTGCCCCCAAATCTTCCTTGACTTAGCAGAAGACACTCCTAAGCTTGTTCATGAGTCCGTGGGAACGCTCCCGAAGCGGGACAGGCTCCGCCCAGCACGGCGAGCCCGACTAAGTTCTTTGAAATATAGATTTTGCGAAAACTAGAGCCGCGAGAATGAGTTTCGTGCCCGAAATCACCGCAAACAGGTTGTGGGACCTTTGGGGATTGAGTCTAAGTATAATGTTTCCAATATTTTAGATGACATTTTCTCGCTAAATCAATGATTCTAAGAGATCGGAGGAGGGGGTGACCTGAAACCTAAGCCCGAGACCTGAGACCTGAACCCGAGCTGCCCCCTAGTCCTCGGGCCGCGCGACCGCATAATATCCGCTGCGTGCCTGGATCTTGTAGTTGCCCTGCTTGGGCTTGATCTCTACCTTTCGGAAGCTGCCATCGCGGGCGGTATTGGTGGGAGTGTAGCCAATGTTGTACTGGCTCCTGAGTTCCTGAGCAATCTGGTCGAAGGCCTGGCGCAGCTTGTCAATCTTGTTGCCGACTTCGATCATTCGGCCGCCGGTTTGCTCGGTCAGCTTCCTCATCTCCGAATCGCCGGAATAGCCGCCGAAGCCGTAGAAGCCGCGGTCGGCGATGAGGAGCACGTAGCAGATGGCATCGGCTTTCTGGGCCGCTTCGATCGCATCTTTGATCTTGAGGCGGCTTCCTTCGTCTTCGCCGTCGGTGAGCAAGATCATCGCCTTGCGACCGACCTCGTGGCTCAACTCATCGTGCGAGGCCAGGTAAACAGCGTCATAGAGCGCGGTGCCTCGGGGCCCGGTCGAAGAGCATGGAATCGGTCCTTGCGGCCCAATCGGACCTCCGGCACAGCTGACTCCGCCGGTGTTGATTCTTGCTTCGTTCAGCGCGTGCCTAAGCCGGCTCACCGAATTCGTAAAGTCCTGCAGCAGCGTGATGTCGATGTCGAAGCTGATGACGAATGCCTCATCTTTTGAGCGCAGAATATTTTCGAGGAAAGATGCTCCGACCTCCTTCTCCATGTCGAGCACGCGCTGCTGGCTGCCGCTGGAATCGATGAGCATGCCAAGCGTCAGGGGCAGATCGGATTCGGCCTTAAAATATTTGATCGTCTGCGGCTTGCCATCTTCAAAGATGTCAAAATCCTCCTTGTTAAGGTTAGGGATCAGTGCACCATGCTTGTCTTTGACGTTGAAGAATAGCTGGACGACCTCGACGTTGACCTTAAGGGTGGTCGTGGTCTCGTCGGATTGACCTTGCTGCTGGTCGTTCGATCCTGCCGGTTTAGCCTGGGAATTTGCCGGCGATGGCGTCGTGGGCTGCGCCGCCGAGCTCTGGGAGCTCGCAGCCGGTGACAAGACCAACACGGAAGCAAAAACGAACGTCGCCAGCGCGACGGCAGACAGGCTTGGTTTGTAACTTAATTTAGGCATCAGCATGTTTTCCCGATACTTGCTAGTCTATCCTGTAGGGGCCTGTAGCGGTTAGATGCACCGGTGAGATGGAAGCTGGCATCTGAATTCTTAAGAAACGCGGGCATGGTTGGAAGGCGGTTTGAGTACGGGTTGACTGAAAGAAAAGAGAAGAGCACGAAAGACAGAGGGTTCCAGCAATGGCCACAAAGACTAGCGCGCTACTGATTCTGGGGTTGAGCATGCTCCTGGCGGCCAGCCCGCTTGCCCAGCAGCAACCGCCCGGAGACATTCCCGATGCCCCCTCCGCAACCCGTCCCATCCCGCCGCCGCCGCCGCCCAGCCCGCGGGATGAGGCCAACCAGCCGGTGTCCACGCCCGATGCTACCGGCAATGGAGTCACGACTGGCTCCCACCAACTACCTCACTCCACTTCCGACCTCCCGGAATCGAGCTCCCGGCAGAATCCAAATCCCGAGTCGGGACAGACCCCTCCGCCGCCCATGCCTCCCGTGAAGACGGTGCCGGCGGGCAGCGTCCCAAAGGATAAAGACACGGGCGAGGACGTCGGTTTCACGATCAGGATTACGCCGAACCTGGTGCTGGTCCCGGTAACAGTAAAAGATAGCAACGGCCGCATGGTGAACGGGCTGCTGCCCAAAGATTTCACCGTTCTCGAAAACGGGCAGAAGCAAACACTCAAGTTTTTTACCAGCGATCCGTTTGCGCTTTCCGCGGCCGTGATCATCGATCTTGGCATGCCCGACGTTGGCGTGCGCAAGGTCCAACAGACGCTGCCCGCTCTGGAAGGCGCCTTCAGTCCGTTCGACGAAGTCGCAATTTACACCTATAGCAGCACGGTCGGCCGGGTCTCGGATTTCACCGCCATCGGCCACGAACTGACTGCTACTCTCAACGAGATCACGAACTACCGCGGCACGAACAACGGACCTCCGGTAACCAGTGGACCTCTGGGGCCGCAGGGGCCGATGATTAACGGCCTTCCGGTCGACACGCCGATTACGCCCATCAGCACGCCTCCCAGGGTAGCGCACGTGCTGAACGATGCCATCCTCATGGCGGCGCGCGATCTGGCGAAGCGCGACCGCACCCACCGGAAAATCATTTTCATCATCAGCGACGGGCGCGAACAGGGCTCGACGGCCAGTTTCAAAGATACGCTCAAAGTGCTTCAGACCCAGCAAATCACCGTGTATGCGATTGGACTCGAAGGCGCGGCCACTCCCGGTTATGGCACGCTGGAGCGTATCCACTTGCCGAAAACGCGCGCTTTGCTCGGCTACGGCGACATCTTGCCGAAATACGTTTCGGCGACCGGAGGAGGCACCGTCTATAACGAACTGACGAGCGCCGAAATTGAGCGCGCTTACAGTGCTGCTCTCGGAGATTCGCGCAATCAATACACGCTCGGTTACAGCAGTAAGGGCATCGGCGGTTACCGCCAGATCGAAGTCCGGGTGCGCCGTCCAGACGTCAAAGTCTATGCCAGAGACGGATATTACCCGCTGCCAAACGCTCGCTAACAACGCCTGGATGGTGGTTGGTGACGGGACTTTGCCCCGTCAGTGACGCGAGCGGTAAATCGACTATTGGAGTTCAGTAACCTGGGTAACCAGCACCCACACCTCCGGGTGTGGTATAAAAACCAGCAGAATAAGATACTGCAATTTGTGAGCGAAAGGACTCCCGCGTTGAGGGAGAGGTTCGCAACGGTTTTTGCGCCGGAGTTCCTGAGGAAGCCTTTTGAGTTTCATCAACTTCGCAGCACGCGAGATTAACTGCAAGATCGTCTACTATGGCGCCGGATTAGGCGGGAAGACGACCAATCTGCAGTTCATCTTCCAAAAAACCGCGGAACAGCAAAAGGGCAAGATGATCTCGCTCGCCACCGAGACCGATCGCACCCTCTTCTTCGACTTTCTGCCTCTCGATCTAGGAACGGTGCGCGGCTTCAAGACTCGCATCCACCTCTACACGGTTCCCGGCCAGGTCTTCTACGATGCCAGCCGCAAACTGATTCTGCGCGGCGTGGACGGCATCGTATTCGTCGCCGATTCCCAGCAGGAGCGCATGGACGCCAACGTCGAAGCCCTCGACAACCTCATGTCGAACCTGAAAGAGCACGGTTACGAGTTCAACAAGATTCCCTACGTGCTGCAGCTGAATAAGCGCGATCTGCCGAACATTCTTCCAGTGGATGCGCTCTCCAAGGAACTGCGTAAGAAGAATGAGCCCATGGTCGAGGCCGTCGCCTTCCAGGGCGTAGGCGTGTTCGAGACGCTGAAGGAAATCGCCCGCCAGGTCCTGACGGAGTTGAAGCAGGGCGGGTAAGACGTTAATAGTTATGGGTTCTTCACACTAGCTCTTGCGACAGCTCTTCCCACTCTCTCATCAATTTCTTCAAATCGCTCTTGTGATTCGCTAGTTCCAGCGTCTTGCGTTGTGTGTCCTCCGCACTCACGAATGATTGCAGCTGAACTTCGATCTGCTCGATGGCCGACTCTGTCTCCGAGATTTTTCCTTCGACTTCTCGCAACCGGTCTTCCATCTGCTTCCGCTTGATCGGGTTGAGCCGCTTTACTTTGGAATCGACGGGCTCCGCAGCCACCGGCTGATTGCCATTCGTCGGCTGTGTCACGCCAACTGTCTTTGCTGTCTCGGCTTGAAGGTGCGCGGCTCCTCCCTGTTTGCGCCAGAGATAGTCTTCGTAATTTCCGGGATAGATTTCGACTTTGCCGTCGCCGATTTCGAAGACGCGCGTCGCCAGCTTGTCGATGAAGTAGCGGTCGTGGGAGACGAACACGACCGTGCCCGTGTATTTCATGAGCGCATCGAGCAGCACATCTTTGGCGCGCAGGTCGAGGTGATTGGTCGGCTCGTCAAGCAGCAGAAAGTTCGCCGGATGCAGCAGCATTTTGAGCAGAGCGTAGCGGTTGCGCTCGCCACCGGAGAGCACGCCGATGCGCTTGAAAACATCGTCCCCGGAAAAAAGAAAACAACCTAAAAGGCTGCGCAGCTGCGTCTGCGTGGACGAGGGCGAAAGCTCGCCGAGATCGTCCAGGATGCGCGCTTCGGGATCGAGTTCCTTGTATTGATCCTGGGCGAAGTAATCGGGGTGAACTTCGTGGCCGAGTTTGTATTCTCCGGCAGTGAGTGGCTCGGCGCCCGCCAGCAGCTTGATCAGGGTCGACTTCCCTGCCCCATTGACGCCGACCAGCGCAATGCGCTCGCCGCGTTCGATCATGAAATTTACATTGGCGAAAACCTTGTGTTCATCAGGCCCACGCTCGCCATAGCTTTTGGCGACGTTCGAGAACTCTGCGACAATCCGCCCGCTGGGCTTGGGCTGGGGAAAGGAGAAGTGGACGGTCTTTTCTTCTTCCGGAATCTCGATGCGCTCGATCTTCTCCAGTTCCTTGATACGGCTCTGCACCTGCTTGGCTTTGGTCGCCGTGTAGCGGAAGCGGTTGATGAACACCTCAAGCTGCACGATGCGGTCGCGCTGCGTTTTGTAGGCGGATTCAAGCTGCTCTTTGCGCGCGGTTTTCCCGGCGAGATATTGATCGTAGTTCCCGGCGTAGAAGTGCAGTTTCTTGTTCCAGATTTCGACGATGCGCTGGACTGTCGTATCGAGAAAATAGCGGTCGTGGGAAATCAGGACATACGCGTAGGGATAGCTCTCCAAATACTCTTCCAGCCAGTTGCGGGCTTCAAGGTCAAGATGGTTGGTGGGCTCATCCAGCAGGAGCAGGTTCGGTTTCTGCAGCAGCAGCTTGGCGAGCGCAATTCGCATCTGCCAGCCGCCGGAAAATTCCTCGGTATGCCGAGTCCAATCGTCGCGCTTGAAGCCGAGACCGGTGAGCACTTTTCCAACCTCGGCTTCGAGCGAATAGCCGTCGCG